>CAZKHO010000046.1:0-16562 GCA_964552505.1 uncultured Bifidobacterium sp. | reverse complement strand
CGCGGCTGTCGTCGGCCTTCATGAAGCCCTTGACCATGTAGAACACGAGCAGGGCGCGCATGCCGTAGAACGAGAAGCGCTCCCACATCTCGGCGAAGAACAGCAGGAAGAGACCGGAAGGCTGGCGCTCGGGGGCCGCGGCGATGTCCGTGGTGCTCTGCATGGGCGGACGATAGCGAAAGCCCGCGTTTCATGGACAATGCCCGCGTGGACACCGACCGCCTCATCCCGCTCCGGCGACCGCCGCGGCTCCTGGTGGAACCCGGTCGCTGGGTGCCGGCCGGCGTGGACCTGGACCAGGTGGATCGGGACTTCCAGGCGGCCTGCCGCGACAACCCGCGCCTGCACGACGGCGCCATCTGGCATGTGCTGTCGCATTCGCGCGACGGTCACGGCGGCGTGACGCTGCACGTGATGGAGGCCGCGTACCGCTTCCAGGCGGTGGCCCGGCGCCTGCATCCGGATCGTCCCGGGCCGGCGCGCCCGCTGGGGGTGAAGTGTCTGGCGCGGGCGCCTGGCGGGTGGCTGATGGGCCGACGATCTCCGCGCAGCCTCACCTACGGCGGCCAGTGGGAGTTCCTGGGCGGCGGGGGTCTGCAGGTGGGCGAGGATCCGGCCACCGCCGCGCGGCGAGAGCTGCAGGAGGAGGCGGGCGTGCGGGCCACGCAGCCGCCGGTGGCGGTGGCGCTGCTCTTTGACGCCACGGTGGGGACGTGGGACATCGTGCATCGCGTGGAGGTGCCGACGGTGGTGGCCCTCGACGCGCCCTCGTGGGAGCACACCGAGCTGGCCACCGAGTCGGAGCCCGCGCGCCGCACGCCGCGCTCGCATGCCACGGAACGTCTGCTGTCGTTGGTGCGCTGAGACTCAGTCCTGCGCGGCCGCCAGGACCGGTGCGGGCGTGGGTGCCTGCACCCAGCGCACGCTCCCTAGCGCGTTGGTGACGGCCTGACTGGCTGCGCGGCGGATGGCGTGGGCCTTCGCCTCGTCCATGCGGCCCTGCACCGTTCCAAGCATCTCGGCCGGCGTGAGGAGGTCCACGAAGCCCTTGGTCCGGGCGATGAGCGACAGGTTGCTGCCCGTGAGGAGCAGGCCCATGTCCCCGTCCTCCGGCTTGCCGCGCAGCCACGCGAAGCCGCCCCCGCCATAGACGCCCACCTCGCCCTCCGCGAACAGGACCAGCCGGATGGTGGCGTTGGTGGTGGTGGGTTCGAGCGGCGTGAGGCCGGGCTTGGGCTCCCAGATCACCTCGATGTTCACCACCTGACCGCTCAGCTTGCCGCCGGCGGCCAGCTTCTCCGGCGTGAGGTCGCTGGCGTAGTAGCTCACCTGTGCGGGCTCGATCGCGTACCAGGCCTCGCCCGGGGTGGTGGTGACCTTGACCGGGTTGTCGGCCAGACCGGAGGTGGTGAGTTCGGTGGTGGTCCACGGCCACTGCACGGAGTAGCAGCCGCTCAGCACCGCCATGCATGCGATCAGCAGTGCGCGTCTCATGCCGCCACCCCCACGCCGTCGCTCAGGCGAGGGCCGCGGGCGCCGAGCGACGCGAAGCAGTCCCGATCCACCAACGCGCGGAGTTCCCGTGTGGGGATGCGGGGACCCTGCAGCGGGGCGTAGGCATTCACCCGAAGCACCGTCTCGGCCGCCTCGGCCGGATCACTGAAGGGAAACGCGCTGCCCAGCAGCACGCGGTCCAGCAGTCCAAGCGCCCAGGCGTCGCGTAGCGCGCCGTAGAGCCGCCACGGTGTGGGAATCAGCGTGCTGGTCTCCGTGAAGAGGTTCGGATGTCGGCTCAGCATGGCCAGGCACTCGTCCACCCACGGCCAGCCCAGACCGCCCAGCAGGATGCGAAGCCGCGGAAACGCGCGGGCAGGTTCGTCCCACGCCAGTGGTCGCGCGAACTCGATGGGACCCGCGCCCACCTTGGTGCCCAGCGGCAGCGAGATCACGGGCAGGCTCCGTGACTGGCAGAGGTCCCACAGTTCCATGGCGTGCGGGTGCGTCGGATGCACCGCCTGCGCCGCCGGCGCCACGCAGACGCCTCGCATGCCCAGACGCAGCGCGGTCTCCACCTCCTCGCGCCAGTCGGGCGCCATGGGGTCGATGCCCGCGAAGCCGCCCAGACGGATGGGGTCTCGGTTCACGGCGTCGGCCACCTCGCGCGCGTCCACATGCACGCGCATGGCCTCGGCCCGGAGTCCGCACACGATGGCCGCGGTCATGGGCCGAACCGCCTCCGCCAGCTGGTTGAAGCTGCCGTCCAGACGCGCCCACGGCCCCAACGCGTCCGCGGCGAAACGGCCCGACAGCGCGGGGCCGAGCCGCTCGGGATGATTCCAGGCGTAGGTCAGCGTGTCGAAGGGCATGCGACCCCGCGGATCATACGGAACCGCGCAGGGCGGTCGTGACGGCGCAGGTGCCAAAGGTGAGCCGGCGCGTCCGGACCTGCCCGAAGCCTGCGGCCTCCGCGGCCTGCGCCACGCCCTCCGGGCTGAGAAAGGTGTCCACGCTTCGGGGCAGGTAGCGGTAGGCCCCGCTTCGATCGCGCGCCACCAGCGTGGCCGTGAAGGGCATGATGCGCTCGGTGTAGAGGCGATGGAAAAACCTTGCCGGCTGCCACGCGGGCAAACCGAACTCGAGCACCGCCAGCACGCCGCCCGGGCGCAGCACGCGATGGAATTCGCGCATGGCCGAAGCCACGTCACCCACGTTGCGGAGTCCGAAGGCGATGCTGACCACGTCCACGCACGCGTCCGGCCTGTCCAGCCGCGTGGCGTCGCCGTGCGCGTAGGTGGGCGGGGTGCCGGCGGCGCGGCGGCGCCCCGCGGCCTTGGTGCGCGCGATCTCCAGCATGGGGGGCGTGAAGTCCAGGCCGGTCACCTCGGCGCCGCGGTCTGCGAAGGCCTCGCTGAGGTCGCCGGTGCCGCACGCCACGTCCAGCACGCGCACGCCGCGCAGGTCTCCGCGGGTGAGGCGCCGTTCCACCTCGCGCACCGTCCGCCGCCGCCAGGACTGGTCCAGCCCGAACGAGTGCAGGCGGTTGTTCAGGTCATAGCTGGCGGCGATGGCGGCGAACATCTCGCGGACGCGGCGCGCCTTCTCGGGATCCTGATGAGGGTCCGCCGCCAGACGCGCGTGCGTCCATGGCGCTTCCTCTTTCTGCGTGGGGGCGGCGGGATCGGCCATGGCGCGATGGTAGGCGGGGTTGGTGTCGCATAACGACGCCCGGAGGTTCCGATATCGAGAAGTTCGGGACGGCTGCAAGGGCGCCCACGGGAAGGCCGAAACACACGGCGCCGCGAGGAACGCGGCCCAGCAACCCGGAGGCCCCAGCGCGACGGAGTCGACGCGACGGCCCGCAAGAGACACGGAACCAGCCATGACCGCCACCCACTTCGAGTCGATCATCGAGACCATGCTTCCCGCGCTGCTTGCGGGCGACCGCTCCGCGGTGCGCACGCTCGTCTCCCGCGCCCTCGGCTCCGGCATCAGCGCCGAGGACTTCACCGAGCAGGTGGCCTGGCCCATCCACGAGGCGCTGCACAAGCTGCACCGCGCCGATCAGATCGAGCGCATCAGCTTCAACTACGCCACGCGCCTGCTTCGCACCGTGGTGGACCAGCTCCAGCTGGCGTACACGCGGGCCCAGCCCAACGGCCGCACGGTGAACCTGTTCTGCGGCAGCGGCGAGAACGAGGATCTGGGCGGACAGATGGCCGCCGACCTGCTGGAGGCCGCGGGCTTCACCGTGCAGTTCGCCGGCGGCGGCGTGGCGCACGACGAGATCCTGCAGGAGACGGGCCAGCGTCGTCCGGACTTCCTGGTGCTCTTCGCCAGCAGCGCCAGCGACGCGCCCGGGATCCGCGCCATCATCGACCAGGTGCGCGAAGTGGGCGCCACGCCGGACATGGAGATCGTGGTGGGCGGCGGCGTGTTCAACCGCGCCGACGGCCTGGCCGAGGCGATCGGCGCCAGCCGGTTCGCCCGGACGCCGCTCTCGCTGGTGGACGCGCTGCAGGCCTCCAAGGCCCAGGCGGCGTCGAAGCCTGCGGCGCGCGCCACGGCCACCAAGGCCCGCGAACGCCTGCGCGCGGTGGCCTGACCAACGACGGACGGGCGTCGCCGGATCGTGCAACCCGGGCAGGGGGCCCGGGTACGATCCGGCGATGGCCTGGCCCAGCCGCGAAGTGGAGCAGCGACTGCTGCGGCGTGCGCGCCGCGGGGACGCCGCCGCCGTGGAGGAGATCGTGGCTCGGTTCCAGATGCCGCTGCAGGCCTATCTGGCTCGGCTGAGCGGCAGCCGGGAACTGGCCGAGGATCTCTGCCAGGAGACCTTCGTGCGCGTGCTGGCCAACCTGGACCGGTTCGACGACCGATTCCGGTTCAGCACCTGGCTCTACACCATCGCGCGTCGACTCTGGATGAACCACCTGGGCAAGCACCGGCCCACGCCGGACAGCGAGCACGTGGAGTCGCGTGGCGGCAGCCACCAGCTGCCGGGCGCGCTGGCCGCGGAGCGCGAGCAGCGCACGCGACTGGGCCGGCTGCTGGACGCCGCCATGGACGCGTTGAATCCCATCCAGCGCGAGATCGTGCTGCTCTTCCACCAGCAGGGGTGGGGCGTGTCGGAGATCGCGCGGCAGGCCAACCTGCCCGAGGGCACGGTGAAGAGTCATCTGTACCGCGCGCGACGCCGCATGCTGGACCGCATCCGTTCGGACGAGCTGGACCGAGCTTTCGCCGAGGAGGTGCTGCGATGAACCGCGAACGCGAGCGACTGGACCGCCTGATGGCGATGCTGGCCAGCGAGACGGATCAGGGGCGCGACATGCGTCAGGCGGTGCTGCGTCGACTTGGACTGCGACACGGGGCGTCACGCCGTCGTGCGGTGGTCGCGTGGACCGCCGCCGCGGCGTCGCTGCTGGTGGCAGGCTGGGTGGGATTCCAGGCGTGGCAGGCCTCGCGGCAGGGCGCCGACCTTGGCGACATGGGCCGTCGCGGCGCGCAGTGGCTGCTGCCGTCGGAGGATCCGCCGCGTCGGGTGATGCCTGTCCGTTACGTGCCTCGGCCGCGGGGTGAATCGCCGATGGCCGTGGCGCCGTGGGGGCGGACGTGAGCGTGCTGGCGCTGGTGGCGGCCGTCCTGCTGGGTGGGCACGCGGCGCCGCCGCTGGCGGCGGCGGCCATCGCGCCGCCGGACGTGGACGCGCTGGTGCAGGTGCGAGGCGGCCTTCGCGGAAGCGACGCCGGCACGCGCGCGCTGGCACAGGGCATGGGCGCCATGCTGGAGGCGTTGGGCGCGCGCGAGGCGTGGAATCGCGCCGCCAGCTCGTCAGGCGTCTCGCCGTGGGCGCTGTTCGAGCGATGCGCGGGCCGCGACGCCTCGCTGGTGGTTCGCCGGAGCCGGCTCGGGCCCGAGTGGGTGCTGGCGCTGGAGGTGCCCGCGCGCGAGGCGTGCGATCTGCTCCGCTCCGTGGGCGGGCGCATGCGGGGGGCTTCGCGCTTCTCCGTGCCGCAGCTGGGGCTGGAGGGTGCGGTGGCCGGCGACTGGCTGCTCGTGAGCGACCACGCGGACGGACCGCTTCTGAAGGACATGCTCCGTCTCTCCACGGAGTCCGGTCCGCCCACGCTGGCGGAGGCGTTGCCCCAGGGTTCGCTTGGCCCGTCGGACGCCAGCGTGTCGGTGGCGCTTCGTCATGGATGCGGCTCCGCCGGTCACTCGGTGTGGCGGGCCACGGGCGACGCGGACGGGGTGCACGTGGAGATGCTGGCGAAGCTGGATCGTGATCCGCTGGGGGAGCTCAGGTCGGGCACTGCGTCAGGCGAGGAGCTTTCGTTCCTTCCCGCGGAGACCATGGCCTGCTGGGTGCAGCCCATGCCGCAGAATCTGGTTCCGGCGGCGTGGTCGCGCGCGCAGCCCGCGTGGAAGCCGGATGACGCGCTGGAGCGCGCGCTGGGCCGTCGCATGATCGTGGCGGTGGGGCCGCCGGGC
Source organism: uncultured Bifidobacterium sp. (assembly GCA_964552505.1). Taxonomy (GTDB): domain Bacteria; phylum Planctomycetota; class Phycisphaerae; order Phycisphaerales; family SM1A02; genus SYAC01. The sequence goes on along the minus strand of CAZKHO010000046.1, from coordinate 10,571 downwards.
GACGGCGAGGGCACGGCCGCGCTGGCCGTGGCGTACGAACTGGTCGACGCGGAGGCTGGCACGCAGGCTTCGGATGCGCTGCTGGAACGGGTGGCCGAATGCTGCACGGTCACACCGGCCAGGTCCTGCACGCAGCTGGCGCGTCGTCATGGGGCGCCCCTGGAGGCGCCTCGGCACTGGGACGCGCCCACGCTGGTGGCGCAGGTCTTCGGTGGGCTGGAGCCGCTGGAGGCCGGCGAACTGCATGCGCGCACGGTGTCGCTGCGCTCCGGCGGCTGGCGTGTGTACGCCTCCGACGCGCAGTGGCTGACGCGGGTGGCGGCGTCGCTGGAGGAACTGCAGGAGACAGCGCCCTCTCGCCCGGCGGAAACCCAGGTGCAGCGCGTGGGTGCGGCACGTGGTGTGGTCCTGGGTCCGGTGCTGGAGCGTTGGGCGCAGGCGCGTGAGTCGGCCGGTGGATGCGGTCGATCCATGCGTCTGCTGGGTGGACTGCTGAGCCGAGCCGGCGAGGTCTCGTGGAAGCTGTCCGCGGACGGGCCGGGTCGCTGGCGAGGTCGTGTCGACTTGACGCCGCCGCTGCCCACCGAATCCGAGGCGGTGCAGGTCGTGGACCGACCGCAGTCCCGGTGAGCGCATTTCCGGCCTGGGAGAGCGTGCGCCGACGCGCGGCGCGCCATCCGCTGGCGGCCGTGGTGCAGGCGTCGCTGGTCCATGTGCCCAAGGGCGCATGCGTGATGGTGGCGGCCAGCGGCGGGGCGGACTCCACCGCGCTGGCCGTGGTGACGGCGTCCGTCGCGCGGCGCGCCGGCTGGAGCGTGGAGCTCACCACGGTGGATCACGGCCTGCGTGCCGGATCCGCGGCCGACGCGGACTTCGTGGAAGCGCTGGGTGCGTGGATGGGCGTGCGGGTGAGGCGTGCGAAGCTGCGGCTGACGGCGGGCTCCGCGGTGGCCGCACGGGCGCGCGACGCCCGATACCGCGCGCTGGCCCGGACGGCGTCCGACGCGAAGGCCGCGGTGGTGCTGCTGGCCCATCACGCGGACGACCAGTTGGAGACGGTGCTCATGCGGCTGGTGCGCGGCGCCGGTGCGGCCGCGGCCGGCGGCATGCCCTCGCGTCGAAGGCTGTCCGACGGCGTGGCGCTGGTGCGGCCGCTGCTCGAGCGCTCGCGCGCGGAACTGGGCGGCCTGCTGCAGTCCTGCGGCGTCCCGTGGCGCGAGGATCCGTCCAACGCCGACCGCTCACGCGTGCGCGGCCGGCTTCGCCACGAGGTGCTGCCGGTGCTGGAATCACTGCGTGCGGGAGCCGCGGTGCGCGCCTCGCGGACGGCACGTCGGGTGCGAGGGGCGGCGACGTCTCTGCGGAGGCGGGCGGCGGGGCTGCTGTCCGGTGACGGTCCGTGGGCCCGCGCGCGGCTTCGCAAGGCCGGCGCCCAGGTGCTGGCGGTGGCGTTGCGCGGCGCCGAACCCTCCGCCGCGGAGGCCACGGTGGAACGCATGGTGGCGGCGGTGCGTGACGGTGTGGCGCGGCCGCGCCGCTTCACGCTTGGGAGCTGCGAGTGGACCGTGCGTGCCCGAGAGGTGACGCGCACGCCGATCGTGCGGCCCGGCGTCACGGGCGGCCGCGGCTCACCTGCCGTCGATCAGTGACTGCACCTTGGCCGGATCTTCCGCGTCCGTGCCGCCCACCACGCCGCGCACCACGCCGTCCTGCAGGGACAGGAGCACGGGCGTTCCGATGACCCAGTCCGGTCCCTTGGGCAGCGTGCGGATGGTGCACTCGCCGCAGGGGTTGGGCAGGGCGGCGGCGGGATCCGCGTCCGGCACCGCCACCAGCAGGGTGGGCAGCGGCACCTTGGGCGAGAAGTGCCGATCCAGCACCGCATGGCAGTGCTCGCAGTCCTCGCGGAAGAACATCACGATCCAGCGGCCCTTCTCCAGCTCCGCGGGAATGGGCCTCGTGATCAGCGCGGCGACGGCCTGATCGCGCAGCGGCTTGCCCACCCACTGCTCGAACTGCGGCAGGTAGTAGGGCTGCAGCTTGGCGGGCGGGGCGGGCCACGCGGTGGCTGCCGGGCGCGCCGGCGCGGTGGGCGTGGTCTCGCCGCCGGCGGTGGGCTTGGGCGTCTCGGGCGTGGAGGGCGACCCGTCCGCGGGCTTCCGCGGTGCAGGCGACGGGGTGTCGGACCGGGGCGCCGTCTCCGGATGATCCAGCCCCGCGCGCGCCGGCATGCCAAAGGCCACCGCCACGCCCATGGCCGCCAGGGCCACGAAGCCGCCAGCCTGCGCCCTTGTGACGGCGCTGCGAAGCGGCCGGGCCCACACCACCAGCGCCAGCAGCGTGGCGTCGCCCACCAGCACCGCCCAGGGCGGCGGCCCCTTGCTGCCGAAGCAGCCGCAGCTGGCCTCGCCGCGGGCCACCACCGTCAGCAGGATCACCACGAACATGGACAGCAGCGCCAGCGCGATGGGGCGGCTGAAGCGGGGCAGCAGCACCATGGCCGCCGCCAGCGCGAACTCGCCGCTCACGATCACGCGCAGCATCAGGTCCAGGAACTGGGCGAAGTCCGCCTCGCCCGCCTTGCCCACGGTTCCGGCCAGCCACTTCAGCGTGTCACGCACGGGCGACGGAAGCAGCATGGGACTGCGTTCCTGCAGCTTGATGGCGGCGCCCGTCAGCAGCCACGCCGGCACCAGCGCGCGGCAGATGAGCGTGCTGGACAGGCTGTCGCGGGCGGCCGTGGCGGACCGGTTCATGCGTGGGCTCCGGCGTGTGCGAAGCGCGCCTCGCAGGCTTCGCACAGCATGTGCATCACCATCTGGTGCGCCTCCTGCACGCCGGCACCGTCCACGCCGTGCACCACGATGGCGTGATCGCACAGCGGCAGACAGGGGCCCCCTTCGCCGCCCAGCAGTCCCAGCGTGGCGATGCCGCGATCACGGGCCACGTGCAGCGCACGCACCAGGTTGGCGCTCCGGCCGCTGGTGGAGAAGACCACCAGCAGGTCGCCCGCCCGACCCAGCGCCTCCAGCTGGCGAGCGAAGACATGGTCGAAGCCGAAGTCGTTGGCGATGCAGGTGAGCGCCGTGGGATCGGCGCACAACGAGAGGCCGCGGAGGGCGGGGCGGTTGGTGCGGTATCGGCCGGAGAGCTCCTCGGCCAGGTGCAGCGCTTCGGCCGCCGAGCCGCCGTTGCCGCAGGTGAGCACCGCACCGCCCGCCTCCAGCGCCTGCACCAGCATGCCGCAGGCTCTGGCCACGGCGGGCTGCAGGCCACGCAGGGCCTCCACGGCGCGGGCGGCCATCTCGATGCGTTGGTTCAGCAGGCGGTCGAGTTCCATGGCTGGATCGTATCGGGGGGCCGTGTCGGCGGCATCACGCGGCGTGACGGCGCGGGTTCGCATCCGGAGCGCGGAAGCGCGCGAACTCCGGCGCATGCCGCAGGTGCAGCTGCAATCCATGCTCGGCCCGCCACGGGAGGCCTCGTCATGGGTGTTCGTGGCGCCCGCCCAGCTGCATCGGAACCTTGGCGCGCTGCGTGACGTGGAGCCCGCCCGCACCGGCGTGCTGCTGGTGGAGAGCAGGGAGTGGCTTTCGCGAAGGCCGTACCACCGCGCGCGTCTGGCGCTGATCCTGCTCAACATGCGCCACTTCGCGTTGGAGCTGGCCAAGGCGGGATTCGCGGTCAGGTACCTGTGCGTGGACGGCACCCTGTGCGGTGCGGTCCGCGACTTCGCGCGGCGGCACGGCGCTCTGCAGGCCACGGAATGGGCCGAGCGCGAGATGCGCGCGGAGCTGGCGCCGCTGGTGAAGGAGGGACTGCTGAGGCCGGTGCCCGACGACGGGTGGGCCACGCATCGCAGCGACTTCGATGGCTGCCGTCGCGGCAGGCAGTGGTCCATGGACGCCTTCTACCGCGCCTATCGCAGGCGCTCCGGCCTGCTCATGGACGAGGCCGGCGAGCCTGTGGGCGGGCGACTCAGCTTCGACGTGGAGAACCGCCAGCGTTGGAACGGCGCGCCGCCGCCGCCCACGCCCCCGCGATTCCGCGACACGCCGCTTCGTCGCGAGGTGGCGGAGACCGTGGAGGTGGAGTTCGCCGCCCATCCCGGCACGCTTGAGCTGGGCGCGCTGCCGGGGTCCCTGGCGGACACGGAGCGACTCTGGTCCTGGGCGAAGGGCGAGTGCCTGCCGCACTTCGGCCCGTACGAGGACGCCATGAGCACGCGCAGCCGCGGGCTGTTCCATTCGCGCATGAGCCCGGTCATGAACCTGGGCCGCATCCATCCCACGCGCATGGCTCGCGAGGTGGAGTGCATGGATCTGCCGATCGCCTCCAAGGAGGGCTTCATCCGGCAGGTGGCGGGGTGGCGCGAGTTCGTGCGATGGGTCCATCTGGCCACCGACGGCTTCCGCGACGCGTGGCCCGTGGCGGACGCCCCGGGCGACGCGGGCTTTGCGCGTTGGAAGGGTTCGGCGTGGACGCCTGCGGGCGCGCCGCCGGCTGGGGTGGACGGCGGTGCGCGGCCGCGCGCGCTGGGCGGCGACACGCCCTTGCCGCCCGTGTTCTGGGGAGCGCCCAGCGGACTTCACTGTCTGGACCAGGTGGTCTCCGGGGTGTGGGACGAAGCCTGGAGTCATCACATCACGCGGCTTATGGTGCTGGGCAACCTGGCCACGCTGCTGGACGTGGACGCACGCGAGCTGGCGGACTGGTTCTGGGTGGCCTACATGGACGCGTGGGACTGGGTGGTGGAGCCCAACGTGCTGGCCATGGCCACCTACGCGGCGGGCGGCGTGATGACCACCAAGCCCTACGTGGCCGGCAGCGCCTACATGGACCGCATGGGCGACTTCTGTCAGGGATGCGAGTTCCGCCCCGACCGCGACTGCCCGGTGACGCCGCTGTACTGGGCCTTCCTGGAGCGGCATCAGGCCGCGCTGCAGTCCAACCCCCGGCTGAAACTGGCCATGGCGTCCATGCGAAAGCGTCCGGCCGAGCGCCGCGCCGCCGACGCCGCCACCTTCGTGCACGTCCGGGACGTGCTGGTGCGCGGCGAGCGGCTGCGTCCGGCAGGAAGCCTTCCGCTCCAGTAGCGTGCGACCCATGCCCACCTTCGTTCGAACCAGCGTCATGCCCGCGCCCGCCGACCGGCTGGCCGCCTGGCACTTCCGCTCGGGCGCGCTGCAGCGCCTGGTGCCGCCGTGGGAGCGGGTGAGCGTGGAGTCCGCGGTGGGCGGCATCGCCGACGGCAGCACGGTCACGCTTCGGCTCCGGAAGGGCCCGCTGCAGTTCCGCTGGCTGGCGCGGCACGAGCGCGTGGAGCCCGGTCGTTCCTTCACGGACCGTCAGGTGAGCGGCCCGTTCGCTTCCTGGGTGCACGAGCACCGCTTCATGCCGCACGAGGGCGATCGCAGCACGCTGGAGGATCACGTGACCTGGCGTCTGCCGGGCGGCTTCCTGGGTCAGGCGGTGGCGGGAGGCGCCATCGGCCGCGACCTGAAGCGCACCTTCGCGTGGCGGCACCGTCGCACCTCCAACGATCTCCGACGACATCAGGAGCTCTCCGCCGGCGACCCGCTGCGGCTGGCGGTGAGCGGGGCGGGTGGCCTGGTGGGATCGCAGCTCTGCGCCTTCCTCTCCACGGGCGGCCATCAGGTGCGGCGCATCGTGCGTGGCGCCCCCAACCGCGAGCGTCTGGACATCGCATGGGACACGCGCACCGGCACCGTGGACCACGAGTTCCTGGACGGCGTGGACGCCGTGGTGCACCTGGCCGGCGAGAACATCGCGGGCGGGCGCTGGAGCGCCGCGCGCAAGCGCGCCATCCGCCAGAGCCGCGTGGAGGGCACGCGTCAGGTGTCGGAGGCGCTGGCCGCGCTGCCCCGTCCACCCAAGGTGCTGGTGTCCGCCAGTGCCATCGGCTTCTACGGTTCGCGCGGCCCCGAGCCCCTGGACGAGTCCAGCGAGGCCGGGCGCGGCTTCCTTCCGGAGACCTGTCAGGCGTGGGAGGCGGCCACCGCACCGGCGCAGGCGGCGGGCATCCGCGTGGTGCACCTGCGCATCGGCCTGGTGCTGACCGCGGCGGGAGGCGTGCTGGGCAAGCTTCGGACGCCGTTCTCGCTGGGCCTGGGTGGACCTGTGGGCAACGGTCGCCAGGGCATGAGCTGGATCTCGCTGGACGACCTGCTGGCGTCGGTGCTGCACTGCATCCGGGACGATTCGCTGCAGGGGGCGGTGAACGCCGTGGCTCCGGATCCGCGCTCCAACGCGGACTTCGGCCGCGCGCTGGGCCGCACGCTGCGCCGGCCCGCGTTCATGCCGCTGCCGGCACCCGCGGTGAGCGCGCTCTTTGGCGAGATGGGTCGCGAGCTGCTGCTGCGCGGCGCGTTCGTGCAGCCGAGGAGGCTGCTGGAGCGCGGATTCCGCTTCGATCATCCGCGGCTGGAGCAGGCGCTGGCGTTCGAGCTGGGAAGGGTGGAGGACTGATGGCGGGCACCGTCGTCTGGTTCCGCAACGACCTTCGCCTGGACGACCATCCGGCCCTGGGATTTGCGGTGGCCGCGGATCAGCCCGTGGTGCCCGCGTTCTGCTGGCATCCGGACGCGGCCGGGCGATGGGCGCCCGGCGGCGCCAGCCGCTGGTGGCTGCATCGATCGATCGCTTCGCTGGCGGCCGGTCTGGAAGCGGCGGGCTCGCGGCTGGTGGTGCGGTCCCAGGATCCGGCGGTGGCGCTGGTGGAGATCGCCCGGGCCACAGGTGCCACGGCGGTGGCGTTCAACCGGCGCTTCGAGGGATGGGCCGTGGCCGAGCAGGAGCGCGTGGAACAGGCGTGCGCGGCGGCCGGTCTGACCACGCACGCCTTCCTCTGCAATCTGCTGTTCGATCCGGCCGAGGTCCGCACCGGCAGCGGCGTGCCGTACAAGGTGTTCACGCCGTTCTGGAAGAACTGCCTCTCGCGCGAGGTGCCCGGCAAGCCCAAGCCTGGGCCGAAAGCGCTCCGCGCGCCGGCGGCCTGGCCGACGGGCGTGAGCGTGGAAGCGCTTCGTCTGCAACCTCGGATCGCGTGGGACGCGGGACTTGCGGAGACCTGGCAGCCGGGCGAGGCGGGCGCCGCACGGCGCGCGAAGGCGTTCCTGGACGGTCCGGTGGGCGGGTACGCCACCGGCCGGGATCTGCCCGCGGAACACGGCACCAGCATGCTGAGCCCCCATCTGGCGTGGGGCGAAGTCTCCCCTCGCAGGCTGTGGCATGCGGTGGAGGCGCGGCTGGAGGGCAAGGACAAGACCTTCCGCTCCAGCGCCGACAAGTTCCGCGCGGAGCTGGGCTGGCGCGAGTTCGCCTGGCATGTGCTGGCCAACTTCCCGCGCACCGCGGAGGATCCGCTGCGGCCCGAGTTCCGCGCCTTCCCGTGGCAGGAGAGCGCTCGCAACCTTCGATCGTGGCAGCGCGGCCGGACCGGCTACCCGCTGGTGGATGCGGGCATGCGCCAGCTCTGGCACACCGGCTGGATGCACAACCGCGTCCGCATGAGCGTGAGCAGCTTCCTGGTGAAGCACCTGCGACAGCACTGGCTGCACGGTGCGGACTGGTTCTGGGACACCTTGGTGGACGCCGACCTGGCCAGCAACACGCTGGGCTGGCAGTGGAGCGCGGGCTGCGGCGCCGACGCCGCCCCGTACTTCCGCATCTTCAACCCCACGCTGCAGGGGGAGAAGTTCGACGGCGACGGCGCCTACGTGAAGCGATGGGTGCCGGAGCTGGAGAAGATGCCCGAGCACCTGGTGCACCGACCGTGGGAGATGCCCATGGCGGCGCCCGCCTATCCGGCGCCGCTGGTGGACCACGCGCAGGCGCGCGAGCAGGCGCTGGCGGCGCTCAAGGCGTGCAACGCCAAGGCCGGTCCGGCGGAGTGATCAGGGCACGGAATCGGCGAACAGCGGAAGTCCGGCCTCCGAGCGGTCCATGAGCTGGTCGATGTCCGTGCAGACGTCGATGCTGGCGGCAAACTCCAGGCAGGCGTCGTCCCATGCCACCTCGCAGCACTGCGGCATGGCGCCGCAGATGGCCAGCGCGCAGCGACCCACCTTGGCCGTGTGCTGCTGATCCAGCGTGAAGCAGTTGCCGGGAACGTGCAGACAGCCGACGCAGGGGTTGCAGTAGTCGATGGTGCAGGGGTTCCCGTCGTTGCAGTTCACCGGGTACCCCGGGCGGCACGTGCCGCCGAAGCACGCGTCGCCGCCGGTGCAGAGGTTGCCGTCGTCGCAGGGCTGCGTCACGCCGGTGCTGTGCACGCACACGCCGTTCACGCACGAGTCCGCGGTGCAGCTGTTCCCGTCGTCGCAGTCCTTCACGGTGTGGGTGCACGCGCCGGACTTGGGATCGAGCGCGTCGATGGTGCATGGCACGCCGTCGTCGCACGGATTCACGTGCACGCACACGCCGTTGTCGCAGGAGTCGGTGGTGTTCGGATCGCCGTCGTCGCAGTTGACGCCGCAGCAGGGGTCGACCGTGCCGAAGAAGAGCAGCATCAGGCCGATGTCCGCGCCGTCCACCTCGCCGTTGCCGTCCAGATCCGCGGCCTTGGCGTCGCAGCCGTCCTGCGCGTGGGCGACGGGAGTGAACAGGGCGACCAGAAGCACGGCGCAGAGCGCGAGAAGGGTTCGGCGGATCATCCGCTCAACCTATCCCGCGCCGGTGCGTCACCAACTGCAATCACCGGGAATTTGCAAGATTCCGCCAGAAGGCCAGAAGGAAGCGCCGTTTCACGGCCGTTGGACGGTTCCGCGTGTCACGCGTCGCCATCGCCACCACTCGCGTGCAGCCAGCATCGACGCGCCGGCGGCCAGCGCCAGCACCAGTCCGCGCGCGCCTCCTTCGCCCGCCAGCCACATGCCCACCAGGCTGGCGATGGGCCCGGAGATGTAGCCCACGCCGATGAGCGCCTCGAAGTGGCCGCCGGCGTCCACCTCGGCGTGGCCCACGCTCATGGCGTAGTAGAGGCTGGCGTAGTACAGCACCGCGTGTCCCGCGCCGAAGGCGGCCAGCGCGCCCAGCAGGGTGGCCACGCCGCCCGCGCCCATGGCCGTCAGGAATCCGCCGGCCATCAGCGCCGCTCCCACGGCCAGCGTGGCCCATCGCCCGTGCCAGAAGCTGAGCCGCCACATGGCCAGCATGGCGATCACGCGCACGCCGTGCCATGCGCTGGAGGTGGGCGTCTGCCACTCGGGCGCCACGCCGATGCCGCTGGTGATGTAGGGCAGCATGGGTCCGATGGTGCCGATGAGCAGGTAGCTGGTGGGCAGCAGCGCGCGGCTGGCGGCTCGAAGGGGCCGGTACACCGGCGGCACCGCAGGCGGCATGCCGTGCTCCAGATGAGGGGGCGGGCTGGCCGGGAACCACGGCAGGCAGAGGATGCCCGTGGCGCACACGGGCCCGATGGCCACGATGGCGATGCGCGAGAAGTCCGTGGCGAAGACCGGCCCCATCAGCACCAGGCCCGCGGCCGTGGCGCTGGTCCACACGATGTTGAACACCCCCACGCACGAGCGCAGCTGGTGCCCGTGACGACCGGAGGAGAGGTAGCTCTCCACGATGGGCCACATCATGGCGCTGGCCGCGCTCACGCCCAGCGCCGTGGCGATCAGCGCCCACAGCGAGCCCGTCAGCGTCAGCAGGCACATGGCCAGCGTGAACAGCAGGATGCCCGCCAGCACGGTGCGCGGCGTGGCCACGGCCCCCAGGCGCTTCAGCAGCGATCCGCTGTAGAACGCCACCACCGCGTACACGCCGCTCTCGGCCACGGCCAGCCACATGTTCTCCGACGTGGTGAAGTGGAAGTCGTGCTCGGCCACGAACGGAAGCCCGGTCCACAGCGAGCCGGTGCCCAGCGAGCAGAGGAAGCTCAGCGCCATCAGCGCCGGCATGGGGGCCGGCCGGGCGGCGGTGAAGGTGGCCTCGCCGTGCGCGTCGAACGCGCGGGTCACCTGTCCGGCGGCGGCAAGCTTGTCGAGCGTGCGCTCGATCTCGGGAAGGGTGGGTGCGCGCTCGTCGCCGTCGGTGGACATGGGGCGGCGAGCATAGTCCCGGACGCCGCGGCACCCGTGCGGGCCGCCCGCGCTCCGTCAGCGGCGGAGCACCCAGCGTTCGAACCACCAGGTGGTGAAGGGCGGCACGGCGGCCAGCAGCCCCAGCGCCAGCACCCACGCCGGCTTGCGGAGGTGCACCATGGCCTCCACGGTGGTCACGGCGTAGAGCACGAAGAGCACGCCGTGGACCGGTCCCATGATGCGGACACCGATCGGGTCGAGCACCACCACGTACTTGAACAGCATGCCAAGCAGGAGGCCCGCCCAGGACCACGCCTCCGCCAGCGCCATCAGCCGGAAGCGACCGACCGGGGTCAGGAGCCATGTGGACATGCGCGCAGGGTAGGGTGGCCGGCGCCTGCTAGAATCCACCGTTCGCTCGTCCTCGTAGCTCAATGGATAGAGCGCTGCCCTCCGAAGGCAGAGGTTGCGCGTTCGAGTCGCGCCGAGGACGCTTCGCCCCGGTCCCCAGTGGCCGGGGCG
>CAZKHO010000045.1:0-16595 GCA_964552505.1 uncultured Bifidobacterium sp. | reverse complement strand
CCCAGAAGATCGCCGGCGTGGGCAGCTTCTACGTGGGCGAGAACATCGACATGCCGCACCTGCTGGAGCAGTCGATCCGAGCGCACGTGGTCTACCAGCGCGACCGGGACTACGTGGTGGCCACCGACGAGGACGGCCAGCTGGGCGTGGTCATCGTGGACCAGAACACCGGCCGAAAGATGGTGGGCCGCCAGTGGTCGGACGGCCTGCATCAGGCGGTGGAGGCCAAGGAGGGCGTGCGGATCAAGGAAGAGACGCAGACCATGGCCACGGTCACGGTGCAGAACTACTTCAAGCTCTACGGCCGCCTGGCCGGCATGACCGGCACGGCCGACACCGAGGCCACCGAGTTCCACGAGATCTACCGACTGGACGTGGTGAGCATCCCCACCAACGTGCCCATCCAGCGCCGGGATCGCGACGACCTGGTGTTCCTGAGCGAGAAGGACAAGTGGGACGCCATCCTGGAGGAGATCGCGCGCCAGCACGACGCAGGCCGTCCCGTGCTGGTGGGCACCACCAGCGTGGAGAAGAGCGAACTGATCAGCAGCCTGCTGACCCGGCGCTTCAACATCAAGCACGAGGTGCTGAACGCCAAGCAGCACGAGCGCGAGGCCGAGATCGTGGCGGGCGCGGGCCAGCTGGGCGCCGTGATGATCGCCACCAACATGGCGGGCCGCGGCACGGACATCAAGCTGGGCCGCGTGGACCGCGCGGCGCTGCTGGAGCACTGGAAGCGGCGGAACGTGGCTCCGCGCGAGGTGGAGCCCGGCATGACCGACGAGGCGATCCTGGCCGCGGCGCAGCGGCACATGCTGACCACGCAGGCCAAGGTGGACCGGAAGGCGGCGGCCGCCATGAGCGACGCGGAGGTCCGGCTGGCGCTGCTGCGGCACTGGGCCCAGGAGCATCGGGACGTGCCCGAGAAGCGGCTGGCCTCCATGAAGGAGGCTGAACTGGAGCGCGAGCTGGACACGCACGGCGGCTTCCGCCTGCATCGGCTGGCCCTCTGGACCACCGTGGAGCAGATGGGCGGCCTGCACATCGTGGGCACCGAGCGCCACGAGAGCCGCCGCATCGACAACCAGCTCCGCGGCCGCAGCGGCCGCCAGGGCGACCGCGGCAGCAGCCGCTTCTTCCTGAGCCTGGAAGACGACCTGATGAAGATGTTCGCGGGCAAGGCCACGCTGGGCCTGCTCTCCAGGCTGGGCATGAAGGAGGGCGACTCCATCGAGGCGCCCATGCTGAGCCGCGCCGTGGAGAAGGCGCAGCGCAAGGTGGAGGAGCGCAACTTCACCATGCGCAAGAACATCCTGGAGTACGACGAACCCATGGAGCACCAGCGCCGCGGCTTCTACGGCCTGCGTCAGCCGGTGCTGGAGAGCCGCGGCGTCCGCGAGCTGATCCTGCGCTTCGTGGAGGAGAGCGCCCGGGACGCGGCCGCCCTGTACCTGGGCACCGATCACGCGGGCCGTTGCGTGAGCGAGTGGGCGCGCGAGCACCTGTCGGTCTCCATGGAGCCCCACCGCTTCCGCCGCAAGGAGCCGCACGAGGTGCACCAGATGCTGGTCACCGACGCCAAGGAGGAGGCTCAGGGCCGCATCGAGCTGGCGGTGGCCGAGTACATGCCCAGCGAGGGCGACTCCGCGGACTTCGACGCGGCCGGCCTGGCCAAGTGGGCCGGCGAGACCTTCGGCTGCCAGCTGGATCAGGCGCTGGTGAAGGCCGGCGACCGTGACGGCGTGCGACAGGCGATCGAGCACGCCGCCGCCGCCCGGATCGAGGCTGTGGATCTGGCGCCGGTGGACGCGTTCCTGGTGCCGGACTTCGGCCTGCGTGAACTGAGCCAGTGGACCGAGCGCATGCTGGGCGTGCGCGTGGACCCCTCCGAGTTCAAGGGCGTGGAGGGCCCCGCGCAGGCGTCCGCCAAGCTCATGGACACCGCGCGTCAGGCGTACGCGGAGCGCGAGCGGACCTACGGCATCGACTTCGCGCTGGACTTCACCACCTCGCAGCTGCAGGCGCAGAACCCGGAGGCGCTGACCCAGTTCTGCCACTGGGCCCGCACCCGCTACGGACTGGCGTGGGATCCGACGGCGCTGCCCAGCGACCGCCCGGAGGAACTTCGCACGCTGCTGGTCGAGGCGGCGTCCGGCATGGACGACGCCAAGCTGGCCGCACGCGCGAAGGAGTGCCTGGACGCCGGTCGCGACGCCGAGAGCGTGGCGACCTGGTTCGAGCGCGAGGGCCTGGCGCGCCTGAGCGAGCGTGAACGGTCGGACGCCGAGGCCGCGCCCGAGCGGTTCGTGGCGGCACGCCTGAAGGAGTGCCTGCGAGCGGAGCTCACGCACTTCGAGCGCTGGGTGATCCTGCAGACGCTGGACAACGCGTGGAAGGACCACCTGCGCGCCATGGACCAGATCCGCGACGCGATCGGCTTCCGGGCGTTCAGCCAGAAGGACCCGCGCATCGAGTTCAAGAAGGAGGCGGCCCGGCTGTACGAGGAGATGCTGATCGGCGTGCGCGACCGCGTCTCCGAGGTGGCCTTCAAGGGTCGACTGGTCCCGCAGGCGCAGCCTCGGCCGCAGGCCGCGGCCCCGGCCGGTTCGGAACTTCCGTCCGCCGAACCCGCGCCCAGCCCCGCCCAGCAGGCGGCGCTGGAGGCCGGCGAACGGGCCGGCACGCACGGCGAAGCCCCGGCCGCCGCGACCACGCCACGACCGACGCCGGCCGTGGTGGGCCGCAACGAGCCCTGCCCCTGCGGCAGCGGCAAGAAGTTCAAGAGCTGCCACGGGGCACGGACACCGGAAGCCAAGGCCTGAGGCGCTTGCCGACCGTGCCGCACCTCAGTAACCTTTCGCCCTCGCGCCTCGTTAGCTCAGTTGGTAGAGCAGCTGACTCTTAATCAGCGGGTCGTAGGTTCGAGTCCTACACGGGGCACTCGGCGGGCCGCCTTCGGGCGGCCCGTTCCGTTTTTGGGCCGCTCACAGCCACCAGCGGTGGGTGAACAGCGGAAGCAGCAGCGCCAGCACCAGCAGCGCGATGATGCCCACGACGACCGCGCGCCGCAGCCTTTCCCGGCGGGGAGAACGCCGCGCGGAGTCGCCGGCGGTGTAGCAGAAGCACTTCGGACAGATCTCCGCGTCATGGTGCATCGTCGCGCCGCAGTCCGGGCAGAACACGCGCGCACCGTCGGGATCGGCCTCGTGGCCGTACCGCCGGATGTCGTCCTCGCTGGGCCCTTCGTCGCGCACGCGCCGCATGCCGTCAGTCTACGATCGGGCGCCGCCGGAACCAGCGACACCGGCGGGAAAGGACCCTGCATGCCGCCTCTGGAAAGCGTGATGACGCCGCTCGGAACGCCGATGCCCGCCTTCGACCTGCCGGACTGCAACGGCGGCGGGCGCGTGTCCAGCCGTTCGCTCTCGGGAACGCCCGTGCTGGTGATGTTCCTCTGCAACCACTGTCCGTACGTGAAGCACGTCCGCGAGCAGCTGTCCCGGCTGGGCCGTGACATGCAGGGGAAGCCGGTCCATCTGGTGGCGATCAGCGCCAACGATCCGGACGCCTACCCGGAGGACGCGCCCGAGCGCATGACGGAGGAGGCGCGCGAGGCCGGCTACGTCTTCCCGTACTGCTTCGACGCCACGCAGCAGGTGGCGCGCCAGTTCGGCGCGGTGTGCACGCCGGACTTCTTCCTGTTCGACGCCGCGCATCGTCTGGCGTACCGCGGACGACTGGACGCCAGTCGTCCGCGCAGCGGAGCCCCGGTGGACGGATCGGACCTGCGCGCCGCCCTGGACGAGGTGCTGGCCGGGCGCAGTCCCGCGCCCACCCAGCAGCCCAGCATCGGCTGCAGCATCAAGTGGAAGGCGTGAAGCCGAGACGGGACGCGTTTCGCATCGCCCGGAAACGGCGGCAATCCGCTTGGATCCGTGGCCCGCGGGGTTAGACTGTTTCCATGCGTGCACTTCGCGGAACGGTGGCGGCTCTGGCCCTGGCGTGCGGCCTGCTGTCCCACGGCCGCGCCATGGCACAGCTGAGCCGCCCGCCGCAAGACGAGGTGATCTACCAGATCATGCCGATCGCCTGGCGCGACTCCAACAACGACATGGTGAACGGGGTGCAGGCGCGCTTTGGCGACTTCGGTGGCCTGGCCGCCACGGAAAGCCTGGACTACCTGCAGTACCTGGGCGTGACCATGGTGTACCTGCAGCCCATCTTCCCCTCGCCGGCGTATCACGGCTACCAGCACGGTCCCGCGAACACGCTCAACCCCAACTTCGGTTCCGAGGCGCAGTTTCTGGCGTTCGTGAACGCGGCGCATGCACGCGGCATCAAGGTGATCCTGGACTTCGTGGCCTACGGCATCAGCCACGCTTCCACCTTCTACCAGTCGGCCTACGGCAACCCGGCGAGCGTCTACGACACCTGGCTGGCCTTCACCAACGTCGCCAACACCACCTACGTGGGCTCCACCTACAGCACATGGAATGGCTCGCAGGTGGGCTTCATCCACTGGGACCTCACCAACGCGTCGGCCGTGAACACCGTGGTGGGCTATGCACGCAAGTGGCTGGACCCCAACGGCGACGGCGACACCTCGGACGGCGTGGACGGCTTCCGTCTGGACCACGCCTGGGCCAGCGGCGGCGAGGGCTGGGGGGCCAACATCGCGTTCTGGCAGCAGTGGTGCAGCGCGCTGCGCGCCGTGAAGCCCGACGTGTTCCTCTTCTGCGAGCCCAGCGACTGGGGCAACTACGGCACCGACCTGCTCACCCCCACCGCCTTCGACGCCGTCATCACCAAGCCGTGGGAATTCGCGGCACGCGCCGCGGTGAGCAACCGGAACGCCTCGGGCCTGTACAGCGCCATGGCCGCCACGGTGGCCGCCGTCCCGGCTGGCAAGACGGCCGTGGCGGAGACCAACGACCACGACTCCAACCGCCTGGCCAGCGACTTCACCAGCAGCAACCAGACCACCATGAACGCGCGCCAGAAGGTGGCGGCCGCGATCCTGTTCACGCAGCCCTTCCCGCCCAACATCTACTTCGGCGACGAGATCGGCATGAAGGGCTCCAAGGCCGCCACCGGCACCGACGCCGACGACATCCCCATGCGGGAGCCGTTCAAGTGGAAGGCGGTGGCCGGCGCACCCATGAGCAACTACCCCGCGGTGACCGCGGGCACCAAGCCCCCCACCTACGCCGCCAACAACGACGGTCGCAGCGTGGAGGAGCAGAAGGGCGTCTCGGGATCCATCCTGGAGACCTACCGGTCGCTCATCGCGGTGCGCAAGGCCAGCGTGGCGCTGCGGCGCGGGTCGTACACGCCGGTCACCTGCCCGGACGCCGGCGTCTTCGCCTTCGTGCGAAGCGACCCCGCCGAGACCGTGCTGGTGGCCATCAACGTGGGTTCGGGCACCACCTCCACCACGCTGGACCTCTCCGCCTTCACGCTGCCCGCGGCCGGCACCGCCCCCGTCAGCCTGGAGAACGGCGCCACGCTTCCCGCCATCACCGCCGCCAACAAGGCGGCCTATCCCGTCACGCTGAGCGGTCGGTCCTGGTCCATCACGCGCGCCTCGCTCACGCTGCCAGTGGTGGTCACGCACGCGGACATCGACGGACGCGCCATCCCCGCCGACGCCGGCGAGGCGGCGCTGGTGGCCTCGCAGGGCTGCCTGTCCAGCTTCGGCGACAACGCGGGCGAACTGGACCAGCTGTTCGTGCGCGCCGACGGGGACGCGCTGCGCGTGTCCGTCAGCGGCAACCTGCCGCAGGACGGCACTTCGCTGGACCTGTTCATCGACGCGGATCCGGGCGCGGGCACCGGCCAGAACCGCCTGGTGACGGCGCATCTGGCGGCGCCGCCGGGCGGCCTGGCGCCGTTGGATGGCACCACCTTCGACGCCGGCTTCCAGCCGGACGCGCTCTACTACGTGAACACCGTGGGTGGCATGGTGTACGTGGACCGCGTCTGGCTGCCCAGCCCGGGAGGCGCGCTGGCGTCCAAGGAGTACCGCGGCGCGGTGGGCCTGGGCACCGGTCGCGGCCAGCTCTCCGGCGGCGTGAATCCGGCGGGCGTGGAACTGGCGCTGGACGTCTCCAACACCGCCGGCATCACGGCCACCAGCGTGGCCGCAGCCGCCACCGCCACCACCGGCCTGGAGATCCGCATTCCCTTCGCGGATCTGGGCCTGCCCGCGGACTTCACGGGCCGGGTGGGCGTGTGCGCGCTCCTGCAGCGCGTGGACTCCGTGCCCAGCAACCAGTGGCTGCCTCCGCTGCCTCTGGGAAGCGCCGACCTGCCGCTGGCGCCCAACCTGGGCGGCGTGGCCGGCGTCCAGCACGCGGTGGTGTCGCTGGGGACTCCGGGCGACCTGGACGGCAGCGGCACCGTGGACGCCGGCGACGTGGCCCTTCTGCTGCTCGACTACGGCCCCTGCAGCGGCTGCAGCAGCGACCTGGACGGCAGCGGCGTCGTCGACTTCGGCGACGTGGCGCTGCTTCTGCTGATGTTCGGCTGACGCCAACCGGCGCCGGTCAGCTCAGCGGCTTGAGACGGATGTTGCGGAACCAGACTTCGTCGCCGTGGTCCTGCAGGCCGATGTGGCCGCAGGCGTTGGTGCCGTACTTGGGCATCTTCGAGAACTTGCTCGCCGCCACACGGGCCTTCCAGTCGGCGCTGTTGCGGACGAAGTCGCAGGTCTTCACGCCGTTCAGGAAGTACTGCACATGGTCGCCATCGGCCACGATGCGGACCTGGTTCCACTGGCCCACGGGCTTCACCGCGCCGATGGGCGCCGGATACAGGGCGTAGTCGGCGCCGGCGCTGGTGAGGCGGTTCTTGCCGTCGTTGTGCGCGGCGTCGTCCAGGATCTGCATCTCGGGCGCGTTCTCCCAGATGGAGCCCGTGTCCTCGCCGGCGCGGTAGAAGATGCCGCTGTTTCCGCCCGGGGTGACCTTCCACTCCAGCTCCAGCTCGAAGTTGCACCAGCTGCCGCGGGTGACCAGGTCGCCGCCCACCATGTGGCCGTCGCCGGCGCTCTTGAGGTGCACCAGACAGCCGTCCTTCACCACCCACGACGACGGGACCGTGTCCGACTTGAAGCCGCGGAAGGACCTTGAGATGTCGCCGCCGTCGAACAGCGTGATCCAACCCTTCGCGGCGGGGGCTGCGGCAGGCGCCGCCGCGGGCGGAGCGGCCACGGCCGACGGGGACTCGCCGGGCGCGTTCCGACAGGCGGCGATGGGCAGGACCAGCAGCAGCGCAAGGGAGAGCTTCTTCATGCGCGACATGGTGCAGCACGCTTCGCGGAAGCGCAAGAGGCGAACGCGGTCCCGTCGGCGCTCGCGAGGGCACCCGCACCGAACGCCCCGCGACGCCACAGGACACGGCCGTTTCACGCCGCGGAGCGTGGAAAGCGCTTCACGCAGTCGTACGGTGCGTTCCGTTTCGCCACTCCCACCCTCCCATCCCGAAAGGAATCGCACATGCCTCGATCCACCCCGAAACGCGTCCGTCAGACCGCCGCACTTGCCGTCGCCACCTGCGTGGCCGCCACGGCAGGCGCCGCGGTGGTTCCCATCACCAGCAATTCCAGCCTCAGCACCGAGGGCCTGGGCGCCTTCACCGGCACGCTGGACTACACCTACCTGGGTGCCAACGCAGGCAATCTGGACGTGACGCTCACCAACACCACCGCCGCGGCGGTGGGCGGGTACATCACGGCATTCATGTTCCGCCCGCCCCCCGAACTGGGCGCCTTCACCAGCACGCTGACCGCGTCGGACTACGCGGCGCTCACCAACCTCCCTTCAGGGACCAGCGGTTCGCCCTTCCCTGGCAGCTGGCTGGGCGGCGCGGGCACCGGCGGTTCGTGGCTGGCGGGCGGCGCTCCCAGCGGCGGCGTCGCCGTGGGCGCGACCGGCCACTGGAGCTTCACCATCTCGGGCGCCAACGCCTCCATGCTCACGAGCGACTCGTTCGTGTCGGGCGCCTCGGTCTCCGATCTGTACGCCTTCATCGTCCGCTTCCGCGGCATGAACGACGACGGCTCGGACAAGGTGCCGGCGTACCAGTTGCCCGCCCCCGGCGCCGTGGCGCTGGTCGCGCTGAGCGGCCTGCTCACGCGCCGACGCAGCCGCTGACGCCTCGCTCGCATCTGCCAGCGTCCCCGGCGCCGCCGCCCGCGCAGTGCGCGCCGGGGACGCGGGGCGGGGTCAGCCGAACTGGAGCAGCACCAGCGCGATGTCGCCGAAGTCCACGGTGCCGCTGCCGTCCAGATCGAGCACCGGATCGTCGCTTCCCATCCCGAGCAGGATGAGCGCCACGTCACCGTAGTCCACGGTTCCGCTGGCGTCGATGTCGCCGAAGGCCAGCGCCGGGCCGGCATCCGCGGCCAGCCACCAGACCCCGCCGTACAGCCCTGGGACCGGGGGCGGATCCTGCGGTCCCGTGTCGGGATTCACCTCCAGGCAGGGCTGGCCGTTGCGAAGCGTCCGCGACGCCACCGCCATGCCCACCGTCACCCGGTACTCGCCCGGATCCAGCAGCCGGTCGATCGAAGCCACGCCACCCGGTGCGGCCAGCGCCTCGTCCAGCGTCACCAGCGGTCCCTCGCAGGGTCCCTGCGCCAGCACCAGCTGCGCCGGGAAGTCCGCGTGCAGCGACAGCGTGAGGCGACGACGCTCGGACACCACCAGCAGGTGCGCGTCCACGTCGCGCACGCCGTCGCCGGTGATGGTGCCGCGGCGTCTCCCTCCCGGAACGAGCGGCGCATGCGCGGGATCGGCGCGCTTGCCGCAGCCCTCCGAGAGCGCCTGATAGCAGTGCTCGGCCTCGTCCGCGGCCTCCATCGGCGGCGTCACCGTGGGAGGCGTGAGTCCGCATGCAAGCGGCACCAGCTCCACGCACAGCGCGTCCCACACGTAGGTGCAGCTGGGATCCAGCCGCCGCACGCGCTCGCAGCATTCGGGGTCCTCGCACCCTGGACCGCCGTGCGCCGTCTGGCATGCGCCGCGGCTGGGACACACCATGCCCGTGCACTCGCCCGCCGCCACCGTGACGCAGTCGGAGTCCCAGGTCACTTCGCAGCATGGCGGCAGGATGGCGCAGACCTTCTCGCAGCACGGCGTGGTGAAGCAGCCCGGATCCGGATGGACCTTGTCGCAGTCGCCCGCGCCCGGACCGCAGACCGAGGGCATGAATCCGGAGGTGTCCGGCGGCGTCTGGCGCCAGGCCGGCGGCTGCGGCGGCGGTCCCACCTCCAGCCAGGCCAGCGCCTCAGCCGAAGGATCCTCGCAGGTGCCGCGCCTGGACGGCTGGCCCACGGTCGTGCCCGCCGCGCCCGGGGCCACGCCCAGATTGCGCAGCAACCGCAGTCGGTGCGCAAGGAAGTCGCACACCACCAGGTCCACGCGACCGTCACGGTCGAAGTCCACCGGCACCACGTGCCGAAGGAACGACCCTTCCAGCAGCGACACCGGCGCACCCAGATCCAGAGCCCCACCCAGCGGCGTGCGGTTCTCCAGCACGGAAAGGCACCCGCCCACGCTGACCGTCATCTGGAGCAGGTCCGGATCGCCGTCGCCGTCCAGATCAGCGGCCGCCATGTTGAAGGGCGAACCCAGCGGCAGGCCGGCAAACCGCCGCGGCTCCAGCGAGATTCCGTCCGAGCTCCACGACCACGCGTACACGGGGTTGGAGCGGTCGAAGTTGATGGCCGTGGCCAGCAGTTCCGGTCTTCCGTCGCGATCCAGGTCCGCGCAGGCCGCCAGAGAGACGCCCACCACGCTGCCGCCCTCCGTGGGAAGGCTCCACGCGCGCTCGGCACCCAGCCCCGTGCCGCGCGACAGCCGCGCGTCGATGCGACCCGCGCCGCCGGTCAGGTCGATCACGTCCGGCGCGCCGTCCGAATCCAGGTCCGCCACGAAGGCCACGCTGGGCTGCGCCGTGCCGATGGTCCAGCGATTGGGCCGCGCCGAAGCGTCCACGCGGAACTGCATGGCGCCGTCGTTGTGCAGCAGCGTGAGCGCCGCGGAGCCTGCGTGGGCCAGCAGCAGATCCGGCCGGCCGTCGCCGTCCATGTCCGCCACCTGCACGCAGCGCGTCTCGCGCTCCAGCGTCAGCCGCACCGGATCGTCAAAGGTGCCGTCGCCGCGGCCTCGCAGGAGCACCACCCCGCCCGGGGTCTGCCGCGCAGCCAGTGCGATGTCCAGATGCCCGTCACCGTCCAGGTCGGCGGCCGTGGCCCAGTCGGTCTGGCATCCCACGGCGTAGCCGCGGCCCAGCGTGAAGCCGGAACCGTTGCCCAGCAGCACAAAGACCAGTCCATCCGTGTTGCGTCCCGGCACCAGCAGGTCCGGCGTGCCGTCGTGGTTGAAGTCCCCCAGCGCAGGCTGGGTGGGGAACTGCCGGTTGGGAAACGCGATGTCCACCGGGGCGGCGAAGGTGGGCACCCCGGCCAGCGCCTGCGATGCCAGAAGCGCCGCCAGAACAGGCATGCCGCCAGTCTATTTCGATTCGGGCCCCCTCCAAGGAAAACGGCGCCGGAATCACCGGCGCCGCGGGGGAGTGGACCATACTGGACTCGAACCAGTGACCTTCTCCGTGTCATGGAGACGCGCTAGCCAACTGCGCCAATGGTCCAACGGGTCAGAGTGTAGCGGATCCCCCCGAAGCGCCGACGAAGGCGGCAAGGAGCCCGCCATGCACACCACCCCCACCCGCCTTCCCCGCCACCTGCTGCTGCCCGCCGCCTTCATCGCCTGTGTGGCCGCCGCGCTGCTGGTGGCGGCGCGCCCCTTGCCCGCCCCCGCCGCCGCGCAGGACGCCCGCGGCAAGGTGATCAGCATCACCAGCGAGAGCACGCCCTTCGGCATGAGCCTGTTCCGTCTCTGGTCCAACGGCGACATCGAGGTGATGGTGCTGGGTCAGGACAACACCTGGACGGACTGGAAGGGCGTGGCGCCGGGCAAGAGCGGCATGGCTCCAGGCACCAAGCAGAGCGACTGACGCGCCCATGGACGCGCTGCCTCCTCTCTGCCGCGTGCCCGTGCGCGAGATGCTGCCGCCGCTGGTGGGCCGGCCGGACCCCGTCATCCTGGACATCGGTTGCAACGACGGCGGACACACGCGCTGGTTCGCGGAGCGATTCACCAGGGCCACCATCCACGCCTTCGAGCCGGATCCGCGCCCGCGCGAACGGTTCCGACGCGCCGTGAAGTCGAAGTCCGTGAAGCTGTGGGACCTGGCGCTGGGCGCCACCGACGGCGAGGCCGAGTTCCACACCAGCAGCGGCACCTACATGCACGGCATGGGCAATCAGGGCACGCATCACGGCGACTGGGACCAGTCCGGCTCGCTTCGCAAGCCGCGCAAGCACCTGGACGTCTACCCCGGGGTGAAGTTCGAGCGCAGCATCCGCGTTCGCACCATGCGTCTGGACACCTTCGCGCGTGAACAGGCGCTTGACCGGATCGACCTGATCTGGGCCGACGTGCAGGGCGCGGAGGCGGACCTGATCGCAGGAGGCGTGCAGGCGCTGGCCCGGACACGGCTCCTGTACACCGAATACAACGAGGTGGAGATGTACGAGGGCCAGCTGAACCTGCGGGGCCTGCTGGCCCTGCTGCCCGGCTTCGAGCTGGTGGCGCGCTGGCCCGAGGACGTGCTGCTGGCCAACCGGGCGATGGACGCCGCGCGCTAGTCTCCGTGCATGGAACCGCTGCCCCCCGTCTCCGGGCAACTGCTCGACGAGGCCACGCTCAAGCGCATCGTGGGCAGGCCCGACCCGCTGATCCTGGAGGTGGGCTGCAACGACGGGCACGACACGAACATGTTCCTGGAGCTCTTCCCCAAGGGCCGGGTCCACGCCTTCGAGCCGGATCCTCGGCCCCGCGAGCGCTTCCAACGGAAGGTGCGGAACGCGCGCGCCAAGGTGTGGGACGTGGCCATCGGCGCCACCGACGGCGAGGCGGACTTCCACATGAGCAGCGGCGACCAGGTGCCCCCGGGGGCCGAACCCATGCCCAAGGGCATGCAGTGGGACTTCTCAGGCAGCCTTCGCGCGCCCACCAAGCACCGGGGCATCTTCCCGTGGGTGAAGTTCGAGCAGACGATGAAGGTGCGGACCATGCGCCTGGACACCTTCGCGGCGCAGCAGAAGCTGAAGCGCGTGGATTTCCTGTGGATCGACGCGCAGGGCTGCGAAGGCGACGTCATCGCGGGCGCCCCGGAGACCCTGAAGATGACGCGCTGGCTGTTCATGGAGTGCGTGATCGACGCGCTGTACGAGGGCCAGCTGGACGCCCGCCAGCTCCTCGCCATGCTGCCCGACTTCGAGCTGGTGGCCCGCTATCCCGACGACATGCTGCTGCGCAACCGGCGGCTGTCCTGAGCCGCTCCGCTCAGCCGAACATGCGCACCGCGCGATCGAGCCGCGCCAGGCTGCTCTCGCGCCCCAGGATGGCCAGCGTGTCGAAGATGGGCGGGCTCACCGTGCCGCCGCTCACCGCCACGCGCAGCGGCTGCGCCACCTTGCCCAGCTGCCCGCCCGCGTGGGCCTCGGCGTAGGGCTTGATGGCCGCCTCCAGCGCGGCCGCGTTCCACGCCTTCACCTCCGCCAGCAGCGGCCGCAGCGCCTTCAGGTGCGCCACGCCGCTGGGCTCGCCCGCCTTCAGGTTCTTCTCGGCGGCCTTGGCGTCGTAGGCGAAGGCGTCGTCGGCCTGCACCAGGAAGCGGTTGCCGCGGAAGAGGTCGTCCAGCGTCTTCGAGCGCTCATGACTGGCGGCGGCCAGCCCCTCGAACTGCGCCGGCGTGAGCTTGCGCATGAACTCGGGGTGGTAGGCCTCGCCGTGCGCCCGCGCCAGCGCCACGAACCGCTCGCGGGGCATGCCGGTGATGGCGTCGCAGTTGAAGCTGAGCAGCTTCACGCGGTCGAACTTGGCCGGGGTCTTCACCACGCGCGACAGGTCGAACGCCTGCTTCAGGAACGCGTTGTCGAACTTCTCGCGGTTCTCTCCCGGGCTCCAGCCGTTCAGCGCCAGGAAGTTGCACACCACCTCGGGCAGGTAGCCGCTGCGGCGGAAGTCGTCCACGTTGATCTCCGGCAGCTGCACGTCCAGCGCGGCCGCCAGCCGGTTGGCCTGCTCGTAGTCCAGCTGCGTGTTCTTGTCGGCCAGCCACGCCTTCCAGCGCTCGGCGTCCACCGTGCCCGCGGGCGGCTCGGCCAGCTTGCGCTCGGTGACCGTCTTGCGCAGCACCTTGTCCTTGTCGCGCTTGCTCATCTTGCTGCCGTCCGGATTGAAGATGAGCGGCAGGTGCCCGTAGGTGGGACGGCGGTAGCCCAGCGCGTCCTGCAGCACCATGTGCTTGGCGGTGTTGTTGAAGTGCTCCTGCGCGCGGAGCACGTGCGTCACGCCCATCATCTGGTCGTCCACCACCACCGCGAAGTGGTAGGTGGGAAAGCCGTCCGCCTTGCGGATCACGAAGTCGTCCACCTCGCCGGCGGGCAGCGTGGCCTCGCCAAGAATCTCGTCCTTGATCGTGATCGGCCCGACCGGCGTGCGGAAGCGGATCACGGCTGGCCGGCCCTCGGCGAGCAGCTTCTCCACCTCGGCCTTCGAGCGCGCGATGCTCTCGCTGCCGTCGTAGCGGTACGCGTGGCCGGCGGCCTTGGCCGCGGCGCGCTTCTTCTCCAGCTCCTCGGCGGTGTCGAAGGCGTAGTAGGCCTTGCCCGCGTCCACCAGCTGATGCAGGCAGCGGTCGTAGATGTCCACGCGCTCGCTCTGGAAGTACGGACCGTGGTCGCCGCCGCCGCAACCCTGGAACGCCGGGCCCTCGTCCCAGTCGATGCCCAGCCACTTGAGATCCTTCAGGAATCCCACGCTGGCGGCGTCGCTGGAGCGCTTCTGATCGGTGTCCTCGATGCGCAGCAGGAAGCGGCCGCCCCGGCCCTTGGCGTAGGCCCAGCAGAAGAGCGCGGTGCGTGCGCCGCCCACGTGGAGGTGGCCGCTGGGGGACGGGGCGAAACGGGTGACGACGGTGCCTGCGCTGGACATGGGCCGAAAGGCTAGCCGCCCCTTGCGGCCCGCGCGAAGGCCCGTCACCATGGCCGCATGGCCACCGTGCTCGGAATCCTCTCGGACAGCCACGCGGATGTCGAGCGCACGCGATCGGCCATCGAGCGCCTGCAGGCCTCCGGCGCCACGGAATTTGTGCACTGCGGCGACTTCGAGACCGAGGAGGTGGTGGACCTCTTCGCGGGCCTTCGTGCGCACCTCACCTGGGGCAACTGCGATCGCGTCGTGCCCATGGGCCGCTACGCACGCGCCCTGGACATCGACGCCCAGCACCCGCTGGGCGAGATCACGGTGGACGGCAAGCGCATCCTCTTCCTCCACGGCGACGACGACGCCCTGCTCCGCCGAGCGCTGGCGGAGCAGCCCCACTTCCTGCTGCACGGCCACACCCACCGCAAGGAGGACACCATGCACGGCCTGACCCGCGTGATCAACCCGGGCGCCTTCACGCGCACCCGGCCCAATCCGCGCACCGTGGCGCGCCTGGTTCCGGCCACGGGCGAACTGCAGTTCATCCCGGTGGACTGACCGGCGGGAGCGAATCCCGCGGCGCGCCGCCCGCGAAGACCGCCCGCATGCCGCTGCTCCTGGCACAGGTGGTGGTCAGCTGCTTCCTCACGGGCCTCATCTGGCTGGTGCAGGTGGTGCACTACCCGCTCATGTCCAGGGTGGGCCCGGAGCGCTTCGCCGACTACGAACGTCTGCACGCGGCGTGGATCACGCCGGTGGTGGGACCGGCCATGCTGGTGGAAGCGGCGGTGGCGGCGCTGCTGCTGCTGCAACGGCCGCCCACGGTGCCCGCGTGGGCGTGCTGGACGGGCGCCGGGCTGGTGGTGGCGATCTGGGCGGTCACCTTCCTGATCAGCGTCCCGTGCCACGGCGTGCTGGCCCAGGGCTTCGACGCGGCCGCCCATGATCGGCTGGTGGCCACCAACTGGATCCGCACGGTGGGCTGGACGCTCCGGGCCGCCCTGTCCGTCTGGATGCTCTGGATCGTGATCGCGCCAGCCCGCGCCTGACGCGCTGCCAAGTTGAGCCCTGCAATCCCCGCGGGTAGCGTCCGCGCATGGCGTGGATCAAGGTGCCCAAGCCGCGCGGCCGTTCCAGCCGTCGCATGCCCAACCTGAACCTGCCGCCCGGCACGCTACGGGTGGAACCGGGCAGCGCCAGGCCGGTGCTCACCGCCTTCGGCTACTCGCCCAGCGGCTTCGAGGAAGTCACGCTGACCGATCCTGCCGAGATCCAGGCGCTGCTGGCCAAGTGGCCGGTGGTCTGGCTCAACGTGGACGGCTTCGGCGACGAGGCGATCCTTCGGCAGGTGCAGGGAATCTTCGGGATGCATGCGCTGGCCATGGAGGACGTGACCGACGCCACGCAGCGCGCCAAGGTGGAGCAGTACGGCGACGCCACGTTCCTGGTGGTGCCCATGCCTCGCTCCCATGTGGAGGGCGAGCGCTTCGGCAGCGAGCAGCTCAGCCTGTACCTCACCGAGCGCGCCGTGATCAGCTTCCAGGCCACCGCCCCCGGCGACTGCCTGAACGTGATCCGCGAACGCATCCGCACCGGCAAGGGACGCGTGCGCTCCAGCGGCGCGGCGTACCTGGCCTACGCGCTCATCGACGCGGTGATCGACGCCTACTTCCCCACCGTGAGCGAGATGGGCGACCGCCTGGAGGCGCTGGAGGAGCGCATCGTGGAGGACGTGGACGTGCACCAGATCCACGACATCCGCGCCATTAAGACGGACCTCATGCGCATCCGCCGCGCGGTGTGGCCCATGCGCGACGCGGTGGTGGCCATGGCGGGCATCGAGCGGCTCTACGGGCAGGAACTGCGGCCCTACCTCCGCGACGCGCAGGACCACGTGTCGCGACTGATGGACCTGCTGGAGACCGACCGCTTCATGGCCAGCGACCTGATGGAGATCTACCTCACCGCCACCAGCAACCGGCTGGGCGAGGTGAACAAGTTCCTCACCATCATCGCCACCATCTTCATCCCCCTCAGCTTCATCGCCAGCGTCTACGGCATGAACTTCGATCCCAAGGCCAGCCCCTGGAACATGCCCGAGATCGAGTGGCGCCTGGGCTACCCGTTCGTGCTGGGGCTGATGGTGCTCACGGCCGGAAGTTTCCTGGGCTACTTCTGGTGGAAGGGCTGGCTGGGCGGACAGGCGTTCGGCTCCAGCCGCCACCGCCAGGGCGGACCGCCGCATCAGGACTGATCGCGCGGCCTCCGGGGAATCCTCGAAGGCGCCTCCGCCGCCGCCCCGGGAACCTCCCGCCAAATCCCGGGGATTCCCCTGCACTTGCCCCCTCCGGGCTCCGATATGCTCGCCGGATCCGTGCCCGATCGCCGGGCGCGGGGCGCACCCCAGTCTCGAAGGAACGAGAAGGCCATGTCGCGGACCAGCCAGGAGCACAGCGTGAACGGAAGCAGCCAGACCCGAGCCAGTGACGTGTTCGGCACGATGACCTTCAGCGGCGACACCATGCTGAAGCGCCTGCC
>CAZKHO010000044.1:0-16763 GCA_964552505.1 uncultured Bifidobacterium sp. | reverse complement strand
GCCAGACGCGCATGCTGTACTGCAGCAGGCCGAAGATGGTGATGTTGCCCACGCCATCCACGCGCGAGAGCACCGGCTGCACGATGGCGTTGGCGTAGTTGGACAGGAAGGTGCTGTCGTAGGTGCCGTCCGGGGAGAGCAGGGACACCACCACCGTGAGGTTGGTGGACTGCTTGTTGATGCTCACGCCCAGGTTCTGCACCGCCTTGGGCAGCTGAGGGATGGCCGACTGCACGCGGTTGAGCACGTCCACCGCGCCGATGTTCAGGTCGTAGCCCACCTCGAAGGTGACCGTGATGACCGACGATCCGTTGTTGGTGCTGTTGGAGGACATGTACAGCATGCCCTCCACGCCGTTGATCTGGTTCTCCAGCGGCATGGTGACCGCGCTGGCCACCGTGAGCGCGTCGGCGCCGTTGTAGGTGCTGTTCACCTGCACGGTGGGCGGCACCACGTTGGGGAACTGCGAGATCGGCAGGATCACCATGGCGATCGCGCCGGCGAGCGCCGTGATGATGGCGATCACGCTGGCGAAGATCGGACGATGGATGAAGAAGCGCACCATGGTGGCGTGGGGCCGGAGGGGCCTACTTCGCGGCTCCCGTGGCGGGCTTGGCCGGTTCGGCGGGCTTGCCTGGGGCCGCGGGCGTGGCGGCGGGGGCCTGCGCGCCGGTGTCCAGAATCTTGCTGCCGGCCTTCAGGCGCTGGATGCCGTCCACCACGATGCGGTCGCCCACCTGCATCTTGCCGGTGAAGGCCAGCTGCCCGTCCTCCACCTTGATGGGCTTGATGGCCACCGACTCCACGGTGCCGTCCGCCTTCACGCGCCAGACGAAGATGTCGGACAGCCGCGCGAACACCGCGCGCTCAGGGACCACCAGGGCCTCGCCCAGATCGCCCACGGACACGCTGACGCTGGCGTAGGCGCCCGGACGGAAGACGCCCGTGGGATTGGCGAATTCCGCGCGCAGCATCAGCGTGCTGGTCTGCGTGGAGACCTGGTTGTCGGCGAACACCAGCCGGCCGGAGGCCTTGGCGGGCATGTCGCCGTCGGTCTGGAGATCCACGGTGACGGATCCCTTGGCCATCAGCGCCTGGAAGCGCGGCCACTCCTTGGAGGAGGGGCTGAACTGCACCCACATGGGGTCCACCTGCACCAGCGTGTTGAGGTTGGTGTTGGGCGGCTCCCCCACCACCATGCCCTCGAAGAAATTGCTGGCGCCCAGCAGGCCCGTGAAGGGAGCGCTCACCGTGCACCAGTCCAGGTCCAGCTTGGCCTTGATCAGCTGCGCCTGCGCCACCTCCACCTGTCCCTGCGCCGACTCGTACTTGGTCACCAGATCGTCGAACACCTGCTGGCTGATGGCGTTCACCTTGACCAGCGGCTCGTTGCGATCCCGCTCCGTCCTGGCGTAGTTGCGCTGCGCCGTGGCCTGCGCCAGCTGACCCTCGGCCGCCAGCACCGAGGCCTGATACTGCCGCGGATCGATGCGGTAGATCACGTCGCCCGGCTTGGTGACCGTGCCGTCCGGCATGGCCTGCTTCAGCAGGAAGCCGCGCACGCGCGCCACCAGGTCGATGCTCCGGGGCGAGACCACGATGCCCGGGTAGGTCTCGCGGAGCGGGATGTCGCGCTTGGCCACCAGCGTGGTGGTCACGGGCACGCCCTCGGGGCGGGCCGGCGGGGCCGAGGACTGGCCGCAGGCGGTCAGCGCGGCGGTGACCGCCAGGGCGAGGGTGCAAGGCAGGCGCAGGTGCGTGATCATCCGTTCGTCCCCTGATCGGCCGGCGCGGCCGGGTTCTCGCTCGGCAGCTTCGGCTGCTTCTTCCACATGTCCGGTCCGTCCTTCTCGAAGGCGTCGCCACCGGCGGCGGGCACCTCCACGCTCTCCCAGCCACCGCCCAGACTGCGATAGAGGCCCACCAGGTTCTGGGAAGCCAGGCCGCGAGACTGCGCGTAGCCGTTCTCCGCGTCCAGCACGCTCTGCGCCAGGTGCAGCAGCTTGGTGATGTCGATGGTGCCGGCCTTGTAGCGCGAGAGCGCCAGGTCGTAGACGTTCCTCATGTCGCTCAGCGTGTCGGTGTAGGCCTTCACCTGCAGGCGCGCGCCGGCGTAGTTGTCCAGGGCGCTCTGCACCTGGCTGGCCGCGTTCAGCAGCGCCTGACGCCACTGCAGCGCCGCACCGAGCGCCACCGCCTGCTTCAACTGCACCTGGCTGGTGACCAGACCACCGTTGAAGAAGTTCCACATGAGCGAGGGGCCGACCGAGTAGGTCTGGTTGGAGATGTCGCCCAGACCGGAGAAATCGGTGGCCGCGATGCCGAACGTGCCGTTCAGGCGCAGCTCCGGGTAGTACCCCGCTTCGGCCACGCCGATCTCGGCGGTGGCGGCCATGAGCAGGCGCTCGGCCTGAAGCACGTCCGCGCGGCGACGCAGCAGATCATTGGGGATGCCGATCGCCGTCTCGCCCTCGATCACCGGAATCGGGGCGCTGGCGGCCAGTTCGTCCTGCAGCGGGCCGGGCACCTCGCCCAGCAGCACGCTCAGGCCGTTCATCTGCGTCTTGATCTCGGCCTCCAGCTTGGGCACGGTGGCCTTGGACACCGCCAGGCGCGCCGCCGACTCGCTCAGGTCGATCTGCGAGACCGTCTGGGCCTTGTACTTCGCCTTGGTGGCGTCGTAGATCTGCTGCAGCAGGTCCACGTTCCGCACCGCAAGGTCCCGCTGCGCCTGCAGCGTGCGGATGGTCAGGTACGAGGTGGCCACCTCGGCCTGCAGCGAGACCATGGCCAGGCGCCAGCCTTCCACGCTGGCCTGCAGCCGGGCCTGCGAAGCCTCCATGCCACGCCGGATCTTGCCGAAGAGGTCGACCTCCCAGCTGGCGATGTGCACGCCGTACCCCCATTGGTTGAACGGGCTGGACGGCGTGTCGGCACCGATCTGGGCGGTGTTGAAGAGGGAGTAGTTGTAGTTGGAACCCAGATCCAGGCTCGGGAAGAGCTGGCTGTAGCTGATGCCGTAGCCGCTGCGGTACTGGGCGATGCTCACGCCCGCCTGCATCAGCGTGATGCTGCCCTTCTGGGCGCGAGCCACCAGCTCGTCCAGCTTGGGATCCTTGAAGCGTTTCCACCAGTCCTTCAGATCCGCGTCCGCGTCCACGCGCACCTGCGCGGGCTCCGGGGTCTTGAACTGCTCGGGCAGCAGCGGTTCCGGACGCTTGTAGTCCGGACCCACCATGCAGCCGCAGGCCAGTGCCGCGCACAGCGAAAGCGACCATCGGACTCGTGCCCACCGCAGGCTGCGAAGCATCGGGCGAGTGTACTGGAAGCGCCGTCCTCCGTCCTCCCATCCGGCCTCACATGATGCTCGCTGAGCCCGCCGCCGCGTCCGAGTGCTCCGATGGCACATCGCATCGACGCGCGGGCCGATGGCGACGGGTCTCCTCCTGATGGAGGTTCAGGGCGTGATCCCGGTGGACGCGCGGAACGGATTGTGGCTGCTGCTTGCCACGGCGGTCATGCTGTGGCTCAGCGGGTGGCTGGGCGCGCGCGCCGCAGCGGCTGGCGTCCGGCGGATGGACCAGGCCGCATCCGGACGATCCGGTCAGTTCCCCCAGCGCTCCAGATTTCCCCGCGGCGCAAACCAGACCCAGTCCACGGTGGTGCCGTCGGCCGCGGGCGCCTGCGGCGTGTTGACGCTGGGCGCCGACACGCCGGGCCGTGGCGTGGGATGCAGGTTGCCGCCGTCGTCCTTGCCGTCACGACCGATCGACCACATCCGGAAGCCGTCCGGGTCCGTGGCCATGCGGATGGGGCCGTCGGCCAGCGGATCCATGGGAACCGTGCCGCCCAGGAACGGCGCCAGCTGCTCCGCCGACTTCGGCCATGCACCGTTGGCACGACGGAACTGCTCCGCCGCGATCGCCACGCACGCGGCCTCCCGCAGCGCGCGGCCCATGGCGACGTTGACCGCCGCCTTCGAAAGCGGAGGCCCCATCAAGCTCTCCAGGAAGTACCGGTTGGGCGAATCCACCGCCGGCACCCCGGGCTGTCCCGAGCTGCCGGGCCCGTCCTCCCACGCCACCGCCTGCCGCAGCGGAACGGTGGACGCCTGCTCCACGCCGCGCGTGAAGGCGTCGTAGTGCTCCAGCGACTCCCTGCGTCCGGCCACCGCGAACACCACCAGCGGCCGCGTGGCGCCGTGGAAGGCCAGGAACGTCCACGGGGAGGGTCGCGCCGCACGCGCCTGCGGCGACGTCTGCTCGATCCAGCGACCCATCCTCAGCTGGCCGGACGTGGGCACGAACCAACCGTCCCCCTGTCCGTCATCCGAGAAGGTGCGCTGCACCACATCCTGGAAGGCGAGTCGTTCCGCCGACAGGTCCAGCCGATCCAGCGCGGCGGGCACCGACCGCAGGGCCGCCTGCAGTCGCCGCAGCTGGTCGTCCGTGAAGATGCCGCCCTTCCACTCCAGCACGGCCGTGGTGGACATGGTGGCCACGTGCCGGATGGCCAGGCCCACCAGGTCCGCGATCAGGATCCGTCCTTCGGGCACATGGTTGGAGACGGCCACGATCGCCTCCAGATCCTGCGTGGCACGCTCGCCGTCCCCCTGCTCCGCCGCACGGAACAGATCGGCCTGCAGCGCCATGGCCAGGGCGCGCATGCAGCCCAGCTGCGGCATTCCCACGGCGAGCATGGGAAAGTGCTCGCGATTGGAGGGTTCCGTGCCCAGCTCCTCCGGCACGGCCACGCCCGCGAAGAACGCCGCGTCCTTCCCCGTGAACCCCTGGCCCAACGGAAAGCCCAACATGGGACGACGGGACGCCAGGCGCGCCGCGGCGAACGCCGGCTGGTTGGCGTCCACCCACGCCGCCAACACCGGCCAGTCGTTGGAGCCCGGCCACGCCCCCAGGGCGTTGGCGACGGCCTGATCCTTGAACCCCACCGCCGTCTCGCGTCCCATGGCGACCAGCGCATCCCGGTACGCCGGCCATGCGGCGTCCTCCGGCGTGGCGGGCGTGGGCAGCGATTGGCGGAATTGCTGCACCGCATCAAGGGAGATCACCACCGGCCGCGTGGAGAGGAAGATGGCCGCGCCCGCGTAGACCAGCGCCGTGCCCAAGGCCGCAAGGCCCACCACGCGAAGCACGGGACGACGCCGACGCACAGGCGACTGGACCGTGTTCGGCATGGATCAGAACTCCTTCTTCAGGGTCTTCAGTCCGTCGACCAGCGCGCGGATGTGCACGTCCTCGTGCGCGGCGCTGATCTGCACGCGAAGTCGGGCGTGGCCCTCGGGCACCACCGGGTGGCCGAAGCCGATCACGAACACGCCCAGCTCCAGCAGCCGCTTGCTCATGGCGATGGCCTTGGCCGTGTCGTGCACGATGATCGGGCAGATGGCGGTCGGACTCTCCAGCACCTCGAAGCCCGCCTGGCGGATGCCGGCGCGCGCCGCCGCCACGTTGCGGCGCAGCTTCTCCACGCGCTGCGGCTCGCGCATGAGCACCTCGATGGCCTTCTGCGCGCTGCAGGCGATGGTGCAGGGCAGCGCGTTGCTGAACAGCGTGGGCCGGCCGCGCTGGACCAGCAGGTCCATGGCCTGGCGGCTGCCGGCGATGTACCCGCCCGCGCCGCCACCCAGCGCCTTGCCCAGCGTGCCGGTGAAGTAGTCCACCTGGGTGGCGGCCATGTTCCAGTGCTCGTGCGTGCCGCGGCCGGTCCTGCCCATCACGCCGGTGCCGTGGCTGTCGTCCACCACCAGCAGCGCGCCGAAGCGGTCGCAGATCTCGCGGATCCTGGGCAGGTCGGCCAGCGAGCCTTCCATGCTGAACACACCGTCGGTGACCACCCAGATGGTGCCCGTCACGGCGGGATTGGCGCGCGCCTCCGCCAGCCGGGTCTCCAGCGCGGCAAGATCGCCGTTCTTGTACACGGTCCGCAGCAGCCCCTTCTTGATGCTCACCGCCAGACGGATGCCGTCGATGATGCTGGCGTGGTTGAGCTCGTCGCTCACGATGATGTCGCCGGGTTCGCAGAGCGTGGGGAAGATGGCCTCGTTGGCGTTCCAGCAACTGGTGAAGGTGTAGGCCGACTCCACGCCGTAGAACCTTGCGATGGTGGCCTCCAGCGTGTGGTGGCAGTCGAAGGTTCCGCAGATGAAGCGCACGCTGGCGGTGCCGGCGCCGTACTTCTTCAGGCCGTCGACCCCCGCCTGCACCACCTCGGGATGGTTGGCCAGTCCCAGGTAGTTGTTGCTGCAGAAGCAGGCCACCTGGCCGAATTCCTTCAGCTTCACCGTGGCGTCCATGGGACCCTCGATGGTCTGCAGGTGCTTGAGCTGGCCGCTCTGACGGAGCGACTCCAGGATGGCGTGGGTGCGTCCTGCGAAGGTGGGTGCGACGGCGGTGGTCATGGGCGCCAAGGGTAGCGCCGATGCCCGCGGAATCAGGCGCCCAGAGCCATGGCCGCCTGCAGTCGTTCGCGCAGACCGCTGGATCGTTCGATGGAGCGGCCCACCGCGGCCCGGACCACCTCCTCGGCGGCCACCACCGTGACCGGCCCGCGGGTGCGCGTGACGCCGGTGTAGAGCAGCTCGCGCGTGAGCACCGGTGAAGGCCGTGCCGGCAGCGCCACCACCACCGCCGCGTACTCGGAGCCCTGCGTCTTGTGGATGGTGAGCGCGAAGGCGGTCTCGTGCGCGGGCAGCTGCTCGGCGGGCACCGGATCCCGGTCAGGGAAGTCGGCCACCCAGCCTTCCGGCGCGCGCCGCATGAGGCCCGCGTCGCCGTTGCGCAGGCCGGTGTTCTCGTCGTTCACGGTGATCAGGATGGGCCGCCCCGCGAAGTGACCCGTGGCGCCGCCCGCGATGCCGCGCACGATGGACTGGTTGAGCCGCACGGATCCATCCGGTCCGCGACGGTGCCCGCACAGGATGCGGGTCTCCGGTCCCAGCCGCTCGCGCTCCTGCGCAGCGCGCGTCAGCACTTCGGCCGGCGTGGCCACCTTCACCCATCGGACCCCGTCCGACGACGCGTCCAGGCACGTCATGACCGCGTCCGCGTCTCCCGCGTTCACCGCGGCGGCCAGCCGGCCCACGCCGCGATCGGACGGGAAGCGGTAGCTGTGCGAAAGCGTGGCCACGCACGCTCGCATGGCCGGCTCGCGCACCAGGTCCGCCAGCACCGTGCCCGCCTCCACGCTGGCCAGCTGATGCGCGTCGCCCAGCAGCACGATGGACGCCTCCGGGGACGCCAGCCGGAGCAGGTGGTGCATGCGCTCCAGATCCACCATGGAGGTCTCGTCCACGATCAGCAGCCGCGCGCGACGGACGGCCTCGCCGCCCTGGCGAAGGATGGCGCCGTGCAGCGTCTCGGCCTGCAGCGACGCCAGCACCTGCCGCGCCTGCGGCGACAGCGTGGCGTCCGCCGAGCGTGCGCGGATGGCCTCCTGCAGGCGCGCCGCGGCCTTGCCGGTGGGCGCCAGCAGCTGGATGCCCGGCTGCGCCACGCGAAGCACCGTCTGGATGACGCGCGCCGCCACCGTGGTCTTGCCGGTGCCCGGCCCGCCCGTGATCATGGACAGCCGCCGCGTGGACGCGCACCGGACGGCCTCCACCTGCGCAGGGTGCATGGACCCGGCGATCTCCCCAAGCGACGACTGAATGGCCTGCGGCACCACGCCGTCCGGACACCACGCCGCGGCGGCACGCGCACGCGCCGCCAGCGAGCGGGCCAGCGCGATCTCCTGCGAGCGACAGCGCGCCAGGAACAGGCGGCGCCCCTCCAGCACCAGCGGCGAAGCCAGGTCGTGCAGCGAGCCCGCCTCCGCGCGTGCCACGGCGCCGCACGACTCCAGCGGCGCCCGCCACGCCTGCGGCACCGCGGCCTCCAGGCGTTCGGCGGACTCCTCGTCCTTGGGCGGCGCCTGCACCCGGCCCTGCAGGTCCAGACAGGTGTGACCCTGCATCCACTGATGGAGGCACCACGAGGCGGGCGCCTGCCGGCGATGGGCTTCGCGCAGTCGAGGCACGCATGGCCGTCCATCCACTGGTGCAGGCACCACGACACCGGCTCCTGCAGAGGGGCGGACGCGCCGTCCAGCAGCGCGCACAGCCTGCGTCCGAACCACTCGGCCGCGGGCTCCAGACGCAGCGCGTCGATGGAAGGCATGGCGGCGTCGCTCATGAGGCCTGCGCCTCCAGGGAAGGCATGGGAAGCGCCTCGTGCATCCGGCGGATGAGCCGCGCGGACGGCTTCCAGGTCCAGGTTCCCCGCGCGCCGCTGGACGGATGCATGCCGCGCACGAAGAGGTAGGCCACGCCGCCGATGGACGTGGCCAGATCGCCGCGACGGCCCCCGCGCACCCAGCTCCATCGGGCCAGCAGCGCCGCGTAGATGGCGGCCTGCAGCGGATAGAGCGAGGCGGTCATGGCGGCGTGGAGCGCGTCCGGCTCGTAGACCGCCGGATCGCCGCCCAGGTCGTTGGTCTTGTAGTCGTAGATGAACCAGCGGCCCTCGTGCTGCGCCACCAGGTCCACGTTGCCCACCAGCAGGCCGTTGAGGTCCCGCTGGTCGGCGCGCGAGACCGCGGCCGCCACCGCCTCGCTCCACGGCTCGCCTTCGGCCCGAAGGATCTCCGCCAGATCGGAGGGCCGGGCACCCCACGGCACCGCCAGCCCCAGTTCGCGCAGCGTGCGACCGGGCCCGGCCGCCAGCGACTGCACCGAGGGGATCTCCGCCACGCCGGTGGGCGCGGCCAGCGCCTCGGCCAACGCCTGCCCGAAGGGTTCCACGCGGGCGTCCTTCCTCCATCGCAGGCCGGCGGACCGTCGCTGCAGCGCCTCCACCAACGCCGCGCGACTTGCGCCCGCGGCCAGCGCCGCAAACGCCGCGGTCTCCGCCAGCGAGTCGTGCACCAGCGTGCCCAGCGCCGTGCCGCGGAGCCCGCTCCGCACCACCTGCGCGTCGAACGGACCCGCACCTTCCGGACGACGCACCGGCCGCGGCGCATCGGGCCCCGCCACGTCACGCTCGGCGGGTGCGTGGTCGGCGCGGTCCTTGGCGTGCGCCAGCGCCGTGAAGCTGAGCATCACCGCACGCGACGGCACGGCCGGCACGGGGCGGGCCGGCTGGAGCACACCCGCGGGCGGCGCCTGCCACGGCGGCGGCGCCTCCGTCTGGAAGGGCTGCAGCTGGATGTCGCCGGGCTGGGCACGCACCTGCACCGCGGCCAGGTCGGCGTACGCGGCGTTCGACTTCAGGCGAAGCGACACCCGCTTCTCCAGCTCCTGACCCTGCTGGCCCTCGCCGTGCAAGAGCTGGGCCAGCGGCGATCCCGCGGGCCCGGGTTCCGGACACCAGATCACATGCGTGCCGTACTTGGCACGCGTGAGGGCCACATAGAGCAGGCGTCGCGGCTCCGCGGCGCCTTCCGCTTCCGCGGCCTCCTTGGTCATGAAGGTGGGCAGCCACACCACGCCAAAGTCCAGCCCCTTGCTGGCATGGATGGTCATGAGCGTGACCGCGTCGCCGCCGCCCACGGAACGCAGCAGCGACCCCTCCCCGCCGGCGCCATCCGCGATGGCGCGCGCGATCCAGTCCGCCAGTGCCGCCGGCCCGCGCACGCCGGCCGATTCCGCCGCCTGCAGTTCCTCCAGCACATGGTCGAAGTCCACCGCGTAACGCTCGCCCTCAGGGCCCGCCAGCGTGGCAAGGCGACCGAACTCCGGGGCGGTGCCGTCCACCAGACCTCGCAGCGCCGATTCCACGCCATGGCTGGACAGGTTCGCCTCGCAGGTGCGCAGCCGTGCCAGCCATGCGTCGGGTCGATCCAGCGCATCCGAAGCGCACAGTCCCGTGATGCGCCCCGCCAAGGCGCCCAGCGCCAGCGATCGACTGCCCGGCTGCGCCAGCGCGGCCAGCACGGCGCCCACATCCGCGGCCGCCTGCGTGGTGAACACGCTGGAGCGGTCCACCGTCATCACCGGCACGCCCAGTTCGCGCAGGTGCCGTCCCACCTGCCTGCCTTGCCAATGCTTGTGGCACAGCACCGCGATGTCGCCGGGGCGAAGGTCCCGCTGACCGTCCGGCCCGGTGACGCGCCAGCCCTGCTGCAGCGCGCGCGCGATGCTCCAGGCAGCCTCCTGCAGCGGATCGACGCGGTCCTGGCCCGCCGCCGGGTGGTGCAGCGTCAGACCCGCGCCCGCCTGACCGTGAAGAAGCAGCCTCGCGTCAGGATGCGCGCTGTCCACCGCGGCCATGGGAATGTCCTTGTTCAGGAACGGATCCGTCGTGGCGTAGAGCGCCTGCACCCCGCGCACCATGGAGGCGTCGCTTCGATGGCTGCGGTCCAGCACCAGCGTGGGCTTGCGGCAGAGGCGGCGCAGCGCCAGGTAGCTGTCCAGATCCGCGTTGCGGAAGCCGTAGATGGACTGCTTGGGATCTCCCACCAGGATCACGCGATGCCGGCCCGACTCCACGAAGGCGCGTCGCAGGATCTCCGCCTGCATGGGATCCGTGTCCTGCACCTCGTCCACGATCACCACGTCGAAGCGCGCACGCAGCGCCTGCACCATTCCCGATCCCGGCTCGCGCACGGCGTCGCACAGCCGACGGATGAGGCCGTCGAAGTTGACCGTGCGCAGGAGCGCTCGGCGGTGGTCCAGGCGACGGAGCGCGTCGGCGGCCACATGGGCCGCGGCGGCACCCTGGCACGCAAGAGACGCTTCCACCACCTTGGCCATCTGATCCTGCAGATGCCTCCAGTCGTCCCCCTGCAGGAAGGACACCACCGCGTCCACCGCCGCGCGCTTGGCGGCGGCCGGTCTCTGCGGGATGGCCGCAAGCACCAGGGCGTCCTTCAGCAGCGGCTCGATCGCCGCCACCATCCCCGCGCGCACCGGCCAGAGTCTTTCCGCCTGGGCGCCACCCGGACCCGCGACCGCCGCCAAGGCGTCGCAGAGCGCCTGCGCGGGTCTTCGGAAGCCCACGTTCATGACCTCCGCCATGGAGGGAAGCGCCGCCAGGTGACGGCTGGAGGCCAGCTGCGTCAGGGCCTGCAGCAGCACCTGCACGGCGGCCGGAAGATCGGTCGCCATCACCCGGGATCGGACCGACTCGCGCTCGTCCGCTTGGCGCGTCACGGTCCGCACCACGCCCACGTCCTCGAGCAGGCCGTCCAGCATGACATCCGGCTCCACCAGCGCCGACCACGCCTCGTCGCAGCAGCGGCGCCGTTCCGCCGAGCCGTCGGTCTCCAGCGACCAGCCCTCCAGGCCGTGCACGCCGGCCTCCGCAGGATGCTCCAGGAGCATGCGCTGGCAGAAGCCGTGGATGGTGCTGATCTGCGCCAGATCCACGTCGGCCAACGCGCGTTCCAGGCGCCCGCGCACGCACGGATCGTCCGCAGGCGCCGCGGCCAGCGACGCGGCCAGCTCCCGCCGGATCCGCTCCGACAGCTCGTCGGCGGCGGGATTGGTGTAGCTCATGGCCAGCAGCCGCTGCACAGGAACGCCCTCGCAGACCAGTCGTGCCACCAGCTTCTGGATGGCGTAGGTCTTGCCGGTGCCGGCGCTGGCCTCGATCACGGTCAGGCCGTCCAGGTTGGCGGTGGCGGGATCCAGCCGTGTCATGACTCGTCCTCCGCATCCGACTCGGCCGCCGCCTTCACCTTCAGCCACCCGTCCTCCTGCATGGCCTGCACCATCTCCGTTGCGAGTGCATCCAGCGACACGCACACGGGGGGCCGCCCGGGGTCCACCTCCACCACCGGACCGTGGTCGTCCCAGGTCTCGTCACGATGCGCCAACGCCGTGCCCGGCTCCTGCAGCAGCCCGGGACGCGTCTGGAAGTCGCTGCGGAGCGCGCGGGCCACCGACGCGGCCCGCTGGGTCGGATCCGGCTTCCACTTCTCGATCACCTCCGGCGCGATGGGAAGCGGATGCCTGGATCCCGCCGTGGCGACGTCGTGCAGGCGCTCCAGTCGACGCTGCGCCACTGTGGCGTCGATGGCCTCGCGGTGCCTGGCTCGCCCCTCGCTGGTCACCAGCACGAAGTGGCCGCCCGGCACCGCAGCGCTCCACATCAGATGATCGATCCAGCGCCGGTAGCTCTCGGCGCGGCTGGACTTCCCGCCAAGAGCCACACACACGCTGGTGCCCACCACGCGCTCCGCCTGCACCACGTAGGCCACGCCGTGGATCCGCAGGTGTGCGTCATGCGGCTCCGTGGTCCAACCGTCGTCGCCCCATCCTTGCGCGCGAATCACCCTGTCCAGCGCCGCATGCGCCACCCGGGCCTCGCGCATCGCCTCGGCCGCCACGCGACGACCCCGGACGCCGTGCGGCAGCAGGCCCTGCATCCGCGCCCATCGCTGCCACGACTCGGAAGATGCGCCGCGCAGCGTCGCGCGCACGCAGCCGTCCTTGAGCAGCCACGCCTGCAGATGGTCCAGATCCAGCAGCTCGTCGGCCTGCGCCAGCCGACGCCCAAGATCCGGCACTCGCAGGCCCAGACGCTCCAGAAAGGCCTCGCCCGGATGCCGGAGCATGCGCAGCCATGCCGCCATGCTGGCCGGGGCCTGCAGCGGGATGGTCTGCGTGTCCACGAAGGGACGCACGCGGGGTGCCCGTCGTCCGTGGGCTGCCGCTTCGGCGCCCCGTCGCGCCCTGACGTCGAATCCCGCTTCCGCCCCTTCGGCCCAGGCCTCCGGCTGATCCGCGCGCAGCGGGTGACGCACGCACAGGCGTTCCGCGGACTCCGCCGGGGCCGTGCCCAGATGCGCCGTGCACGCCTCCAGCAGCTGGTCCACCGCGGGCGAGGCCGGACGCGCCTCGCCGCTTCGTGGATCGATGCCCTGATGCACGACCACCAGGCGGTCGCGCGCCGCGTGGACGCACTCCAGGAACAGCTGCTGGTCCTCCAGACGCGCGGAACGGTCCCCTGCGCGGGGATCCGCGGCCACCAGATCCAGCCCGCCCACGGGCGAGGGCCTGGGGAACGCGCCGGGCTCCAGACCCGCCAGCACCAGCACCCGGAACGGGATGCTGCGCATGGGCGAGAGTCGCGCCAGCGTGATGCCTCCGGAGGCGAACCGCGCGCCCTCCGTGATGTCCTGCACCGCTTCCAGCACCAACGCTCGCGCCACGGCGCCCTCCACGGGCGGATCGAAGCCGCCGGACCGGGCCGCCTGGGCCAGCGCGTCCAGCGCACGGTCCACGCGAAGGCGCTCCTCTCCAAAGTCCGCGTGATCGCTGCCGGGCAGCAGCAGGTCCGCCAGCTCACGCACCTCACCGCACCAGGCCTCCACTGAGCGCGGCGTCCGCAGCGCATGCGCAAACGCCGCCAGCCGCTCGGCGGCCTGCGTCACCTGATGCAGCGACGCCAGGCCGGCGCTTCCGGAACTGGACGAGGCCAGCACGCCGGATGCCGTGACCTGGTCCGACGCGTCCAGAGCCATCACGCCGCTGGCCTTGTCGCGATCGGGTTCGCCCAGGGCGGTGCCCAGCACCACGCGATCCACCGCCCACTGCAGGGTGTGCAGCGTGTCGTCCGGGGATGGTGCGCGCCCCAGCGCCGTCGCGCGCTGGCCCGCGTCGGCGAAGCGTCGCGCCCCGGCCTCGCGCAGGCGTTGCAGGCAGCCGGGACCTTCGCGTGCATCCAGTCCCAGTGCCGCCTGCACGCACGGCTGCCCCAGCACCTCCAGCACGGCGTCGATGGGAAGGCCGTCGATGGCCGCGGCAAAGGCCTGCTGCAGCGTCACCACCAGCGACGACGGGCACGCCAGGCCGGCGTCCCCCGCCGTGAGGGGCAACACGCCGAACTGCGTGAACACCGACTCGACCGCGCGGCCCACGCCCGCCAGATCCGGCGTGAGGATGGCCACCTGCTCCGGGCGCAGGTCCGGCAGCGTGGCGAAGGCGTCCAGCACCGCGTCGTGCACCACCTCGGCGGCGCGACGCGGCGTGGCCACGGCGTGCACGCGGATGGAGCGGTCCTGGACGTCCATGGCGTGCGGCACGGGAGGTTCGTCCAGCAGCATTCCGCGCTGCACGGCGCCCAGCAGCGTGGCTTGGCCCTGGTGCCGGGGCTCCGCCTGCACCAGATCCAACCCCGCATCCAGCAGCACGCGCTGCGCCTCCGCGGCCTGACGACCCATGGCGTCCAGAAGAGGATGCCCGGCGGGCATGGCGTGCGCCGCGCGAAGTGTGGCCTCGTCCAGCCCGCGCTCCGCGGCGTCCCACAGCAGGCGCCTTCGATCCACGCGCTCCGCCAGGAACGACGCCGACGGCGACAGCAGGTGCAGCGTGACCGGCACATGCCGCGCCATCGCCTGGAGCGAGCGCACCAGGAACGGCGGAAGCGAGGAGACGCCGAAGACGGAGAGGAATGCCGGCAGCTGCACCCCCGCGGGCACCACGCCGCGTTCCAGCGACTCCACCAGCAGGCGCAGACTGCTCCAGACCTGGCGCGTGGGCCAGTCTCGGGCGGCGGCGTTCCAGAGCGGTCGCTGCCACGCCTCGATGGACACCAGGCGCTCGCTCCACTTCGGGTTCCGAAAAGCTTTGCCGCCATGCCACGCGTCCACCAGCTCCGGCCGGTCCACCTCGTAGCGGTCGAAGGCCTCGGCCAGGCCGAGGGAGAGGGAGAGCAGGCGTGCCTGATCCGTGGTGCCAGCGGCGTCCACCAGCATGGATCCAAGCGCGGCATGCGAAGGATGCGTGGAATCCCGGAGCGCCGCATCCAGCGCGGAGGCCACGCGGAAGCGGAGCGCGGCCACGTCCTCTCGGCCACGAGGTGCGGCGCCACCGCCAGCCGCGGCGGCAAGCCCCAGCAGCAGGCCACGAAGGAACGGCGTCTCCACACCGCCCCAGGCGCCGGCACGCTGGGCCATGAACGACCGCAGCCAGCGCCCCATGCCGGGCCCCTGCACCGCCACCACGCAGCGGTCGAACGGCCCGGGGCGGACGGCGCCGAACTGCGCGGCCAGATCCAGCGCCAGTGCGTCGGCGCAGGCGGCCTGCACCACGCGCAGCGCTCCCGGCGGGGCGAAGGCGCCGCCGGATCCGGACTGGCCCGCGGATGGGTTCACGCGGCCAGTGTAAGGACGCGCGCCGGACACATTCGGGACATCACCCTCGGCGCGGCGTCTCCGCACCCGCCATGCGGAGAGGCGAGCGGGTCAGGGGTCCAGCGCAGGGCCGTTGAGTTCGACCAGGAGCGGCCAGAACTCACTGCGCTTCAGAAGCTGGATCACCTCACTCCGAACTTGCGGTGCCCATGACGGATGCGAGGGCCACATGGCGTCCAGCGCCTTCCACGCCTCGGCGGCGTGTCCGGCGTAGATCAGGTCCATCAGGCCGGGAAACCACGGCCAGATCTCCTGGTCCCAAGGCGAAGTGGAATCGGGAGCCGGCCACTCCAGACCGGAGAATTCGGCCAGGGGCTCTCGGGTGAGGGGTGCGCTCGGCGTCCACGCCGCGCCGTCAAACTTCAGGACCACGCCAGGGACGGCGCAACCCTGGGCGTAGGAGCCGTGCACAGAGGTGAACCCTGGATCATGCGCGTGAATTTCCAGGGCCCTGTCGCCGTCCTTCTGGACCACCGCGATTCCAAAGTCGCCACCATCGATCGTCTGCACGCGCACCACCGGCCAGAGCTGGCAGATGTGCAGCAGCACGCAGCAGTGTGCTCCCAGGGTGTTCTCCGCGATCACCACCTCGGGCACGCCGTCGCCGTTCATGTCGGTCTCCAGCGGTCCGCTGCCAAAACCGGAGTCTTCCGGCACAGACTCAACACCCACGCCGAAGCCGTCCGTCCCGTCCCAGTTGACGATCTCCAGGTGGCGACCCCATCCCGAGATCACCCGCCGGTTCCCGAGGATCACTTCCACGAATCGATTGGCGAAGTCCCCGTAGATGCGCACCCAGGCCGTCTCGGTGCGATGCAACGGATCGCCACCCGGCGGTGGGAGCATCACCACACGCTGCTGCGCCAGTGGACCGGTGGGCACCTCGTCCCCCGCCTCCGCGCGAAGACCGGTCGGATGGGATTCCGTCCGATCATGGCTGAACGCATGACCCAGACACAGGAGCACCACCACCAGCACGGCCGCCACCAGAGCACCGAGCGATGCCTGGCCGCCTCGGTACCGCAGCTGTCCCACGGTGGATCGATGGCGGCCGACCATCATGCCCCCAGCGCCGCGCCGTTGAGTTCCACCAGCGCCGGCCACGCAGGACTGCCGCGCAACACCTGCAGCAGACGCGCCCGGAACGCACGCGCCCCCGCTGCATCTCCGGGCCAGGCCGCCTCCAGCAACCGCCAGGCCTCCGCTGCGTTGCCGGTGTAGATCAGGTCCAGCAACGGAGCCCATGGCGCCATCGCGTCCCCTGCATCCAAGCCACCGCCCTGCCCCACGAAGCGCTTCCATCGCGCGGCCAGCACCGCGGCGTCCGGCACCTCCGCAGGACCTCGCATCAGCTCCGCACTGGGCCTCCAGGACGCTCCATCAAACTTCAGGACCATGCGCGGCGCCGGGGATCGAGCGAAGCTGGTCTCCCATGAGGCGAAACTCCAGTCCGGCACCACCAGCGCCATGGCCGGATCGGCATCGATCTGGACGAAGGTCGCACCGCCATGCCCCAGTTCGATGCGTTGCACCCGCAGGCTGGGAACGAACTGGCAGATGATCAGGCCGAAGCAGCCGTGCGCGCCTCCGGTCCATTCGCTGATCAGGACTTCCGTCACGCCATCGCCGGT
>CAZKHO010000043.1:0-16826 GCA_964552505.1 uncultured Bifidobacterium sp. | reverse complement strand
TCGCCAAGTGGGACGAGCGTCGCCTGGCCTACGACATCAAGGGCAACAAGCGCGGTCTCTACATCCTGGCCTTCTTCCGCGTGGTCAGCACCAAGCTGGCCGCCATCGAGCGTGACTGCAACCTCAGCGAGAAGCTGCTGCGAAGCATGGTGACCCGCGCGGATCACCTGACCGAGGAGCAGCTGCGCAACGCCGAGGCCATGCAGCGCACCGCCGACGAGGCGCGCCTGCGCGGCGCCGACGAGGCCGCCCCCGAGGCCGAGCCGGCCTGAGCCCGGCGGGACCGACAGGTTCTCCACGCGGCCCCGCCCCTGCGCGGGGCCGCGTCTTTTTTGGGATTTCCAGCCGAGAAAGCGCCCGTGTCCCAAACGTGTCCCGGCCGGGCCCTAGACTGCACGCACGCAACAAGGAGGTGCGATCAGATGGCAAGTTTCAACAAGGTGATGCTCATGGGCAACCTCACGCGAGACGTGGAGTTGCGTTACACCCCCAACGGCAACCAGGCGGTGGCCAACTTCGGGATCGCCTGCAACCGCAAGTTCAAGACGCAGAGCGGCGAGGAGCGCGAGGAAGTGACCTTCGTCGACTGTGAGGCGTGGGGCCGCACCGGCGAGGTCATGAAGGAGTACCTCTCGAAGGGCCGACCGGTCTTCATCGAGGGTCGCCTCAAGCTGGACCAGTGGGAGGACAAGGAAGGCAAGAAGCAGTCCAAGCTGCGCGTGGTGGTCGAGAACTTCCAGTTCATCGACTCCAAGGGCGGCGGTGGCGGCGGCGGCGAGCGCGCCTCGGGCGGCCGCAGCCAGGCGTCCAGCCAGCAGGCCCATCAGGAAGTCGCCGAAAGCGACATCCCCTTCTGAGTCCGGCGGTCGACCGGACGGCCGGCCTTCGCGGCTCGCCTTCCCGGCGCCCCCCGATTTCGGCGTGAACAATCCGCCTCAGGGCCCTTCCAAGGGCCTTGAGGCGGC
Organism: uncultured Bifidobacterium sp.; assembly: GCA_964552505.1. Classification (GTDB taxonomy): domain Bacteria; phylum Planctomycetota; class Phycisphaerae; order Phycisphaerales; family SM1A02; genus SYAC01. Next base: position 15,861 of record CAZKHO010000043.1, on the reverse strand, counting down.
TTCGCTTTCCGTGCATAATGCGCGGCTCGTCGCCGTGAGGCCGCCCGCGTGGGTGGCCCCGAACCGTTGGGCGAAGGCGACCGCCCTCACTCCCCGAATGGGGAAGGACAGCGCCATGGCAGCACGCAAGGTTGAACTGCTTCTGAACAAGACCGTCGAGAACCTCGGCCTCATCGGTGATGTGGTCAAGGTCAAGCCCGGCTACGCCCGCAACTACCTGTTGCCGCACGCGCTGGCCGAGGCGCCCACCGCCGAGAAGATCGAGGCCCTGAAGAGCGCCCGCGCGCAGGCCGCCGCCGAGATGGAGAAGCTCCGCGCCGACCGTGCCGCGCTGATCGCGCGCCTCGAGGGCGTGAGCATCAAGCTCGTCCGCAGCGTGAACGACCAGGGCGCGCTGTACGGCGCCGTCACCCACCGCGACATCGCCGACCAGCTGGTGGCCGACGGCTTCCACGTGGAGATGCGCGCCGTGCGTCTGGGACAGACCATCCGCCGCATCGGCAGCTACAGCTGCGCCATCGTCTTCGATCGCGAGCTGCGCACCGAGATCGGCGTGGAAGTGGCTCCGGACCGCACGCTGGAGCTCTACGCCCGCACCGAGGAGCCAGCCGCGGAGGAGGCCCCCGTGCAGGAAGAGGCCACCGAGGCCGCGGCCCCCGCCGCCGAGGAGCCCGCGAAGGGCAAGGGCAAGGCCAAGGCCGACAAGGCCGCCGCCGAGCCCGAGAGCAAGAGCGCCCGCAGCCGCAAGGCCTGACCAGTCGTGAGTCCGTCCCAGGAGCCCGTGGACGGGTTCCGGACCTCCCTGGAGGGGGGTCCGGATGTCCTTTTCCGGGAAAGTGCGGTGGTGGAGCCCAAAGGGCCGATGGTGAACGTCGTCAAGGAGGACGATCTCATGAGTGCGATGGCCGTTCGACGTGAAGTGCTGCCGGAAACCCGCAGCAGCAGCACGCACAAGTTCATGATCGGTGGTCACGAGGGCTACCTCACCGTGGGGCTCTTCCCCGACGGCCGACCCGGCGAGATCTTCATCAAGATGAGCAAGGAGGGCAGCACGCTCTCCGGGCTCATCCAGGGCTTCTGCCGCGCCTTCAGTCTGGCGCTGCAGCACGGCCTGAGCGTGCGCGACGCCAGTGACCGCTTCCGCGGCATGCGCTTCGAGCCGATGGGCGCCACCAACAACCCGGACATCCCCGAGGCCGCCAGCATCCTGGACTACGTGGCCCGCTACCTGCAGGTGAACTTCGTCGAACGCGACGGCCGCTGAGCCGCCGGTCCCCGGCCCCCATCAAGGAACCTCCCCCACCGCCAGGCTCCCGCCTGGCGGTTTTTCATGGGCCTTCATGCGCGGCCACCGCCTGCGCCGCCGCCGGCCCCAGACGCTTCCGCAGCACCGCCATCAGCGAGGCAGGCTCCAGGAAGGCCTTGGGTGGTCGGACGTAGACGTCCCGCAGCCCGTCGGCGCCCGCCGCGCCCACGTCCCGCACGGATCCCTGCATGCCCTTGAAGGCGGCGTGGAACGGCGCGGTGTCCCTGCAGCGGATCACCAGATCCTGTCCCGAGATCTCCACCGCGCGCGCACCCAGCACGCCGGCCATGGCTCGGATCTCCGCCACATCCAGCAGCCGCGCCACGGCTTCCGGCGGCTCTCCGTACGCGCTGACCAGGTCGGTGCGCAGACGCTCCACCTCGGCCGGCGCCTGCACCGTGGCCGCGCGCCGGTACACCTCCAGGCGCCGCCGGTCGCTGGGCACGTAGCCGCGCGGGATCCATCCGCTGACGCCCAGGTTCACCACCACGTCGGCCACCTTGGGGCGCTCGCGGTTCTGCAGACCGTCCACCGCCTCCTCCAGCAGCTGGCAGTACATCTCGTACCCCACCGCGGCGATGTGGCCGCTCTGCTCCGCGCCCAGCAGGTTGCCCGCGCCGCGGATCTCCAGGTCGCGCATGGCGATGCGGAAGCCCGCCCCCAGCATGCTGTAGTCCTCGATCGCCTTCAGCCGCCGCAGCGCGTCGTCGGTCACGGGACGGTCCTGCGGAAGGAACAGGTAGCAGTACGCACGATGCCCGCTCCGGCCCACGCGTCCGCGCAGCTGGTGCAGGTCGGCCAGGCCGTACAGGTCGGCCAGGTCGATGAACATGGTGTTGGCGCGCGGGTTGTCCACGCCGCTCTCGATGATGCTGGTGCTCACCAGCACGTCGCACTCGTGGCGCATGAAGCGCAGCATCACGCGCTCCAGCTGCTCCGGGGGCATCTGGCCATGCCCCACCTCGATGCGCGCCTCCGGCACCAGCCGCTGGATGCGCTCCGCAGCCTCCTCCAGCCCCTTGATGCGGTTGTGCACGTAGTAGACCTGGCCCTCTCGGGCCAGTTCGCGCTTGATCGCCTGCTGGAGCCGATCCGCGCTGAACGGGATCACCTCGGTCACGATGGCCCGACGGTCGGGAGGCGGCGTGGTGAGGCTGCTGATGTCCCGCAGTCCCAGCAACGACATGTGCAGCGTGCGCGGGATGGGCGTGGCGCTCAGCGTGAGCACGTCCGCGGTGGCGCGGAAGGCCAGCAGCCGCTGCTTGTGCTCCACGCCAAAGCGCTGCTCCTCGTCCACCACCACCAGCCCCAGGTCCTTGAACACCACGTCCTTGGACAGCAGCCGATGGGTGCCGATGATCAGGTCCACCTTGCCCTGCTCCAGGTCCGCCAGCACCTCCGCCTGTTCGGCCGCGGTCTTGAAGCGGCTCAGGCCCTCCACGCGGAACGGATAGGCGCGGAACCGGTCGCGGAAGGTGCGCTCGTGCTGCTCGGCCAGCACCGTGGTGGGCACCAGCACGGCCACCTGCTTGCCGGCGGCGCAGGCGCGGAAGGCCGCACGGATGGCGATCTCCGTCTTGCCGAAGCCCACGTCGCCGCAGATGAGCCGGTCCATGGGCCGGGTCTGCTGCATGTCGCGCTGCACCGCGGCGATGGCCGTGCGCTGATCGGGCGTCTCCTCGTAGGGGAAGGCCGCCTCGAACTCCCCCTGCCACGCGCCGTCGGCCGGAAACGCCAGACCGGGCGTGGCCGCACGCACCGCCTGCACGCGGAGCATCTCGCCCGCCAGGTCGCGAACGGCCTCGCTCACGCGCTCCTTCTGGGCCTTCCAACGCTTGCCGCCGATGGCGCTCAGCGTGGGACGCGCCGCGCCGGCGCCGATGTACTTCTGCACCAGGTCCACGCGCGCGGCCGGCAGGTGCAGCCGCGTGGACCCCTCGAACTCCAGGGTGAGGTACTCGCTCTCACCGGCGCCGTCCGCCACCGCCTCGCCGCCCTGCTTCAGACGGGCCAGCGTGGTGAGCCCGATGTAGCGCGCCACACCGTGGTCGCGGTGCGTGACGTGGTCGCCCGGTTCGAAGGCCAGGAACGCGTCGCGCACGCGTTCGGAGCCCGTCACACCGGCGCCGGCCGCGGGTCGCCGACGACGCGGGCCCGTACGGTTGAGCAGCTCATGCTCAGGGACCACGGAGAGCGGCCGCGAGCCAGCCTCCATCCAACGGAATCCGCGGCCCAGCAGCCGCCGCTCCAGCGTGACCTTGCCCTGGAGGCCGGCGCGTGAGAGCAGCTCCCCGGCGCGGGCACGGTCGCCCTCGGTGGCGGCCAGCAGCGTGGCGCTCCCTTCGCGCGCCATGTCGCCCAGCAGCTGAAACGCCTTGGCCGAATCGTGGTCGAAGGTGGGCAGCGACGCCACGGGCCACGGGATCTCGTCGGGACCCGCGGGACTGAACTGGTTCACCGTGACGGTGCACCGCGCGGCGGCGGTGGCGGCGCGCAGGGCGTCCTTGGGCGGCGAGACCCCCACCGCATCCACCACGCGCTCCCAGTAGCCGCGCGCCTGCTCCATCACCTCGGCCAGCTCGGCCCAGATCACCACGGCGCCCGCGGCCAGCAGCGTGCCCGGCAGCGGGTCGCCGTCCTGCGGTCCAAAGCGCACGCCGTCCGCGCACGGCAGCTCCACGCGCTGCAGCTTGCGGTCACTGGCCTGCGTGGCCACGTCGATCTCGTGCACGCTCTCCAGCTCGTCGCCGAAGTGGTCCAGACGCACGGGCGCCTGACCCGCCGGCGGGAAGCAGTCCACCACGCCCCCGCGCACCGCGAAGTCGCCGGGATTCTCGATGGCGTCCACGCGTCGGTAGCCCGCGGCCGCAAGCCAGGCGGCCAGCGTGGACGGCGAACGACGGTCCCCGGCGCGCACCTCCAGCCGCAGTCGATCGCGCCGGGCCGGCGCGGCCACGGACTGCATCAGCGCCGCCACGGGCGTCACGGTGACGCACGGAGCCTCCGCCGGATCGCTGGCGCGAAGCCTGGCCAGCGCGGCCTCCAGTCCACCGGCGGAGTCCGCTGGCGCCGCCTCCAGCGCGGGAAAGACGCGCGTGGCCACGCCCAGATCCTGCAGTTCCTCCGCGGCGTCGGCCGCCTCGTCCAGGTGCGCCACCACCAGCAGCACCGGCGCGCCCAGCCGGCGCTGCAGCAGCCCCGCCAGCACGGTGGTGCTGCTGCCCGCGGCGCCTCGCAGCGTCAGGTGGCCCCCGGGACGCACCTTCTCCGCGAGCGCGGCGAGCGCCGGGGAGGTGTGGATGCGTTCAACCCAGTCCATGCGAAGCGGCGGCTCAGCCGCCGTGGCCGACAACGGTAGCCGCGGCGCGGGCGGTGCGCACATGGGGCCGCAGGCGCTCGATCATGGAGGGCCCCACACCGGGAACACGGTCCAGCGCCTCCAATGTGCCGAAAGCCCCACGCGACTGCCGATCCGCCACGATCCGCTGCGCCAGCCTCGGACCCACCCCGGGGAGCGCCTGCAGCTCGTCCTCAGACGCCGAATCCAGGTCCACCTCCCAGGCGCGGCCGGACCAGGTCGGCGCATGCCCGGGCGGAAACCGAAGAGCGGATCCATCCAGGCGCTCCCACACCAGCCCCAGCGAGGCCACCATCCCCAGCGAAGCCAGCGCCGTGATCAGGCGCGACGCGGACCGGCTCACGCCGGCGGCGCTCCGGCCGCGGTGGAATCGTTGGATTCGGCCTGCGGCGCCGAGGGCTTGGTCGCGGGCGCTCCCAACGGCTTGCGCAACCGGTTGCGGATGCCCAGCAGCTTGCGCGCCACGGGCTTGACCTGTCCCTTGGGGTCCAGCAATCCGCACGATCCGCGCGGCTCGTGCTCGCGATCGCCCAGACGCTCCCAGACGATGGTCTCCACGAAGGGCTTGGACAGCGCCACCGTGGCCACGCTGGTGACCCACTGGTCCTGGAGCGCGTCGCTCCACGGCTTCCGCCACCAACCGGAGTCCGTGCCGGGCCTGGCTGGCACGCCGATGGCGCTCAGCATCACCTTCACCTCGTGGCCGATGAAGCGGTCCAGCACGGAGGAGAGCTGCAGCATGTCGCGCACGCCGCTGGCGGCGCCCGCTTCGCCCATGCGCACCTGCAGGCCCACCGCGTCCAGATGCACGCCTTCCTGAAGCAGGCGCTCCAGGAACTGCCACGAGGTGATCGCCCCGGGCTTCTGCAGCACCGACTCGCCGAAGGGATCGCAGAGCTCCACCAGCGTGCGCGCGCCACGACGGCTCTGACGCACCAGCAGCGCGGCCCGGCGCGTGAGGTCGATGCGCTCGCTGTCGGCGAACGGATGCCATGCGTTCAGATGCAGGCCGCTGCAGAGGTTCCACAGCGTGGCGATGGCGCGGTACCGATGCACCACCTGCTCCATGAACGCGTAGGAGCGATCCACGATGGCGCGGTAGTCGCCGCGCAGGCGATGCATCCAGGTGGGCAGCCACGCCTCGTCGAAGCGCAGCAGCGGACCGGCCACGATGGGCCGGCGCGACTGCGCGGCCAGCGCCATCCAACGGTCCACCTGCGCGAAGTCGTACTGCCCCTGCGTGCGCTCCACCAGCGCCCACGGGATCTGCACGGCGATCACGTCGAATTCCGACGCGGCCGCCCCGGCCACCGCTGGATCCAGCGACGGATCCACGCGGACGCCCACCAGCGTGCTGCTGGCAGGGCGCTGGCCATACCGGCGCTTGAGCGCGGCCTCCGCCTGCATGAGGGCCAGGCGCTCGCCTGCCTCGATGGCGGCCACCAGGGACTCCCGTGCGCGGGATTCGGCCTTGTCCACGTCCGGCTCGTTCATGGCGTGCACGAAGAGCGTGCGCGCCCGCTCCCAGATCCTGAAGCTCTCGCCGCCGTTGGCCGGATCGAAGAGGAGCCACTCCTCGCCCTTGGCGATGTACTGCTTGATCCGATGCCGAGCCAGCTCCAGATTGAGGCGGTACGGCTCCTCGCGCTGCGGCAGCAGGCAGGTCTGCAGCATCAGGCGGCCCACCGGGTCGGCGTCAAACTCCAGACAGAGCGCCGCAGCGGCCGGCTCTTCCGGGCGGCACACGATCCGCTGGCCCACCAGCTCCACCGAGCCGGCCACGGGCTGGTCGTCGCGGCCCAGCAGATGCGCCCGCACTGGCGGACGCTCCCTGGACGGGCCCTTGGCGTCATGGATCTCGAACTGCAGCATCCGCCGGCGAGTGTAGCGGCCGGCCCACACGGATCCGCGTGCTTCGGCCGAAATGCCTTCGTCTAGACTTTGCACCGTGCTGGCCCACACACGAACGTCCGCCGACGGATCCGTGATCCGCACCGAGCTCCCGCTTCCCGGACGCCGTCAGGGCAAGGTGCGCGACCTCTACGACCTGCCGGTGGCCCCTGGAGAAGCTCCCCGTGTGCTGGTGGTGGCCACCGATCGCGTCAGCGCGTTCGACGTGGTCATGCCCACGCCCATCCCCGAGAAGGGAAGGCTGCTGACCCGCATCAGCCTGGCGTGGTTCCGCTTCCTCCGGTCCCATCTGCAGGTGGAGGACCACCTGGTGGGTGCCGACCCGGCCGAGGCGCCCGGCCTCTCCCCGGCCGATCGCGCGCTGGTGTCCGGCCGCTCCATGATCTGCCGCAAGGTGCGCATCGTGCCCATCGAGTGCGTGGTGCGTGGGTGGCTGGCCGGCAGCGGATGGGCCGAGTACCGCGCCTCCCGTTCCATCTGCGGCGTGCAGCTGCCGCCGGGCCTGACCGCGTTCGGCCGCCTCCCCGAGCCCATCTTCACCCCCGCCTTCAAGAACGACGCGGGACACGACGAGAACTGCTCCTTCGACCAGGCCGCCCAGCACGTGGGACACGCGCTGATGGAGCGCCTGCGCAGCCTCAGCCTCTCCATCTACGCCGCGGCGGCGGCGCGCGCAGCGGATCGCGGCCTGGTGCTGGCCGACACCAAGTTCGAGTTCGGCTTCGCGCTGGACGCCGCCGGGCAGCCCACCGACCAGCTGCTGCTGGCGGACGAGGTGCTGACGCCGGACTCCAGCCGCTACTGGCTGGCGGAGAGCGTGGGCACCGGCCGAGAGCCGCTGAGTCTGGACAAGCAGTTCCTTCGCGACTGGCTGCTTGAGCTGGAGCGCGGCGGCCGCTGGAACCGCCAGCCCCCCGGGCCGGAACTTCCGGACGAGATCGTGCAGCGCACCCGCGAGCGCTACGAGCGCGCGGCCCAGCTGCTGGCCGCGCCCTGAGCGCTCATCGCAGGCATGCGTCTGCCACGTTTCGAAGCAGCATCGCCACGGTCATGGGACCCACGCCGCCGGGCACGGGGGTGATGGCGCCGGCCACGGGCTTCACCGCGTCGAAGTCCACGTCGCCCACCGTGGTCACCGCACCACCCGCGCCGGGCAGCCGGTGGATGCCCACGTCGATCACCACGGCGCCGGGCTTCACCCACTCCGCGGTGGCCAGTCGCGGCACCCCCGCCGCCACCACCAGCACGTCGGCCGTGCGCGCCACGGCGGCGGCGTCGCGCGTGAACTTGTTGGCGCTGGTCACCGTGGCCTCGTGCCGCATCAGCAGCACCGCCACCGGCTTGCCCACGATGTTGCTGGCACCCACCACCACGGCCTGCGCGCCACGGAGCGCCGCGCCGCTGGCCTCGATCAGCTCCAGCACCGCGCGCGCCGTGCAGGGCACCAGGCTTCGGCGGCCGTAGACCACGTTGCCGATGTTGGCGGGATTCACGCCCTCCACGTCCTTCTCCGCCGCGATGAGCGCCTGCACGCGCTCCACGTCCACGCCCTGCGGCAGCGGCAGGTGCACCATGATGGCGCGCACGGACTCGTCCTCGTTCAGGAGCAGCACGCGGCCCGCCACGTCCTCGAAGCCGCTGCCCGCCGGCAGACGGTGCAGCCGGTACTCGATGCCCACCTCGGCGCAGGTGCGCGCCTGATTCTGGGCGTAGAGCTCGGCCGCAGGATCCGCGCCCACCAGCACCGCGTCCAGGCGCACGGGCCGGCCCGCGGCGGCGATGCGTTCGCGCACCTGCGCGCGCACGGTGGCGGAGAGGGCCTTGCCGTCCAGGATGCGCGCGCTCATCGTGCGGCGCAGGATACGGCTGCGGGTAGCATGGCGCGCCAAGGAGAATCCCATGCCCATCGCCGCCCTCGTCGCCCTGACCCTTGCCGCCGGACCCGCCGCCCTGGAGATCGGATCCAAGGCTCCCGAGCTCACGGTGGAGGAGTGGATCAAGGGCGACGCGGTGAAGGGCTTCGAGCCTGGACACCTGTACGTGGTGGAGTTCTGGGCCACCTGGTGCGGCCCCTGCATCCAGAGCATTCCGCATCTGACGCAGATGCAGAAGGATCACCCCGAGGTGACCTTCATGGGCATCGCCGCCAGCGAGCGCGCCAAGAAGGAAGGCCCGGACACCCGCCTGCCCGGCCTGAAGACCTTCGTTGAGAAGAAGGGCGACGCCATGGGCTACCGCGTGGCGTACGACGCGGACCGCAGCATGGGCAAGAGCTGGATGGACGCCGCCGGACAGAACGGCATCCCGTGCGCGTTCATCGTGGGCAAGGACGGTGCGATCGAATGGATCGGCCATCCCATGGACATGGACAAGCCGCTGGCGGGCGTGCTGGCCGGCCAGTGGAACCGCCAGAAGGCCAAGGCCGAGGCCGCCAGCGCGCAGGAGATGGAGAACTTCCTCCGCCTGGAACTGCCCAGGATGGCCGGTGCCGCGCAGCAGAGCGGGGACTGGAAGCCGGTGATCGCGCGTCTGGACGCGCTTGCCGCCAAGGCCGCCGATCCCACCCAGCTGCTCATGGTGAAGTTCCAGGTGCTGGCGCGCGGTGGTGAACAGGCCGAGGCCTGTGCCGCCGCCAAGAAGCTGCTCTCCGCGGATCTGGGCGCCCAGGGATTCAACACGGTGGCGTGGACCATCGCCACGGAGATGGACGGCAAGAACCGTGATCTGGAGACCGCGCTGGCCGCCGCCGACAAGGCCGTGGCCCTCTCCGACGGTGCGCCCGAACTGCTGGACACCCAGGCGCGCGTCCACTGGGAGATGGGCCACAAGGACAAGGCCATCGCCATCCAGCGCGAGGCGCTGGCCAAGGCCGAGAAGGCCGGCGTGACCGGCGAGAACCTGGAGGAGATGCAGTCGGCGCTGAAGCAGTATCAGGGCGACGGCAAGGCTCCGTGAGCCTTCAGCGGACCTCCACCTCGCGCCCCTCGGCGGCGCTACGGTAGATCGCGTCGATGACGGCCTGCACGGCGCGCCCCTGTGCCGCGGTGGCCACGGGCTCTCCGCCTTCCTGCAGCAGCCGCGCAAAGGCTTGCGCCTGGGCGTCCCAAGCCTGCTGTCCCGGATCGTCCGCCGCGAACTGCGGCGAGAGATCGGCGGGCGCGCCCATGGCCTCGGTGGCCAGCGTGAGCGTGCGGTCCTGCAGGCCGAACCGGCAGCCGCCCTGCTCGCCGAACAGCGCGATGCCGTCGGGCAGCGCGCCGTCCGGCACGTTCATGGCCCAGGTGGCGTTCAGTTCGATGGTGGCACCGCCTTCGCACCGCAGCAGCGCCGTGACATGGTCCTCCACGTCGCAGGTGCCGGCCAGATCCGGCGGTCCAGCCCACATGGCGGTGTGCGCGTAGTCCTTCATGCGTCGCCCGAAGGTGGCGTAGGTGGCGCCGCTGGCACGCTCCACGCGAGGGAAGCCCATCAGGTGCAGCGTGGCATCCAGCAGGTGCACGCCCAGGTCGATCAGCGGACCGCCGCCTGAGCGCGCCTTGGTGGTGAACCAACCGCCCAGGCCCGGCACACCGCGTCGACGATACATGCTGGCCTTGGCGTGGTAGACGCGTCCCAGACGGCCGTCCACCGCGCAGCGACGGGCCATCTCCACGGCCGGCATGCGTCGGCACACGAATCCCATCTGCACCTGGCGGCCCAAAGCCTTCGAGGCCTCCAGGATGCGGTCGCACGCCGCCACGCTGGTGGCCATGGGCTTCTCCAGAAGCACGTGCTTGCCGGCCTGCAGCGCCTGCACCGCCAGCGGCTCGTGCAGGTCGTTGGGCACCGCGATCACCACGCCGTGGATGTCCGCGCGCGCCAGCAGCGTCTCCAGACTGGGCTCCACGGCCACGGCCGGCTGCTCCGCACGGAACGCCTCCACCGCCACGGGCCTGGGGTCCCACGCGGCCGCCACCGGAAGCCCCACGCGCGCCGCGTGTCGGGCATGCACGCGTCCGATCGATCCGGTGCCGACGATGCCGATGCGCTTCATGGCCGGAAGGTAGCGAAGAGCCAGGCGGCACCGCGCACGCCACCCGAGTCGCCGTGCGCGGCCCGGAGGACGGGCGTCCGGAATCCGTCGCTGAAGCAGTGCGGAGCGATGGCGGCCGGAAGGCGCTCGGCCAGCCCCGTCGCCTGGCTGGCGCCGCCTCCCAGCACGATCGCGTCCGGATCCAGCACGTCGCAGACCACCGCCAGCGAGCGCCCCAGCCGGTGGATCCAGCGATCGATGGTGGCGCGGGCCGCCGCGTCACCGGCCTGCGCGCGGCGATCGATCTCCTCCAGCGGAACCTCCCGCCCTCCGCCGTGCCGTGCATGATCCGCCTGCACGCCCGGCCCGCTCAGGAACACCTCCAGGCACGGCCCACGCCCGCACCAGCATCCCGGCGTCTGAAGCTCGTGCGCGTCCGCCCTGGGCAGCGGCATGTGTCCCCATTCGCCCGCGATGCCGTTGGCACCCTCCAGCGCCACGCGATCCACCACCACGCCCCCGCCGCAGCCGGTGCCCAGGATCACGCCGAACACCGTGCGGCACCCGGCGCCCGCGCCGTCCACCGCCTCGCTCAGCGCGAAGCAGTTGGCGTCGTTGGCGCCGCGAACCGGGAGCCCCACGGCGGACTCCAGGTCCGCCAGCAGCGGTCGTCCGTTCAGGCAGGTGCTGTTGGCGTTGCGATGCAGGCCGTCGAAGGGGCTTCGCGAACCCGGGTGCCCCACGCCCACGCCGGGCGCGTCGCGCGCATGCGACCGCGCTCCACGCACCAGTCGGGCCACGGCCTCCACGGTGGCGGCGTAGTCGCCCTGCGGGGTGGGCACCCGTTCGCGCCAGACCACGGCGCCGGCCGGATCCAGCACCGCGCACTCGATCTTGGTGCCGCCCAGGTCCACGCCGATCAGCGGCGTCCTTCTCACGCGGCGGCGCCCGTCCGGGCCTTCACGAAGTCGCAGACCACCAGCGCCGCCAGCTTGCCCACACCCGCGGCATCGCCGTCGCCAGGGATGCCTTCGCAGACGTGCAGCGCACGCATGTCCAGCCGGGAAGCTGCGCGATGCACGCATCGCCGCAACGCTTCGGCCGAGAGTCCGGTGGGCGTGGCGGCGCTGGCGGGCACACCTGCCACCACGTCCAGATCCACCTCCAGGGTGCACGGTCCGCCGTCCACGTGCGCCACGGCTCGGTCGCACGCGGAGTCCAGGTCCACCTCGCCACGCAGCACGCTGTCTAGCGTCACGCCCAGCAGTCGCGCGTCCGTGCGGAGCAGGTCCCACATGTGCTGGTTCAGGTACGACTCGTGCAGGCCCACGGCGGCGTAGCGGCGCAGATGCCCCGTGGCCAGCGCCATGGAGAAGGGGTTGCCGCTGTGACGTCCCTGGTCCGCGCGAAGGTCGGCGTGCGCATCCAGGTTGACGCAGCCTGCGGCCGCGCCCATTCCGGCATGCACTCCCGCCAGCACGCCGTAGGCGTTCTCATGTCCACCCCCCAGCACCACGGCGGTCCGTCCCGCGGCCGTCACCTGCTGCACCGCCTGCGTGACGCGCGCGTCCACCTCGGAGACCAGCCCCTGCAGCCGAGCCAGGTCCCCGGCTCGATGCGGATCCAGCCCCACCGCCTGCTGCATGAGGTCCTGCACCGCCACTTCGCCGGCCACCACCAGCCGCTCTCCGCGGAGGCCGGGATTGTCCTGCATGGCCAGCAGACGCCGAAGGGCCGCCTGAGGCAGCGCCGCGGCACCCGCTCGGCCGAAATTGGCCCGCACGCCGATGTCCTCGGGAACCAGCAGGATGGCGAATCCGGCCTCCGGAAGCGCCCGAAGCCCCTCCGCCAGCCCCGCATCGGGCGGCAGCGTCCGGATGGTCTCGCCGAGCTTCCGTTCGCCTTCACGCCGCGGCGTCATGGAGCGCACCGCGTCGGCCGTCATCGCCCGAAGGAAGGCTGCCATATGCACGACATGCTAACCGTGAACACCCCTCGCAACGCGTATCCTTTCGATCCCATGCGCGAGCCCGACCTGAACAGCCCCGAGTGCCGCAAGGCCATGGACCACATCCGGTCGATCCTGGCCTTCATCGGCGAGGATCCCTCCCGCGAGGGCCTGCTGGACACCCCCAAGCGCGTGGTCAAGGCCATGCACGAGCACTACCGCGGCTACGCCATGGATCCGGCCGAGGCGCTCAGCCGCACCTTCAGCGAGGTCGAGGGCTACGACCAGATGGTGCTGCTCACGGACATCGACATCCAGAGCCACTGCGAGCACCACATGGTGCCGTTCGTGGGCAAGGCGCACGTGGCGTACATCCCCGACGGCAAGGTGGTGGGCCTGAGCAAGCTGGCCAAGGTGGTGGAGATCTTCTCCAAGCGCCTGCAGGTGCAGGAGAAGCTCACCGCGCAGATCGCCGAGGCCATCCAGACCCATCTCAATCCGCTGGGCGTGGCGGTGGTCATCGAATGCCGCCACTTCTGCATGTGCTACCGCGGCGTCCACCAGCCCCGCGCCTGGACCACCACCAGCAAGCTGACCGGCATCTTCCTGAAGAACATGGCCACCCGCGAGGAGTTCCTGCGGCTCATCGCCTCCCGCGGCCGCTCCAACGACTGAGCCCGGCCCGGTCCGGACCCCCAGGGGCGGCCCCAACGCGGGCCGCCTTTTCCGTACCATCGCGGCCCTCATGCCAGGCAAAATGGACGACATCGTCGCGCTGTGCCGCCGCCGCGGGTTCATCTTCCAGTCGAGCGAGATCTACGGAGGCATCAACGGCTTCTGGGATTACGGTCCGCTCGGCACCGAGCTGAAGCGCAACCTGAAGAACGCCTGGTGGAAGGACGTGGTGCAGGGCGAGCTGACCGGCCCCGACGGCAACCCCGTGGACATCGTGGGCGTGGACTGCACCATCATCATGCATCCGAAGACCTGGGTGGCCTCGGGTCACGTGGGTGGCTTCAGCGATCCCATGGTGGACTGCCGCGAGAGCAAGGCGCGTTACCGAGCCGACCATCTCATGCTGCTGGGCGTGAAGGGCGAGGCGTCGGGCCAGCGCTTTGCGTTCGTCTCCGGCGACGAGAAGGGACTGGCGACGGCGCGCAAGAAGCTGGAGAAGTACGTCAAGCGCTCGCTCGCAGACGGCGACCTGGAGGTTCGGCCGTTCACCGCCATCGGTGCCGAAGAGCGCGCGGTGGCCGTGGGTCCCGACGCCACGGAGAAGGGCACGCTCACCGAGCCCCGCCAGTTCAACCTGATGTTCAAGACGCTGGTGGGCGCCGTGGAGGATCCGTCCAACTACGCCTACCTGCGCCCCGAAACCGCGCAGGGCATCTTCGTGAACTTCCAGAACGTGGTCGACTCGAGCCGCGTGAAGGTGCCCTTCGGCATCGCGCAGGTGGGCAAGGCGTTCCGAAACGAGGTCACGCCGCGCAACTTCACCTTCCGCAGCCGGGAGTTCGAGCAGATGGAGATCGAGTTCTTCATCCGGCCCGACAGCGCAAACGAGTGGTACGCCTGGTGGCGCGCCGAGCGCTACCGCTGGTGGCAGTCGATGGGCCTGGCCGGCGCCAACCTGCGCCTTCGCGAGCACGACCGCGACGAGCTGGCCCACTACGCCAAGACGGGCGCCGGCGTGTGCGACATCGAGTACAAGTTCCCCTTCACCGACCCCGACTTCGGCGAGCTGGAAGGCGTGGCGCACCGGTCGGACTTCGACCTGCGCCAGCACGCCGAGCACAGCGGCAAGGGCGAGAAGGCGCGCTACTTCGACCAGGAGCGCAACGAGCGCTACTTCCCGCACGTGATCGAGCCCTCCGCGGGCGCCGACCGCGGCACGCTGGCCCTGCTCTGCGAGGCCTACACCCCCGACGAATCTCGCGCAAGCAAGGTCTTCATGAAGTTCTCTCCGCGGATGGCCCCCATCAAGGCGGGCATCTTTCCGCTGGTGAACAAGGATGGAATGCCCGAGATCGGCGAGCGGCTGTGGAAGGAGCTCCGCAAGTCGCATGCGGTGGAGTTCGACGAGAAGCAGTCGATCGGCAAGCGCTACGCCCGCATGGACGAGGCGGGCACCCCGTTCTGCATGACCATCGACAGCCAGACCCTGCAGGACGGCACCATCACGGTGCGCCACCGCGACGACCAGCGCCAGGAACGCATCGCGGCCGACCAGGCCGGGACCTGGCTCGCCGAGCAGCTGGGGGGATGACGGACATCGGCCTTTCCGGTCGATTCCGATAGACTCCGGGCGTCCGGGGGACGGTCGACCGCGTCATGCTCTCCCGACTTTCCACCAAGTCCATCCTTGCGGTGCTGGCCTCGGCCGTGTTCGGACGGGCCGCCACGGCGCTGTCCCAGCTGGTGGCCGCCTTCTACCTGTCGCCCGAGCAGTTCGGCATCTACGCCACGGCGACGGGTGTGCTGCTCATCACCGGCATCGTGCGTGGCGGAGGCTCGGGCAACCACCTGCTCTCCATGCGTCCGGAGGAGTTCAGGCAGGACGGAGGGCGATTCCTGCGGTTCGGATCGACCTTCGCGTTCATCACGCTGGGGGTGACCGTGGCCTTGGCATGGCCGGTGGCCGGGGCGTTCGCGGCCACCAAGGGCTACAGCGAGGACGACCTGCGCCGCGTGCTGCTGCTGCTTGGCGCGGCCATGACCGTGTCGATCATCGGTCAGTATCCGCGCGCCCGGATGGCCTCCAGCCTTCGGTTCTCCGAGCTCTCTCTGGTGGACATGTGCAGCGGTGTCATCAAGCTGACCAGCACCGTGGCGCTGGCGGCGTCGGGATTCGGCGCGGTGGCGCTGGCGCTGCCCCTGCTGCTGCTCGCGCTGTTCGAGAACGTCTGGACCTGGCCGCGCTGTCGCCTCACGGTGCATGAGCTCTCCGCGCCACAGGGATGGTTCGGCACCACGCTGATGGAGATGCGGCTGCCCATGGTGGTGGCGATCCTGGCCACGATCAACATGCAGGCCGACGCGCTCATCGGCAGCGTCATGCTGCCCGTGCAGGTGATCGGGTTCTACTACTTCGCCTCGCAGCTGGCGGCACAGCCCGCCATGCTGGTGGCCAACAGCCTGCGATCGATGGTCTCGCCGGCGGCGGCGGCGGTGCGCGGAGACGCGGCCCGAGAGCGGGCGTTCATCCGGGACACATTCAGCGTGGGCATCGTCTTCGCGCCGCTGGCCAGCATGGCCGTGCCGGCGGTGTTCGACGCGCTGGATCGTGCGGTCTTCTCGGGCAAGTGGGCCGACGCGCGGCTGGGCGT
>CAZKHO010000042.1:0-17006 GCA_964552505.1 uncultured Bifidobacterium sp. | reverse complement strand
GACCTGGTGCGCCGCCGACTGCACGGACGCGCCGCGTACTTCAACATCAACCGCCACATCAACTACAGCAACATCTGCGCGCTCAGCTGCAAGTTCTGCGCCTTCCACCGCAAGAAGGACCAGGACGGCGCGTACGAGATGGACACCGCACGCATCGTGCAGGAAGTGCAGGGTGCGGCGGCGGCCGGCGCGACCGAGATCCACATGGTGGGCGGCCTGCACCCGTGGCTGCCCTTCCAGTGGTACTGCGACACGCTTCGCGCCATGAAGGCGGCGGTGCCCGCCATGCACATCAAGGCGTTCACCGCGGTGGAGATCGTGCACCTGCAGCGCGTCTCCAAGCGTGGCGCCGACGGCTTCGAGGGCATCAAGGCCGTGCTGCGCGACCTGCGCGAAGCGGGCCTTGGAAGCCTGCCGGGCGGCGGTGCCGAGGTGTTCGACGACCGCGTGCACGACGAGGCCTTCAAGGGCAAGATCCGCGGCGAACAGTGGCTGGACGTGCACCGAGCGGCGCACGAACTGGGCCTGAACTCGAACGCCACCATGCTGTACGGCCATGTGGAGCGGCGCCCCGAGCGCCTTCGCCACATGCGGCTGCTTCGTGAGCAGCAGGACCGCACGCTACGCGACTGGGCCGCGGCGCAGGGCATTCGAGCCGACGAGCGCGGTGCGGTGGTGCTCACCGGCCCGGCGTCCGACTATCCCGGGCACCGTCTGCCCATGCCCGGCCAGCACGGGCTCTCCACGGGCTACTTCCAGACCATCATTCCGCTGCCCTTCTTCCCCAACGAGAGCGAGCTGGAGCACCTGGCCGCACCCACGGGTCTGGAGAACCTGCGCACCATCGCCGTGGCGCGGCTCATGCTGGACAACTTCCCGCACGTGAAGGCCTTCTGGATCATGCAGACGCTGCCCATGGCGGAACTGATGCTGGGCGCGGGCGCCGACGACGTGGACGGCACCGTGGTCTGGTACGACATCACCAAGGCCGTGGGCGACGGGAACCATCAGGAGACCACGGTGCGAGACCTGCAGAAGGCCATCCGCGACGCGGGCTTCCATCCCGTGGAGCGGGACACGCTGTACCGCCGCGTGGTGCGCGAAGGCGCCGCGTGGCGCGTGGCCGACTGAGCGTCCCCAAAAGAAACAGCGCCGCGCGAGACGAGCTGCGCGGCGCCGCGGAGACGGCCGGGAAAGGCCGCGCCAGACGCCTGGCGCGGCCGGCAGGATCGGCTGTGTGGGCGTTACCAGACAACTCGGTCGACCCTGCCGCTCCGAATACGGGGTGGTGGTGGGCGTGTGAGACGCTCCGTCGCAATTCCTCGGAATCAGGCCGTCTTGTCCGTGACCCGGGCCTCGGCCTCGGTCATGCCCAGCGCCCAGCGCCATTCGGGCATGCGCAGCCGTTGGGCCGCCAGGAAGAAGGTGAGCGCTCCCGCCGCCGTCAGGCTGACCAGACGCCACAGGCTGCCCCACCACGATCCGTCGAAGGGCAGCGCCGAGTTCACCGCGTAGGTGACCATGCCCATGAGCGCGGCCGCCACGGCGGTCTTGCCCATGCTTCGCCAGGTGACGTCGTCCATGAAGCGGCCCAGTCGGCGGCGCAGCAGCCTGGACAGCAGCGCCCACTGGATGAAGGAGCAGATGGTGGTGCTCCAGGCCAGCCCCGTGATGCCCAGCGGCGTCCAGATGAGCGTGAGGTTGAGCGCCAGGTTGAGCGCCACCATGGCCATGCTCAGCCGCGTGGGCGTGCGCTGGTCGCCCAGCGCGTAGAAGGCCCGGGTGAGCAGCTGCATGACGCTGTAGGCCACCACCGCCGGCGCGTACGCGATCAGCACGTCGGCGATCTGCGAGACCTGCTCCGGCGTGCATCGCCCGCCCTGATACACCACCACCGACATCGAGCGACCCACCAGCACCAGCCCCAGGCTGGCCGGCACGCCGATGAACACCGAGAGCCGCACGCCGCGCCGCAGCGAGTGCATGAACTGCGCCGGCTCGCCGCTCTGACGCGCCAGCAGCGGGAAGATGACGGTGGCCACCGAGATCCCGAAGACGCCCAGCGGGAACTCGTAGAGCCGCGTGGACCAGCCCATGATGGCGTTGGCGGAATCGTTCAGCGGAAACGCGTGGCCCATGAACGTGTCTCCCACATACAGCGGGTAGCACGCGATCAGGCTGTCCATGAGCACGTTCAGCTGGAAGACGCCCAGTCCCACCAGCATGGGCAGCGTGGTCCGCAGGGTCTGCACCAGCGGCGCACGGCACGCCGCCAGCGCCAGCACGGGCCGGATGCCCTGCCCGCGCATGGACCAGCCCATCCACAGCAGCTGCGCCACGCCCGAGAGCACCACCGCGATCGCCACCCAGAGGATCCGTCCGTTCTCGCAGGGTTCCGGCCCCTCGCAGGGCACCTGCCGCACCAGCAGCGCGGCCGCGATGATCCCCAGGTTGAGCAGGATGGGACTGAAGGCCGCGGGACCGAAGCGACCGTGCACGCCCAGCACCGAGCCCATGAGCGCCACCACGCACACCATGGGCATGTACGGCAGCATCACCGCCAGCAGCCGCAGGCCCAGCGCGGCCTGAGCGTCCTTGGCGGGCACCACCATGGCCACCACGATGCCCACCACCGCCACGGCCGACAGGAAGGTGGCCAGCAGCGTGAGCAGCGTGCCGGCGAAGCGGCGTGCCAAGGCGGCGTCGTCCTGGTCCAGTCGCGCGTAGACCGGCACGAAGCTGGCCGTCAGCGCCCCCTCGCCGAAGAGGCGACGGAAGAGGTTGGGCACCTGGAAGCCGAACGCGAAGGCCGACATGACCGGCCCGGCGCCGAAGACGCGGCTCTGCACCGCGTCGCGCGCAAGGCCGGAGAACCGGCTCAGCAGCGTGAGCAGCGTGACGGTGCGGGCTTGCTTCTCGAAGGCCATGCGGGATCTCGCGGCGTGCGAAGACGGGTAGGATCGACCACATGGGCACGGCCCCTGCACGAATCCTCCGGCTGGCGCTCTGCGCCACGATGGCCTGCGCCGCGGCAGGTTGCGCCGCACGCGCGGTGGGCAAGGTGGGCGGCCTGTTCAAGGGCCAGAACGAGACCGTGCTGGAGAGCGACGTGGCCGCGCCCCCCGAGATGGAGAGCCGCTACACCACGGGCATCGAGCATCAGGGCGAGACGCTGGTGGGCGGCACCTTCGTGTTCCGCGGACCGCTGGACGAGACCGACGCCTTCGCCACCGAGATCCGCGCTCGCTACACGGAACGCGGCTGGCAGGTGGCCCGCACCCAGGTCACGCCCACCGAGGGACGCATGCTGTTCCGCAAGGATGCGCGCGAGGTGTCGGTGGACTTCCGCGCCAACCTGCTGAACCCGGCCATGAGCCAGGCCACGGTGACGGTGAAGCGCCTGGCGTCAGCGCCGCAGCCAGCCCAGGGCGGCGGCGGCGGCGGCGCGACCTGAGCGCATCGCGCCGTCGATGGAGCCTTCGGTCACCCAGTCGCCGGCCACGAAGAGGCCGTGGCCCCGGTCCATGCAGGGCCGAGCCGCGAAGTCTTCCGGACGCTGACACGGCAAGGCGCGCCGCACCTCCTGCACCTGAAGCGATCGCCAGGCGCGAAGATCCGAGCGGAACCAGCGTGACAGCTGGGCGCGCACCAGCCGCTCCAGTCCCGCGGCGCCCGTCTCCTGCAGCGAGGTGTCCACGGCGCTGGCGCTGACCAGCGCGCGGCCGGCCGGCGCGCACCGCACGCCGGAGGCGGACAGGTTGACCAGGTGGTTGACGGGCCCCGTGCCTTCACCGTCCAGATGCAGCACCGGCGTGCGAAGGGTGGCGGGCAGCGCGTCCTGCGGCACGTCGAAGGACAGCTGCACGGTGGAGCGCCATGCCGGCTGGGAAAGTGCCGGCACCAGCGTGGACGCGGCGCCGGCTTCGGTGGCCACGATCACCGATCCCGCGCACTCCAGTCCGCCCGCCGTGCGGAGCAGCCAGCCCCCAGGATGACGCTCGATGGCGTGCACCGGCTGCCGCAGCCGAACCGTGCCGTCCGCCAGCGGCGTCGCCAGCGCCTGGGGCAGCGCGCCCATGCCCTGACGAGGGATGGCGGCTCCGGCCTTGGCGAACAGCGTGAACAGGAACTCCAGCGCACCCGCGTCCATGCCCAGCGAGCGGTCCAGGAAGACCCCGCCGAAGAACGGACGCATGAAGCGCTGGATGAACGCGTGACCGGCGCGCTGACGGCGCAGCAGCTCCAGCGCGCTCATCCCACGCAGGCACGGCTCCGAGGGCGACGGCTGCGCCATGGCGCGCACCACACGCGGCAGCAGGAAGCGAAGCGCGCCCGGTCCGGCCACGCCGCCCAGCAGCGCGTGCACCGGGCCCAGCGGCACCTCCAGCGGATGACCCACATGCACCAGCCTTCGGCCGTTCCACACCTGCGCCTGCCGTGGAAGCCGGCACAGGTCCAGCCGCTCCAGATCCACCCATTCGCCCAGCTCCGGATACGCGGGCAGCAGCACCTGGAAGCCCCGGTCGATGCGGAACCCGTCCACCTGGTCGGTGGCCACGCGTCCACCCACGCGATCGGCGGCCTCGAAGACCTCGCAGGGCATGCCGGCCTTCTGAAGGGCGCGAGCGGCGGTGAGTCCGGCCAGTCCTGCTCCGATGATCGCGATGGACATGCGCGTGGATCCTGCGTGACGGGAAGGAAGAGCGTGGCGTCAGGCCTTGGCCGGGGGCGTGGCGACCACCTTCGCGGGATCGGTGGCCTGATCGCGCTCACGCCACATGGCCATCACGCTCTCGGCCAGGCGGCGATAGTCGTCGGCACCGGGACACTTGGGGTCGTAGTCGAAGATGGTCTTGCCGAAGCTCGGCGCCTCGGCCAGCTTGATGTTCCGGCGGATGGGCGGCGAGAGCAGACGACAGTCGCGCCACGGCACGTCGGCGCCGCGGAAGCCCTCCAGATGGGAGCGGATCTCGTCCACCACGGCCTTGCCGTGGCTCGAGAGCGTCTCGTGCATGCAGAGGATCACGCCAGAGGCCACCAGCGAGGGATTGAGCCCGGCGGCCACCAGCTGCACGGTGGAGAGCAGCTTCTCCAAGCCGCGCAGCGCCAGGTACTGCGCCTGCATGGGAACGAACACCTCGTGCGCCGCGGTGAGCGCGTTCACGCTCAGCACGCCCAGGCCCGGCGGGCAGTCGATCAGGACCACGTCGAAGCGCTTGCCCACCTTGGCCAGCGCGTCGCGAAGCACGCCCTGCACACCTTCGCGGCCGGCCAGTTCGCCCTCCACCAGCGCCAGTTCCGTGTCGGCGGGGATGAAGGCCAGGCGCTCGCGTCCCTGCACGATGCAGTCGGCCGCCTTGGCGGGCTTCTCCCCGAAGAGCGCGGTGGTGCTGGCGCGTCCCTCGTCGGCCTCCACGCCGAAGTGGAGCGAGAGGTTGGACTGCGGATCCATGTCCACCAGCAGCGTGCGAAGTCCGGCCGCGGCCAGCGCGGCACCCAGGTTCACCGTGGTGGTGGTCTTGCCCACGCCGCCCTTCTGGTTCAGCAGCGCGACGATGCGGGGGCCGGGGGCGCGGGCGGACATCGACGTCGAGTATAGAAGCGGGCCGGTCCGGCTCGGCCCCGCGTCGCGCTCAGGCGTCCTTCCACTCCACCGGCAGCGGCGGGTTGGCGGCCTGCCGTGCCGAACGCAGCTGTTCGATCCTGGCCGCCACCGCGGGAAGACGCGCCGCCGCGGGACCCGTGGGATCAGCCGCAGCCCACGCTTCCAGCGTGTGGCGCCACTGATGGACCAGGTTCCAGCGCGCGTCGGAGGTTCCGGGCAGCTTGGACGCGTCCACCGCCGACTCGGCGCCGGCGAACGCCGCGTCCGCCTCGGCGAAGCGGCCCGCCTGCGCCAGCGCCCGGCCCAGTTCGCGGGCGGCGTCCAGCGTGAGCCGGCTGGACGGACCCATGGCGGCCATGCGATGCGCCAGCACCTCGCGCAGCCGTGCCTGCGCCGGATCGATGCGGCCCAGCGCCACCTGCACGCGGGCGCAGCTGATCATGGTGTCCTGCGTCTCGTCGGCGGCCAGGCCCAACGCACGCCGCATGCCCATCTCGGCCTCGGCGATCAGCGCCTCGGCGCCGGACGCGTCGCCCGCCGCCAGCCGCGCCTGACCCAGGTCGTTGAGCGCGTAGAGGAACGCCACCCCACCCGCACCGGGATGCGCGCGACCCTCCGCCACCGAGCGCTCGAGCAGCGCGCGGGACTCGTCCATCCGGCCCGTGCGCCGCAGCAGGCCCGACAGGCTGCCGCGCACCATGAAGGCGATGGGATGGTCGTCGCCCAGCGATCTGGAGGCCAGATCCAGAGCCTCGCGCCAGGTGGCTTCGGTCTGCTGCAGGTTGGCGGGCTCGGGATGCATTCGCGCCCACTGCGACTGCGCAAAGGCCAGGTTCTGGAGCACCCGGAGCGTCACGCGCGGATCCACCCCCTGCTGCCGCCGAAGCGCCTCGCGCATGGGCTGCAGCAGCGCCAGCGCCGCCGCCGGATCGCCCTGCTCGCATCGAACCTGCGCCAGACTGGCGGTGAGGAACACGTCGTCGTCGCTGAGCGCCGGCTGCGACGCGTGCGCGGCCTCCAGCGCCCGGGCGTACAGCTCCGCAGCCTCGGGCAGCCGTCCCTGCGACTGCAGCCAGTCGCCCAGGCCGCGCATGCCGGCGACGGCGTCCGGGCTGGTGTCGCCCAGCGTGCGACGGCGCGCTTCCAGCGACTCACGCAGCAGCCGCTCGGCCTCCTTCCGCTCGTCGTCGGTGGTGGCCACCTGCCACTTCACGCGCCCGCTCCAGTCCAGCGCTTCCAGCACGCGCCGATCCTCCGGCGCCAGCGCAGCCCGGCGCAGCCGAAGGGACTCGGCCACCGGCGCCACGGCGCGCTCCGGCATGCCCAGGTTCATGTAGGTGGTGCCCAGCGCCAGCTGCATGGTCGCGTCCACCTCGGGCTGCTCCTTGAACTGCGCGGCGCTGGCCTTCTGCGCGGGGCGCAGCACGGACGCTTCCAGGAAGTCGCGCGCCACGTCGGTGGTGTTCACGCGCCGCAGGCCGTCGCGCATGCCGTCCATGCGCTGCAGCCGCTGGGCCGCGTCCGCATGCTCCGCCTGCAGCGACTCGTCCAGCCTCCGCTCCAGACTCTGCGCCAGCGCCAGACCGGCGGCCGCAGGATCGATGTCCGACAGCATGGCCTCCTGGAACGCGGCGATCTGTCGGGTCTCGCGCTCGCGCCGCTCCGCCAGCTGACGGGCTACGGCCTCCGCCTCGCGCGCGCGCGCCTCGCGGATGAAGAACCAGGTGCTCACCACGGTGGCCGCCACCAGCGACGCGGCCACCGCCACGCCGGCGCCCACGCCCACGCGGTGGCGGCGCACGAACTTGCCCACGCGATAGACGGCGGTCTCGGGACCGGCCAGCAGCGGTCGGCCCTCCAGCCAGTTGCGCACGTCGTCGGCGAACTCGGCCGCGCTGCGATACCGCCGGTTGCGGTCCTTGCTGGCGGCCTTCAAGGGCAGCCACTCCAGCTCGCCGCGCAGGGAGCGCGCCAGCGCGTCAGGCTGCAGGCCACGCGCCTTGGCCACCCCGGCCGCGCCCGACTCGCCCGCCGCGCTCTCCTTGGAGAGCTGCGCCAGGCGCGTGGTCAGCCTGGGCGGCTCCTGCTCGCGGATGATGCGGTTGATCTCAGCCATGCCCGCGGCGCGCAGCGTCTGCGGATCGAAGGCCGGCGCACCCACCAGCAGCTCGTAGAGCACCATGCCCAGCGAGTACACGTCCGCGCGGGTGTCGATGTCGTTTCGGCCGTCCAGCTGCTCCGGGCTCATGTAGGACGGCGTGCCGATCATCTGGCCGGTCTGCGTGAACACCTCGTGCGCCACCGCGGTGGCCGACGTGGCCTTGGCCACGCCGAAGTCGATCACCTTCACCCGGATGCCGGCGGCTTCGCCCGTGCCGGTGTCGCCGCTCATGCCCGCCAGGATGTTGCCGGGCTTCAGGTCGCGGTGGATGACGCCCTTCATGTGGGCGTGGTGCACCGCGTCGCACACCTGCGCGAACAGCTCCAGGCGCTGCCGGAGACCCAGACGGTTGGCGTCGCAGAAGCGGTCGATGGGCTCGCCCTTCACCAGCTCCATCACGAAGTAGCTGCGGCCGGCCTGCGTCACGCCGCCGTCGATCACCTTGGCGATGTTGGGGTGATCCATCATCGCCAGCGCCTGGCGCTCGAGCTCGAAGCGCGCCAGCACCTCGGCGCTGTCCAGACCGGGCTTCAGCACCTTCAGCGCCACCTGCTGCACGAAGGGCTCGCGGCGCTCGGCCTTCCAGACCACGCCGAAGCCGCCGGTCCCCAGCTTCTCGATCAGCACGTACTCGCCGATGCGGTCGCCCGACCGGTCGGTGGGCACGCCCACCGCGCGCGGCAAGGAGGCGGCGGATCCTTGTCCCGAGACCACCGTGGCGTCACTGGAGGGACCGCGTCCCTGCGGATTCGAACCAGGCGTGATCTGCGTGGGATCGGACATGGAGCCTCGATGCGCATTGCACCCGATCGCCCCACGCCGGTCAACGCACGCGCCGCGCTCAGCCGAAGCTCATCAGGATCAGCGCCACGTCGCCGAAGTCGACCCAGCCACTGCCGTCCAGGTCGCTCGAGCAGCCTTCGCAGGCGCCGAAGTCCATCAGGCAGAGCGCCACGTCGCCGTTGTCCACCGTGCCGCTGCCGTCCAGGTCGCCGAAGACGCCGCCCGTGTTGCCAAGGTACGGCGTGGCGCTGCCGCCGTCGGAGAACGACGTGCCGCCGGCGCCGCCCACCAGGAACACGTCCTCGCCGCCGCTGCCGTCCAGGTTGCCCCGCGCCACCAGCGTGGGCGCCGTCACCGCCAGCGGGATGGTCTCGCCGATGGAGAGCGGCGCGTCCGGACCCAGCGCGTCCACGCGCAGCAGCACCGCCTCGCTGGAGGTGCCCAGCGTGCGCTGCACGCTCACGATGTCGCGGTCGCCGTCGCCGTCCGCGTCCACCAGCGCCACGTCCAGTCCCTGACTGGCGCCCGCCGGCGCCAGCGCGATGGCCCCGCCCAGGGTGCCCTGGCGGTTGCGGAACAGCGCCAGCACCGGCACCGACGCACCCGGCGCGCCCGCCACCGGATCCGCATTGGCGGTGACCACGTCGTCCAGGCCGTCGCCGTCCACGTCGCCCACGTCCAGATGCACGGGCTTGGCCGTCAGCGGAAGGCTCTGCGTCAGCGAGAAGCCCGATGGGCCAAGGTGCAGCACATCCACGAAGCCCGACTCCGAGGGACCGAAGCCGAAGCTGGCCGACTTGGTGCCGCCCGTCACGATGTCGTACCCGCTGGCGCCGCCCACCTTGCCGCCGCGGATGGTGCTTGGCGGACCCGCGATGCTCAGGCTCTGCAGCAGGCTGCCGCTCAGCGCCCCGTACACGTTCACCGTGCTGCCCTTGGTGCCCACGCCCACCGAGGCGCTGCCGGGCATGAAGCGGTCGCCACCCGCCACCGCCGGGATCACCACCACGGAGGTGGGCTGACCGTTGGACACCGCGATCACCTTCACCACCTGCAGATCGCCTGGACCCGTGTTTCGGAACACTCGAACCGAGCTGTCGCTGGCGGTGCCCACCACCAGGTCCACCAGCCCGTCCTCGTCAACGTCACCCGAGGCCAGACAGGTGGGCTCCGCAGGAATCACCTTCAGCACGCTGGTGCCGCCCAGGCCGCCGCTGCCGTCGTTCAACAGCACCTGCAGCAGGCCCGCGTTGGAGGGACCGAAGGAGATGGCCAGCGCCAGATCGTCCAGTCCGTCGCCGTTCAGGTCGATCGCGGAGGCCGCCACCGCCTGCCCGGCGAAGTTGGTGGCCGAACCCCCGCTCAACTGCACGGCATTGGGAAGGTCCAGCAGCTGCAGCGACAGCACCGCGCGGCCGTTCACCGTGGAGGGTGCCAACGTCAGGAACTTGCCCGGCGGCGGCGGGACATTGGTCAGCAGCAGGTCGAAGCCACCCTCCAGCTGTCCCGCGCTCAGCACCGGAGTGGACGGCATGTCCGCCGGCAGCGAGCCCGAGACGCCGCGCACCTGGACCGAGATGCGGCCGGAGAGGTTGGCCAGCCCGTTCACCCGGATGGGATGCGCGTCCGGCAGCACGCCCGCGCTCATCTGCACCGGCACGTACAGCGTGGAGCCGGAGCGGCTGGTGAAGGCGCCCGCCTCCGCCGCGCAGTCGCTGCCGATGGAGCCGTAGTCGCCCAGATCCACCACGCTGGCCGAGCCAGGCACGCGGATCCCGCCGTCCGACCAGCTCCACGCGCCCATCTCGCTCCAGGGGCTTCCGTTGATCCGCGGGGTGGCGATGGCCGCGGCGCCGGGGCCCGCGCAGTCGCTGCTCTCGGAGGAGGCGATGGCGTAGAACCCGCCCCAGCGCCCTGAGACCGCGACGAAGGTGCCGGCCGTCGGAGGCTGGGCCTCCGCGAACTGGTCGTAGTAGCCCCAGGCGCACACGCTGCCGTCGGGCCGGAGCGCGGCCGAGTTGAGTCCGCCTGCAGCGATCGCCGTCGCCTGCGTCAGGGTCGCAGGCACATCGCACTCGCCGCAGCTGTTCCAGCCCCATGCACGCACCGTGCCATCCGTGCGCAGCGCGAGCGAGTGGTTCGATCCCACCGACACCTCGCTGCACGGACCCAGATCGGCGGGCTTGCCGACCACGTCGAAATAGTCGGGCGGGGGCGCGCCTTCCACCTGAGAGAGGTTGTTCTTGCCCCAGCCGGTGACCGAGCCGTCCGCCTGGATCACGAGCACATGTTCGGAGTTGGCGGCGATGCGCACGCACGGTCCGAGATCCTCCGGCATGAAGATCTCGCTGTAGACGTCGAAGCGCGTGCCCCACCGGCGCACCTGACCGTCGGCGCGGATCGCGTACGACATGGTCTGCGAGGCGGAGATCTGCGTGCAGACGCCGAGATCGGGCGGCACGTCGCACTGTCCGAAGCGGTTGTCGCCCCACGCCACGACCAGGCCGTCCTGTCGCAGCGCGACGGTGTGCTGCTCGCCCGCGCTCACCTTCGCGCACGGCGGCAGCGGCTCGGGGCGGCCGCGCACGCCCTGCGCGTCCGGGCCACCCACCTGCCCCCATTCGTTGCGGCCCCACCCCTCGATGGAGCCGTCGGCGCGCACGCCCATGACGTACTCGGCGCCGGCGGAGATCTGCGTGAATCGGCCGGTGCTGCGCGGCGCGTCGCACTCGCTGCTGTAGTTCACGCCCCACGCCTCGACCGACCCGTCCGCCAGCACGGCCACCGTCGTCTGCTCGCCCGCCGCGATGTGGCGCGCCGCGCCCAGATTGGCGGGCTTCTCACGCACCACCGAGCCTCCCTCCGCCGGGCCGCTGCACTGCGCGTTGACGTTCGATCCCCACGCGCGCACCGTTCCATCCGAGAGCAGCGCCACCGAATGCAGCACGCCCGCCGCGATCTCGGTCGCCACGCCAAGATCCGCGGGCACGTCGCACTGCCCCACGCCCGCCGGATAGTTGTGCGACCAGTTGTCGCCCCACGCGCGCACCTGACCATCCTGCTGCAGGGCCAGCGAGAAGGCGTAGCCGCCCGCCACCCTGCTGCATGGCCCGATGTTCGCGGGCCGCGCCACGCAGTCCTCGTTCGGGGCGGGTCCGTCGACCTGACCAAATTCGTTGGAGCCCCACGCGCGCACGGATCCGTCCGCACGGACGGCGAGCAGGTGCGCCGCGCCCGCGGCGATCCATCGGCACGGGCCGAGGTCCGCAGGCACCGACTCGATGCCGCAGTCCTCGGAGCCGCTGAACAGGCAGTCCTGCTCCACGACGCCGTCGCTGCGAAGCACGGCCATGCCCTTCTCGGTGAGCGCGGCCATCACGCACTCGCGGCCCTCGAAGAAGCGCCATGCGTCGCCGTCGGGATAGGACCAGCTCCAGATGATGCGGAAGGCGCCGTCCGGCTGCAGCACCGCGAAGCGACCCTGGAATCCGCCGAACACCGCACGGCACGAGCCTGGCGCCTGCAGCACATAGGGTGCGTCCGAGTCGGGGAAGATGCGCAGCGATCCGTCCGTCATCACCATGGCGGTGCGACCCGTGAAGGTGGCGCACGCGGCCGACTGCACGCCGAGCAGCGACGGCGGCTGCGGCATCAGCGTTCCCTGGCCCACGATGCGGCCCCAGGCCGTCAGCTGACCGTCGGCGTGCGAAGGGCGGTCGGCAGCGACGGCGGCGAGCGCGGCAAGGACGAAGACACCCAGATGGCGCGCAAGCGTGGTCTGCATGGAACGGCCCTTGGAAAGGCCCTCCCAAGGTAGACCGGGGTCGCCACGCCGCAAAGACCGAGTCCGAAAATTGGCCTGTGAAACCCGTCGGCACCCGCTTCCGCGGGGCTGCAAGCGCCTGGTCAGGGTGCCAACCCGGCGGGCCGAGCGCCGGGCGCCTCGACCGCAGGCACCGGCCGCGCCTCGCGCGCCGCCCCCGGCACCCACCACCCCGTGGGATCCAGCGACAGCACCGGCACCGGCATCCATGAAGGCACCGCCAGCGCGCCGGTCTGTCGCGTGCCTGCGCCCGCCGGCGAACGCGCCACGCCCAGCATCAGCACGGCGCCGCGTGCACCCACGGCACCTTCCGTGGACGGCGGCTCCACCCAGGCCGTGGGCACCTCGATCACCGCGCGCCATCGATCCGCGAAGCTGCCGCGCGTGATCACGGGGGCGTCCAGTCCGGGCGGTCCTTCCACCACCGGCTCACCCTGCTCGCGCACCACCACACGCACCAGGCCGCGGCGCGCCTCGCCCACCACCACCTCCAGCGTGTCCAGTTCTCCGGCGGCGGGCCGCAGACACTCCGCGAAGATCTCCCACCGCGGACCGTTGCGTCGCAGACTGGCGGTGGTGCACCACTCGGCCGGTGGCGGCGCCATGCGAAGGCGCTGCGCGTCGGAAAGCGTGAGCGGAGGCCGAAGCACGCCCAGACCGTAGCCGGGCGGACGCGGAATGACCTGCGCCGGTCCCACCGGGAGCCGCAGCTGCCACGCGCCGCACCGGAGCATGAGCGAACCGCCCAGCGGCGCGGCGTTGCGGGTGAGCGCGTCCGGCAGCAGTTCCGCCGGGCGCTCGATGACATGTCGCGACAGACCCGCCGCCGGCACCGGGATCACCGTGGGCGGCGTGGCCGGGCTCTCCAGCCAGGTGGCCTGCAGCGTGAGCGCCTCACGGCCGCCGTTGGCCACGGCCAGCCGCATGCTGCTTCCCGAGTCCGCCTCCACCCAGCAGGTCAGCGGCGGATCCGCGCGCAGGCGCGTCAGCAGCGCCTGCATCACCTGCTCGTCGGTGCGCGAGAGATCCAGCAGCGTGGCCAGCGTGAACGCCAGCTCCTCCGCGCGCGCCATCCATGCGGCCATGGGCACGGATCGACCACCGCGCGTGTCGCTGACGGTGGCCGTGAGCCGCTCACGAAGTTCGCGCGCCACCCCTGGACTGATCCGCTCCACACGGTCCAGACCCGCCTGCCACAGCTGCGCGCGATGCAGCGCAAAGAGCGAGGCCACAGGATCGCCCACAGGCGGCGGCGGCGCGGCGCGCCTCTCGTCGGCCAGCAGCCACCAGCGGAACCATTCGCCCGGCGAATCCAGCGGCGGCCTGTCCAGCGCGCCGGCGTCCGCGGGGGGCACCATCGGCAGCGACGCGTCCGGATGCGGCTGCGCCAGCGGCATCCAGCTGGGTTCGATCGTGGTGCCGTCCAGCGACAGTGGGCCGTGCAGATCCGGAGGCAGTGCGGCCAGCAGCAGCACCGCGCCGCTCTCGGAGGGCGCGCGACCCTGCGGCGCGCGTGCCACCGGCCGCACGTCCAGACTCTCCTCGGGCGTGGTCCACGACCGCTCCAGTGCGGGCGCCATGGCGCCCACCCACGCCACCACGCCTTCCACCGGCTTGCCGCCGTCCTGGCGCTGCAGCAGCAGCGTCTCCGGCCAGCGGTCCGGTGCGCCCGTCAGTGGAAGCGCCAGCACGCCGCCCACCGTGGCCAGCGGCCGTGTCTGCGCGGGCAGGATGGCGCCGGCGTGCGCAGCGGAAACCAGAGCGATCGCGCCCAGCAGCGCCGCCAGCGGAGGACGGAGCCTCATCACGGAGCGCCGGCGGGCGATGGCGCCGCGGCGGGAGCGGGCGAGGCGGCGGGTGCCTCAGACGCGCCGGATGCCGGCTGCGGCGAAGCAGGTGTCGCGTCCGCAGGCGGATCGATCCGTCGCGAATCGGGCGGCACCGCGTGCGATTCCTCCCGCGTGCCCGCCGGCGGCGCCGTCGCCTGTCCCGGCCGCAGCGGCGCGGATCCGATGCGCGCGTCCGGCACGCGGGCGTCGGGCACGCGCGCGTCCGGCAGCGCGTCCGGTCGGCGATCCACGCGAAGACTGGGTCCGGTGGCGGGCGGTGCCTGGTCAGGCACGGGCGTGCGCACGCGCACGCCGGGCGCGGGCTGCATGCCGGCGTCCGTGGCCATCCGCATGGGGCTGGCGCGCATCCGCGAGAAGTCCGGCCGACCGATGTAGAACTGCGTGCCGCTGGGCCACACCGCAAAGACGCGGCCCTTCCAGCCCACGTACTGGCCCTGCTCGAACACGCCGTACATGCCGCCATGGCTTCGCACCAGCAGGTCGGGGCGTCCCACCACGCCGTAGAGGCGTCCGAAGTTGGTGGTCTCGTTCAGCTCCACCGGCATGACGCGCAGCGTGGTGCCCATGGCGCTGGTGTCCGAGGTGCCGGGCTCCACCGGCACCAGGTCGCCCGGCTTGGCGTCCTGCGCCAGCGCGCATGGCGCGGCGAGCAGTGCCAGGATGACCGTGACGCGCTTCATGGGCCGTGCAGTGTAGATCGGTCCGAAGGCCCATCCACATGAACCCGCGTGGTGGCCGCTGGCAGCCAGACCGGACCGGAGGGCCCCTGCACCTCCAGACCGCGGGCCGGATCGCATCGGAGCACCTCCCCCTCCACTTCCCCTGCGGGCGTCACAAACCGCATGCGCTGGCCCAAGGTGCGGTCGAACCGGCGATAGCGGTCCTCCAGCGCCGTGACATCCATCGCCAGCGCCTGATCCATCGCCTCCAGCAGCCGCTCGATGGTGTGCAGCCGGTCGTGCGTGCCGCCCAGCATGTGAAGGCTGGCGGCCTTGTGGGCCAGCGGACCCGGGAAGGCCTCCTGCCGCACGTTCACGCCGATGCCCACAAGCGCACGTCCGTCGCGGATCTCCACCAGCACGCCCGCCACCTTCCTGCGTCCCCCGTCCGGCCACGCAGCCTGCAGATCGTTCGGCCACTTCAGCCCCAGTCGATCGGCCTGGTCCGAAGGCACGCACGCACGCGCGGCCTGCACCACCGCCACTGCGGCGGTCATGGCCAGCCGCTCCGCGGAGGTGGGCTCCACCACAAAGGTGCACGCCACGCCGTCCTGCACCGTGTCGGCCCACGCCGCGCCCAGGCGGCCGCGCCCACCCACCTGCCGTCCCGCCGTCACCAGCGAACCCACAGGCGCGCCCAGCTGCAACGCCGCGTCCTGCGTGCTGGCGGTCTCGCGGATCACGCGCACCTGCCGGAAGACGCGGCAGCGCGCGCACGCCGCCTCCAGCGCGTGGGGCCACACCTCCAGCGCGCGCTCAATCACGCCGCCGTCCACCACGCGCCGGTGCCTCCACGATGTCCAGCCCGAAGTCCACCTGCGGCGCCGAGTGCGTGATGGATCCGGCGCTGATGAAGTCCACGCCGCTTGCGGCGATGGCCGGCACGCGGTCCAGCGTGACGCCGCCGCTGGCCTCCAGCGTCAGCCACGGCGCGTGCGCGTCGCGGAGCGCCACCAGACGGCGCATGGTGGCGGGCGTCATGTTGTCCAGCAGCACCGCGTCCACCACGCCTCTGGGCAGGGAGAGCAGCGCGCGGAACTGCGCCGGCGTGTCCACCTCCACCATGGCGAAGGCCAGCGGCGCGCGCGCACGCGCCCGACGCACCGCCGCCGCCACCGCCCGCGGCAGGTCGGCCGCGGCGAGCCCCGCCAGATGGTTGTCCTTGGCCAGGAACGCGTCGAAGAGCCCCGCCCGGTGCGAGACGCCGCCGCCGCATCGCACCGCGAACTTCTCCAGCGCGCGAAGCCCGGGCGTGGTCTTCCGGGTGTCGCGGATGCGCGCGCCGGTGCGCCCGGTGGCGTCCACCATGGCGCGGGTGGCCGTGGCCACGCCGGACATGCGGCCCGTCACGTTCAGCAGCGTTCGCTCCACCGCCAGCATGGGCCGCAGCGGACCCGACAGCAGGAGCACCGGCGCTCCGCGCCGGAAGCGCGCCCCGTCCGGCACCAGCACCTTGCAGCGAAGTTTCGGCGAGGTCAGGCGCACCAGACGCCGCGCCACCTGCGCGCCCGCCATCACGCCGGCCTGCCGCGCGCAGACCTGCGCCGTGGCGCGTCGATCCGCGGCCACCAGCGCCCTGGAGGTGACGTCGCCCGCGGTGCCCAGGTCCTCGCGCAGGAAGCTCCGCAGCAGCGCGTCCAGCGCACGCGGCGGCAAGGGCGGGCTCAGGCGCGACGCCTGCAGGCGTGGGGTGCGCGGCATGACGCCGATGGTACGGCGCGCCACGCGGCGCCACCGCTACCCTGCGCCGCATGAGCATCTTCACGCGCATCATCCGCGGCGAGATCCCCTGCCATCGCCTGCTGGAGAACGACCTGGTGATCGCCTTCCTGGACGTGAACCCGCTGAGCCCGGGTCACGCGCTGGTGGTGCCCAAGGAGGAGAAGGTGCATCTGCACGAGCTGAGCCAGGCGGCCGCGGCGGCCCTGGGCGCGGCGCTGCCCACGGTGGCGGCGGCCATCCTGGCCGAGACGGGCGCCACGGCCTACAACGTGCTGCAGAACAACGGCGCGCTGGCGCACCAGGCGGTGATGCACGTGCACTTCCACGTCATCCCCAGGTTCGA
>CAZKHO010000041.1:0-17314 GCA_964552505.1 uncultured Bifidobacterium sp. | reverse complement strand
GGAAGTCGCTGTTGAGGCGGCTCTCGGTGAGCGTGCCCTGCTGGATGTCCTTGAGGCGGTTGTCCATGGGGGGAACAGTGTAGCGGGCGAAGGCCACGCGTTCGTATGCTCCGCCCATGCCCGGCCTGATCGCGGTGGACCTGGACGGCACGCTCCTCGACGGCCGCGGCCGTGTGAGCGACGCCAACCGAAGGGCCGTGGAGCGCCTGCGCGGCGCGGGCTGGACGCTGGTCCCGGCCACCGGCCGCAGCTGGCGCGAGGCTCGACGCACCCTGGAGGCGATCGCCCACGACGGACCGGCCGTCACCTCGGGCGGCAGCGTGCTGAGCGACGCGCGCAGCGGCGAGACCCTGGACCGCCTCACCCTGGATCAGGGGCTGGTGGGCGAGCTGGCCGCCGCGCTCAACGCGGAGGGACTGGTGGCGCACCTGCTGCGCGACCATCACGCGTGCGAGCACGACTACCGCTTCGTGGGCCCGGGCGCGCTGGACCCCGCCACGGTGTGGTGGCTGGAGCAGCATCAGGTCCCGGTGCACCGCACGGACACGCTGGAGGCGTCGGAGGCGCTGGGGCACGACCACGTGCTTCGCGTGGGCGCCATCGACCGCGCCGACCGCCTGGCGCCGGTCTGCACGCAGATGCAGGCGCGCTTCGGTCATCGTGCCGTGGTGCAGGCCTGGAGCGCGGTCACCGCCGAGCAGGCCGTGGGCAGCGTGACGCACCTGCTGGAGATCTACGCGCCCGACTGCGACAAGTGGACCATGCTGGAGCGCGTGCGTGGCGGCACCGCCATTCCCCACACGCTGGTGGTGGCGGTGGGCGACGGACTCAACGACCTGCGCATGATCCGCGAGGCGGCGCTGGGGATCGCCATGGGCAACGCCGACCCGCGCGTGCTGGAGCATGCCGACCATGTGGCGCCGCACCACGCGCAGGACGGCTTTGCGCACGCGGTGGAACGGCTGCTGGCGGGGGAGTTCGCGCTGCCGCTGCCCGGGAGGCCCGGATGAACGCGGCCGAACCCGCGGGTTCCGTGGCGTGGCGCCCGCCCCTGGCCCGCGGCGAAGGGCATGCGCTCTGCACCGCCTTCGAGGCGATCCTGAAGGGGCTGCTGGAGTGCGAACTGCCCGTGCACGAGGCGGTGGCGCCGCGTCGCCCGCCGCTGGAGGGGCTGTTCCGCCCGCTGGCCGACGAGCGATGCGTGGAGGCGCTGGAGCGTCACGGCCTCCGCGTGGCCTCCATGGTGGACGCGGCGCGTGGCGTGTCGCTGGCCATGCGCGCCGCCGCCATGGGCAAGCGCGTGCTGGTGTGCGTTCCCAACGACCAGCTGGAGATCGCCATGGCCGCGGCCTGGCGCGACGCGGCGCGCGGGGCCCGGGGCGGCGGCAGCGCCGTGCTGCTGCTGGAGGACAACCCGTACCTCTCGCCGGGCGCGTGCCCCGTGCGCGCCGCGCGCTCGCTGGGCGTGCCGTGCCTGGCGCCTGCGGACCTGAACGGACTGCGTCATGCGGTGCAGGACGCCTTCCGGATCGCGGATGCCGCGCGCGTCACCGTGGCGGTGGCGGTGCACGTCAGCCTGCTGCGATCGCTGGACACGCTGGCCATGCATCCCAACCGCGTGCTGGAACGCGTGGACCTGGCGCTGGAAGGCCGACGCGTGCGGCGTGCGCCGCTGCCCGCGGAAGGCGAGGACGCGCTGGGCATGGGTCGGCGCCTGGAGCTGAACAGGCTCTCCAGCCTCCCGTCCCCCGGCGAAACCGAGCCGTGGGGGATCGTGGCGATGGGACCGTGCGCGCTGGCGGCGCGCCACCTGCTGGACGAGCTGGGGCTCTCGGGCCGCGTGCCCATGCTCTCGCTGGGCATGGCGGGACCGGTGGACGGCGCGTCCGTGCTTCGCCTGCTGTCGCGCTGCGCCAACGTGGTGGTGCTGGAGCCGCGTCCGGGCAGCGTGGCGTCCGAGGTGCTCAAGGCCGCCGAGAGCGGTCGTCGTTCCGGCGAGCGCATGGCCAGTCTCTGGTGGGACGAGCTGCCCAGCGACGGCGAGGACGCCCCGCGGCTGGAGATCAACGACGGCACGCGTCCCAGCATCCTGGCGCGCAAGATCGTGCATCTGCTGGCGCGCGTTCGGCCCGGGCAGCCCATCGAGCGTCGGCTGGCGCGCGTGGACGAGCGGCTGGAGCGATGGCCCGTGCCCGAGCGCGGCGCCGGCCTTGGCGCCAGCGGCGCCATCGAGGCGGTCCGGAGCATGGTGGAGGAGGTGGCCGAGGAGCTGGCCGCGCGCCCGCTTCCGCCCGGCGAGCCCGTGACGGCGGTGTGGGCGCCCGGTCTTCCGGCTCGAGAGGCCGATCGTCTGGCCACCGTGGAGATCTGGGATCGCCGACGCTTCGCCGCCGAGGGCGTGGCCGCCGTGCGGCAGGCCTCGCGCGAGGTGCGGCCGCGCGTGCTGGTGGTCTGCGACCTGGGCGACGAACCCGGACCCGACGCCGAACGGCTCTCACGCGCGGTGGTGCCCGCCGACGCCGCGTCTCCGCTGGCGGTGTTCCGCGGCGACCTCAACGACCGCGCGGCCTTTCGCGAGCTGCTTCGCTCCGCCGCCCTTCGCGACGGCCTCACCGTGGTGGTGGGCCAGGACGGTCCGCCGGCGCGACGCGACGTGTCGGCGCTGGATCGGGGCCTTGCCGAGGCGGACCGGCTGGGCTTCGTGCCCATGCAGCGCGCCATCTGGCCCGCGGACGCCGCGTGCGACGTGCGGCCCGCGCCGGCGGAGGTGATGCTGGAGCGTGGTCTGGAGCGCGGCACCAATCCCGTGCGAACGGAGATGACCGTGGAGGTGCTGGAGGACCGCTCCTCGGCGCGTCTGGAGGCGCGGATCCGCCCCATGTTCGAGCAGGTGGAGGTGGTGCGAAGCAAGCCGCCGAGACCCGAGGAACTGCAGCCCGGTGCGCCGCGACCCGCGCCGCCGCACATCGTGCATGCGGACGCCGGTCGCTGGCGTGCGCATCTGGCGGGCTGGCGAGGCGACGCTCCGGGGCTTGCCGCATGGGTGCTCTGCGAGGCCGGCCGCGCCATGGGCTATCGGGTGCAGGCCAGCTTCCAGACCACGCCCGTGGGACCGGGCCGCCGAGCGTGGAGTCAGGTGCTCTTCACACGGCTGGATGCGGGAGAGGCGCCGCTGGCCGCGCAGACGCCCTACGGCGAGGCGGACCTGCTGCTGGGCGCGGACGCCGTGGAGACGTTGCGCGCCATCGGGCCCGATCCGTTCCTGCGCGTGGCCGATCCGGACCGAACCTACGTGGTGGCCAACTCGGGGGTGCTGGAGGATCAGGTGGACGAGGCGCGTGTCCGCGCGGCAAGCGAACTGGCCCATGCGGTCGAACGCGGTTGCCGCGGCCAGGGATCCTTCCTGGCCGACGTGGCCACGCTGGCGCGGCGCACCTTTCTCACCGACCGCCTGACGGATCTGGTGCTGCTGGGCGCGGCCTTCCAGCGCGGGCTGCTGCCCGTGTCGGTGCAGGCGTTGGAGGCGGCGCTGGCGCGCGCCGAGACGCGCGGCTTCGGTCGGTGCGTGGAGGCCATGAACTACGGCCGTGTGCTGGCGGCCGAGCGCACGGAGCTGGAGCGACCCCCGCGGCATGATCCGGATCAGCCCGTGGCGCTGGTGCGCCGGTTCCTGCTGGAGATCTCGCACAGCGGTCTGGGCGGCTCGCGCGCCGCGCGACGGCTGCGTCCGCTGTTCGGGCAGCTGCTGCGGCGCACCGGCGCGTGGCGGCACGACCCCGCGCTTCGACAGTCGCAGCGGGACCTGGTGAACGGCCTTCACCGATGCTGGCTGTGGGGTGGGGTGAGCTACGCGGAGGCGTACGCGCGCCTGCTGGATTCGCTTCTGGCGGTGGAGGGGCTTGGGTCGTGGGCCGTGCTCCCGCTGGCGGAGGCCATGCTCATCCGGGACGGCGTGTACGTGGCCACCATGTGCACCAGCCCCGAGCAGCGGCGGCTCACGCGACGGCGCCTGGACGTGCGTCCGGCGCGCGGCGACCGGATGGAGCGTCGGTTCCTCTACCGTGTGGAGGGCGTGGTGCTGGGGCGCTTCCTTCGCCTGGACTTCCGCTCCAGCGACTGGCCCGCGCGGCTGGTCCGGACGGCGGGCATGCTGCTGCCGCACGGCGTCCGCGGACGTCAGCCCGCGCGCGACCTTCGAGAGGCGGTGGTGGAGCTGTGCGCACGCGCCGCGTCCGAGCCCGAGTGCGCGCCGGCGTTCGCACGGGCGCTCCGTCGCCTGCACGAGGTGGCGGAGCGTGGCGAGCTGCGTTCGCTGGACGGGTCCATGGTGCGAGCCATGACCGTGGAGGCCATGCGTCCGGCCTGACGGGGCGCCCTGCGGGTCAGCCCGCCGCGCGGGACTCGTGCCGCAGCTGGCCGCACGCCGCCTTGATGTCGCGGCCGCGGCTCGCCCGGATGTGGGCGTTGACGCCGCGCACACGCAGCGTCTCCTGGAAGGCGTGCACCTGCTCGGTGCTGGGCCGCCGGTAGGGAAGACCGTCCACCTCGTTCCAGCGGATGAGGTTCACGTTGGCGCGGATGGAGCGCGCCAGGCGCGCCAGCTCCTCCGCATGCTCCTGCGCGTCGTTGAAGCCGCCCAGCAGGATGTACTCCAGCGTGATCTCGCGGCCGGTCTTGCGGAACCACTCGTGACAGGCCTCCAGCAGCTCCGGGATGGTGCTGTACTCGGCCCACGGAATGATCTGCCTGCGAAGCTCGTCGGTGGGGGCGTGCAGGCTCAGGGCCAGCGTGACCGGGATGTCGAAGCCTTCCAGCTTGCGGATGGCCGCCGGCAGCCCCACGGTGCTCACGGTGATGCGACGCGCGCCGATGCCAAGGCCCCAGTCCGCGTTGAGCGTGCGGATGGCGCCGCTCACCGCGTCGAAGTTGGCCAGCGGCTCGCCCATGCCCATGAACACCACGTGACTGATGCGGCCCACCTGCTCCAGGCGTCCCAGGCGCCAGACCTGCTCCACGATGCGTCCGCGCGTGAGGTTTCCCTCCAGTCCGCCGATCCCGCTGGCGCAGAACCGGCATCCCACCGGGCAGCCCACCTGGCTGGAGACGCACGCGGTGCGCCGATCCTCCGCTGGGATCATCACGCACTCGGTGCGACGCTCGTCGGCTTCCGGCTGGGACACGGGCAGCTGCGCCAGCGCGTCCGCACGCGGCGCCTGATCCCGGGGCCACGCCATCAGCAGCTTCTGCGTGCCGTCGGTGGCCAGCAGGTGGCGGCGCACCTCGCCCTGCTCGAATCGCATCTGGCGCGCCAGCATCTCGCGGGCGGCCTTGGAGAGGTCGCTCATGGCGGCCGGGTCTGTGACGCCGCGGCGGTAGACCCAGTCCAGCAGCTGCTTCGCCGTGAACGGCGGAAGCCCTCGATCGGACATCCAGGCCTTGAGGCCGTCGGCGTCGAACTCGAAGAAGGCGGCGGGGGCTTCCACGGCGTCAGCCCGTGGCGCCGATGGTGAGGTCGACCGTGCGGTGGGGGATGCCGCGGTCCTCCAGCCACGCGTGCAGCTTGGGGCCGCTGTCCTCGCGCACCACGCGACGACCGGACGGATCCACGCCTCGGCCGCGCATGAGGTCCTTCAGCGTGCCGGGCAGGCCGAACTCCACCTCCTCGTGGTAGATGTCGCGCTGCTCCACCTCGCCGCCGAAGCGTTCCACCAGTTCCACGATGAGCTCGTGCACCAGGTCCTCGGGGGCGCTGGCGCCGGCCGTGATGAGGACGGTGTTCACCCCCTCGAACCACTCGGGGCGCAGCTCGCTCTTGTCGTCGATGAGACGCGCGTGGGTGCCCACGTTCTGGCTGATCTCCGTCAGGCGCACGGAGTTGCTGGAGTTGCGGCTGCCCACCACCAGCACCAGGTCGGCGTCCGGCGCGATGGCGCGCACCGCGCGCTGCCGGTTGGTGGTGGCGTAGCAGATGTCGCTCGACGGCGGTTCCTTCAGGTTGGGGAAGGTGGCCTTGAGCGCCTTGATGATCACGTCGGCGTCGTCGGTGCTCAGCGTGGTCTGCGTGAGGTAGACCAGCTTGTTGGGGTCGTCGATGCGCAGGTGCGGGATGTCCTCGGGCTTCTCCACCACCTGGATGGCGTCGGGCGCCTCGCCGCGCGTGCCCACCACCTCCTGGTGGTTCTTGTGTCCCACCAGCAGGATCTGGTAGCCGGCCTTGGCGTAGCGGATGGCCTCGTTGTGCACCTTGGTCACCAGCGGGCAGGTGGCGTCGATGGCGGTGAGGCGGCGCTGCTCGGCCTGACGCCGCAGCGCCGGGCTGACGCCGTGCGCGCTGAAGACCACCATGCTGCCCTCAGGCACCTCGGCCAGGTCCTCGATGAACTTCACGCCGCGGCCGCGGAAGCGCTCCACCACGTGGCGGTTGTGCACGATCTCGTGATAGACGTAGATCGGCTCGCCGGGGCAGAGGGCCAGCATCTGGTCGACCACGTCGATGGCCATGTAGACGCCGGCACAGAAGCCGCGGGGGTTGGCAAGGATCAGCTTCATGGGGCTTCGGATGATAGCCCCGGCCTGCTACCCTCTCCGCCCCATGACGCTCACCGCAACCGGCCCCGTGGTCTGGATCGATGGTCGCCTCGTCGCCCCGGAGGAGGCCTCCGTCAGCGTGTACGACCACGGCCTGCTCTACGGGGACGGCGTGTTCGAGGGCATCCGCGTCTACGGCGGCCGCATCTTCAAGATGAAGTCGCACCTGGACCGTCTGTGGGGCGGCTGCGAGGCGATCCGTCTGACGCCGGCGCTCTCCCGTGCGGAGCTGGAGTCGGCGCTGCGCGAGGCGGTGGCCGCCAGCGGCCTGAAGGACGCCTACATCCGGCTGGTGCTCACGCGTGGCAAGGGTTCGCTGGGCCTGAACCCCAACCACTGCCCCCGGAGCGGCACCATCATCATCGTGGACCGCATCCATCTCTATCCGCGCGAGATGTACGAGGCGGGCATGCCCATCATCGTGGCCAAGCGCCCGCGCATCCCGGCGGAGTGCCTGGATCCGGCCATCAAGAGTCTGAACTACCTGAACAACATCCTGGCCAAGGTGGAGGCCATCGACGCCGGCGTGCACGAGGCCATCATGCTGAACACGCAGGGCTTCGTCTCGGAGTGCACGGGCGACAACATCTTCGTCATCCGCGGCGGCTCCATCGCCACGCCGCCGGTCAGCGCCGGCATCCTTCGCGGCGTCACGCGGCGGTTCGTGATCGACACGCTGGCGCCGTCGCTGGGGCTGCAGGTGACGGAGCGTCCGCTCAAGGTGGACGAGCTGCTGGCGTCCGACGAGGTCTTCCTCACGGGCACGGCGGCCGAGGTGATCGGCGTCTCCAGCATCGACGGCAGGCGGATCGGCTCCGGTGTGGTGGGCCCGGTCACCAAGCGTCTGGAGGCCGAATTCAAGCGCATCGTGGCCAAGGACGCGCCGGAGGACTGAACGGCGTGACCGCGGACGGGCCCAGACCGGGGGGGTGCCTCGACCGGACCGCGCTGGTGGTGGTGGTGTGCGTGATCGCACTCTCCATCGCGTTCGCCGCCACCGGCGGCGGCCGCGGGCTGCAGGGCTTCGGCACGGTGGTGGCGCTGGGGGTGGGGTACGGGCTGCTCGGTGGCTCACTGCGTCTGGGGCCCCAGACATGGAAGCGCGCGCTGGGGTGGGCGGGTGCGGCCAGCGCGGCGTTCGCTTCGCTGCTGGCGCTGACCATGATCTGGTTTCCGGAGACCAGCGACTCTGGCCCCGACGGCTCCGCATGGATGGCACGGGCCTGCACGGCGCTCGGGTTCATGGCGCTGCTGACGGCGGACGCCGGCGTGCTGGGGGCCGTGACGCTTCGCCGGTGGCCGGATCGCGTGGTGCGGGTGGCGGCCCTGGGTTCGGTGGCCGTGGTGGCGGTGTCCGTGATCCTCACATGCGTGATGGAGTCGGTGGCGGGCTGGTGGCTCGGAGTGTTCTGGTCGTCAGGCTTCTGGATCTGGGTGACGGCGTTTCTGGGGACCGGACTGGGCGCACATCTGGCCACGCCCATCCTTGGGCGCCTGGAGGATCGCCGCGAACGGCATCGTCGTGCCAACGCGCCTGACCGCGCGCTGCTCACGCTGCAGTGTCCGCGCTGCTCCCTCTGGATGCAGCTGCATTCGGGCGTGGTGGCCTGCCCGGGCTGCAGGCTGCCGCTTCGCGTCGAGTTCGAGGAGCCGCGTTGCGCCTGCGGCTATCCGCTGCACCGCCTGCAGGGGGAGTGCTGTCCCGAGTGCGGACGCGTCATCCCGGAGGATCAGCGGTGGGGCCGTGGCGGCCGTGCCGGCGGCATCGGAAGCGCGGACGCGGCCGCAGTGCCACCCGCGCCGTCCGACGACGGCGCCGGGCCCGCGGAGCCGCAGCCGTCCTGAGCGCGTTCAGCGGCCCGCGTCGCCGCCCACCGTCAGTTCCACGCGAGGGGCGTCCGTGGCCTTGCCACGCGGGGCCTCCACATGGAGGCGGCGGGGCCGGTGCGCGCTCCAGTCGGTCACGCGAAGGTCCGGGCTGTCCGGGCCGTCGTGCACCTTCAGCAGGTCGTAGGCGTTGTCCCGCTGCGCCGGCACGAAGCCAGCGTCGCGGATCAGTCGGCAGATCTCCGCCTGATTGAGGCAGTGGGTGGTGCCGGCGCTGGAGACCACGTTCTCCTCCATCATCACGCTGCCCATGTCGTTGGCGCCGTGCCGCAGTCCCGCCTGTCCCACCAGCGGACCCATGGTCACCCAGCTGGAGCCGATGCTCCAGACGTTGTCCAGGTGCAGTCGGCTCAGGGCCTGCGTGCGCAGGTAGTCCGTGCTGCCGCTCATGCGCACGCGGCGGCCAAACTCCGGATGCGAGGCCTTGGTCCCGTCGCCGTCCAGCGTGGCCACCACGTCGCCGGGGAAGGGCTGGCTCGGATCGTCACCGGCGCCCTCGCCCCAGGTCCTGGCCCGGCCCAGCGGGGTGTTCTCGCGCTGGAAGGGCCAGCTGATGAAGGCCATGCAGCGGCCGCCGCCGTCCCGGGCGAAGTCCGCGATGGCGCGGTCCTGCCAGCGGCGCACCTGCTCCATGTGGTGCACGCGGTCGGCCAGCCCCT
Organism: uncultured Bifidobacterium sp.; assembly: GCA_964552505.1. GTDB lineage: Bacteria > Planctomycetota > Phycisphaerae > Phycisphaerales > SM1A02 > SYAC01. The sequence goes on along the minus strand of CAZKHO010000041.1, from coordinate 8,180 downwards.
CGATGTGACCGAACATCATGGTGGCGCTGGTGTTCATGCCCAGTTCGTGGGCCACGTGCATCACCGTGAGCCATTCCTCGCCGGTGCACTTGCCCAGACCGATCTTGCGGCGCACGGCCGGCGCGAAGATCTCGCCGCCGCCGCCCGGCACGCTGCGAAGCCCGGCGTCGCGCAGTCGCGTCATCACCCAACGGACCTTCTCGCGCAGGTCGGCGCCGGGCGGATCGAAGAAGCGCGCAAACTCCACGAACTCCGGCGGACTGAACGCGTGCACGTGCACCTGCGGGAAGCGCTCGCCGATGGCGCGCAGCAGTTCCTCGTACCAGGAGAGCGGGAGGCCCGGGTGCATGCCGCCCTGCATCAGGATCTGGGTGCCGCCGATGTCCACCAGCTCCTGGATCTTGTGCAGGATGCGGTCCACGGGCAGCACGTACGCGTCGCCGTCGCCCTGATCGCGGCGGAAGGCGCAGAAGGTGCACTTGGCGGTGCAGACGTTGGTGTAGTTGATGTTGCGGTCGATCACGTAGGTGCGGATCGCCTCGCCATGCACCGCGCGGCACCGCTCGTCCGCCCAGAAGCCCAGCTCGGGCAGCGGCATCTCCTGCAGCAGCCGGAGGGACTGCTCGGGCGTGAGCCGAGCCTCGCCGCGCACCACGCCCTGCAGCAGGCCGCGGTCGAAGGGGGAGACGTCAGGGCGGGTCTCGGGCATTCCCGCAGTGTAGATGCGTGGGCGTGTCCGGTCGACGGCGTTCAGACCCGGATGCGTTCCCAGGCAGGGCTCTGGAAGCGCCACAGGAAGAGCAGCCCGCGCACCACCAGTTCCAGGCTGAGGGCCCACCAGATGCCCGCCAGGCCATGGCCCATCCAGACGCCCAGCGCCCACGCCAGCGGAAGGCGCAGCAGCCAGATGCTGCCCACCGTGATGGCGAAGATGCAGGCCGTGTCGCCCACGCCGCGCAGGCCGTTGCGCAGGGCCATGCCCATGGCGAAGAACACCTGCACCGAGCCGCACGCCAGCAGCGTCTTCGGCACCTCGGTCAAGTGGACCGGTTCGCTGCTGATCACGCTGGTGAGCAGGGCGCCCTGCGTCATGTAGAGCACGCCCATCGCACCCATGATGCCCATGCCCACCACGGTGCACGACCAGATGGCCTTGCGGGCCATCCGTGGGTTCCGTGCGCCCAGGTACTGGCCCGCCAGGGCGCCGGCCGCGATGCCCATGGCGAACCCCGGCAGGAAGCTGAACGCCTCCCACTGCACGGTGATCATGTGCGCGCCCACCAGCCCCTCGGTGGGCGGAAGGCCCGCACCGCCACGGGCCACCACCCCGATGAACGCCATGAGCACCAGGCTGCTGCCCCACATGGCCAGCCCTTCCAGGAAGTTGGGCACGCCCACGCGCGTGATGCGCCATCCCATGTGACGGGTGGGTCGAACGTGGCGCCACTCCAGACGCAGGTCCTTCACGCCGCGCCGCATCACCCAGAGGGTGAGCAGGCCGCCGATGACATAGCTGAGCGAGGTTCCTGCGGCGATGCCCCACACGCCCCACACCTCGGGGTCGTGCGGCATGGGGTTGGCCAGCGTGTGCCCGCGCACATGCAGGTCCACGCCGCTGAGGAGCCAGGTGGAGACCAGGTTCACCACGTTCACGCCGATCGAGATCCAGCTGGGCTTGGCGGTCTCGCCCGCGCCGTGCAGGCACATGGTGCCGATGTTCATGAGGCCGCAGAAGGGCATGCTCCACGCCAGCGTGGTGACGTACACGGTGCAGTGGCGCTCGGCCTCGGGCGAGAGCCCGGCCACCATCGCCAGCGGGTGCGCCAGCGCCGCCATGCACACGCCCACCACGGCGCCCCACAGCACGCCCAGCGTCACGCTCTGGCCCAGCGCCGCATGGGCGTCGTGGCGCTCGCCGGATCCCATCGAGCGGGCGATGATCGCCTGACCGCCCACGCCCAGGCCCGCGAACGCGATGCCCGTGAACCAGCCCACGTAGGTGCCGATGCCGATGCCGTCCATGGCGGGCACCACGATGGATCGCGGCAGGTTGCCCGCCACCACCTTGTCCACCAGACCCACGCAGGCGATCATCAGCTGCTGCAGCAGCACGGGCATGGCCAGCGTCCAGATGGCGGCGCGCAGGCTCTTGCCGGCCAGGCGTCCGGATCGGATCTGGCCCTCGTCCACCAGCGCCGCGTCCGCCTCGGCCGCAGCCATCAGGGCGTCGGCCGGATCGTCCGGGCTCGCGGCGGAGTGCGTCAGCGGCGAGGTGTCGCGTTCATGGGTCGGGCCGCTCACGGCCGCACCGCGTCGGGCGTCATCACGGCCCCTTCGCTTCGGGCGCCTTGCCGTCACCCACGTTGCCGTACGGCTGCTTGGGTGCCGCGCCAGCCGGTTCCTGCATGCCCGCCGGGATTCCCGGCTTCTCGAAATCGAGCGGCACCCAGAAGGTGAGGCGATCCCAGAACCCCTTCTGCCGCTGGTAGGTGGGGTAGAGGTACTGCTGCTGCTTGCGGAACGGGGCCTTGGTGCTGCGATACCAGCTGAGCCACAGGGGGCGGTCCAGGCCGAAGTCCTGGTCGGTGAGCAGGTGCAGGCTGTCCAGCGCCGCCAAGTTCACCGCCAGCTCGCGCGCATCCAGCGTGGCGGCCAGCGCCTGGAACGCGTCGTCGGACGCGTACTGGCCCAGCGCGATCGCCAGCTCGATGCGCACGCTCGAGGACTCGCCCTCGTCGATCAGCCGGGAGCAGATCTCGCCGGTGACCCGCGGGTTGTGCAGGCGCTGCAGCGCGCGTGCCGCGGCCACGCGGACCTGGGTGGACTTGTCCTTGAGGCACTTGGTCACCAGTTCCGCGTCGGGCGCCTCGCCGTGGCGGCCCAGAGCGTCCAGCGACGCCGCCTTCACCAACGGATCGGAATTCTCCTGGATGTAGCTGCGGTAGAGCTTGGTGTAGGTCTCCGTGCCGCCCCAGGGCGCGTCGGACAGCCACACGATGCCGCGCCGCTGGTTCTCCGAGTCGTACTGGTCCACCGCCCATCGACCGGCCTGGGCGGGGGTCGGAAGCGAGAAGCCCTCCGTGAAGCTGGCGAAGTCGCTGCTGGCGGTGTCGCAGGCGGTGCACAGCAGGGCCGCGGCCCACACCAGCACTGGAGCGATCCATCGCCTCTGCGTCACGCCGCGAGTATAAGGTTGGTCCATGGAACCCAGGCTGCACGCCTTCGAGCTGGGCCGCTGCGCGACCAACGCGTACGTGGTGGCGCCGCCCGCGGGACAGGGCGAGGCATGCTGGATCGTGGACCCGGGCGAAGGGCCCGGGCCGCTGCTGCGGTTCCTGGCCACCTCGGCGCTGCGGCCCGTGGCGGTGCTCTGCACCCACGCGCATGCCGACCACATCGCCGGGCTGGAGCAGGTTCTGGCGGCCACCGGGCCGCTGCCGGTGCTGGCGCACCCCCTGGAGCACGGGTGGTTCGGGGATCCCATGCTCAACCTCTCGCAGTTCATCGGAGAGCCGGTCTCGGTGCGGGCGCCCACCGGCACCCTGACCGACGGCCAGGAGCTTGTTCTGGGGCCCATGCGCTGGAAGGTGCTTCACACGCCTGGCCACTCGCCGGGCAGCGTCACGCTGTGGTGCCCGGACGCGCATCTGGCGCTGGCCGGCGACACGCTCTTCCGCGACTCGATCGGCCGCGTGGACTTCCCGACCAGCGATCCGGAGGCGATGCGGACCACGCTGCATCAGGTGCTGCTGCGCCTGCCCGACCAGACACGAATCTTCCCGGGGCACGGGCCGGACACCACCATCGGCCGCGAGCGACGTGCCAACCCGTTCGTGGTGCACGGCTTCTGACGGCGGCGTGGCGCGCCGATAGGCTCCGGCCCGCATGGCGTCGAAGCGTTCCAACCACTGGACCATCCTGATCGCCCTGGTCGCCGGTGCGGTGGCGGGCGTCACCGCCAACGAGTGGTCCGCAGGCGTCGATTCCCGCCGCGCCGCGCTGACGTGGGCCAGCGACTGGATCGCCTATCCCGTGGGGCAGGTGTTCCTGCGGCTGCTCTTCCTGGTGGTGGTGCCGCTGGTGTTCGCGGCGCTGGCCGCCTCGGTGGCGCGACTGGGCGACCTGCGCGCACTGGGACGGATGGGCTTCCGGACCGCGGCCTTCTTCCTGCTCACCACCGCGTTCTCGGTGGCTCTGGGACTGGCGGCCATGCACGCGCTGGCGCCCGGCCGCGGCTTCGATCCCGCGATGCGCGCGGACCTGATGCAGGCCTTCGCGGGCGAGGCCGAGTCGCTGCAGGCGAAGGCGCCGGTGGCCAAGGCCGGCGGGGCCACGGCCACGGTGAACCTGGTGCTGGAGATGTTCCTGCCGCGCAACATGGTGGGGGCGGTCACGCAGATGCAGATGCTGCCGCTCATCGCCTTCGCGCTGCTGTTCGGGGCGGGCGTGGGGGTGCAGTCGGCGGAGCGCCGCGCACGGGTGGTGGACGCGCTGGACGCCGTGGCCGACGCCATGGTGTGGATCGTGGGCGTGGCCATGCGCCTGGCGCCGGTGGCCGTGGCGTGCCTCATCTTCGTGGCCACCAGCCGTTTCGGGCTGGGGCTGCTGGGCAAGCTCTCGGTGTTCGTGGCGCTGGTGATGGCGCTCTACGCGGTGCAGCTCTTCGCCTTCTATCCGCTGCTGCTGGCGGCGCTGGTTCGGCGGGGGCCGGTGGCCTTCCTCCGCGGCTGCGTGCCGGTCATGGTGACCGCGTTCTCCACCAGCTCCAGCAACGCCACGCTCCCCACCTCCATCGAGGTGGCCGAGCGTGACCTGGGCATCCGGCCGTCGGTGGCCAGCTTCGTGCTGCCGCTGGGCGCCACCGTGAACATGAACGGCACCGCGCTCTTCGAGGGATGCGTGGTGCTGTTCGTGGCGCAGGTGTTCGGCATCGACCTCTCGCTGGGGCAGCAGGCGCTGGTGCTGGTGCTGTGCGTGCTCAGCGCCATCGGCGTGGCGGGCGTGCCGGGCGGCTCGCTGCCGCTCCTGATGATCGTGATGGCGCAGGTGGGCGTGCCGGCCGAGGGCATCGCGCTGGTCCTGGGCGTGGACCGGCTGCTCGACATGGGCCGCACGGTGGTGAACGTGATGGGCGACGTGGTGACCGCCGCCTACGTGGAGTCTCGCCTGCCGCCGCCGGTCACCTGAGCGCGGCGGACTGCGCGTCGATCCACCGCCGCATCCGCGCCTCCAGCACCGCCAGGGGCAGGGCGCCCTCGCCCAGCACCGCGTCGTGGAAGGCGCGAAGGCTGAAGCGCGCGCCCAGCCGGCGCTCCGCCTCCTGACGCAGGCCGCGGATGCACAGTTCGCCCAGCTTGTAGCCGCAGGCCTGGCCGGGCCAGCCGATGTAGCGGTCCACCTCGCGCTCGATGTTCAGCTCGCTCAGCGCCGTGTTGGCCTTCATGAAGTCGATCGCCTGCGGGCGGCTCCAGCCCAGCGCGTGCATGCCGGTGTCCACCACCAGACGGCAGCTTCGCCACATCTCGTAGAGCAGCCGGCCGAAGTCGTCGTAGGGGTCCGCGTAGAGGCCCATCTCCATGCCCAGGCGCTCGCTGTAGAGCGCCCAGCCCTCCACGAACGCGTTGAAGCCCATGTCCTGACGCAGCGGGTGCCGCTCGGGCAGCTCCTGCGCGATGGAGATCTGCAGGTGATGGCCCGGCACCGCCTCGTGCAGCGTCAGCGGGACCATCTCGTACCGCGGCCGCTGATCCAGCGCGAAGGTGTTGGCGTAGAACCAGCCGCAGTTGCCCGCCTTCAGGCTGCCGGGCTGGTAGTAGGCCGTGGTCTGGCTGGGCGCCATGAAGCGCGGGATCTCCCGCACGCCGTAGGTCAGTCGCGGCAGGGTGCCGAAGAGCTCGGGCAGGTGCGCGTCGATGCGCTTGGCCACGTCGCGGTACGCGGCAAGCAGCGCCTCGGGCTGGGTGAAGTAGAAGCGCGGATCGGTGCGCAGGTACCGCACGAACGCCGCAAAGAGCGCGTCGTCCCCCAGGGCGGCGCGCGCCGGATCCCCCGCAAACCAGTCCGTCCGTCGGATCACCTGCAGCATCTCCGCGCGGATGCGCCTGACCTCGGAGAGGCCCAGCGCGTGGATCTCCTCCGGCGTGCGATCGGTGGTGGTCTGCACCTTCAGTGCGTGGGCGTACCACGCCTTGCCGTCCGGCAGCGAGAGACAGGCGATCGAATCACGTGCGCCGGGCACGTAGGCCTCCCGCAGCCAGTCCCGAAGGCCGGCCAGCGAGACCAGGATCGCGTCGCACGCCGCGTCGCCTTGGGCGCGCAGGTCGGCCGCCTGCGCGGCGTCCAGGTCCGCGTAGGTGCGCGCGAAGGGTTCGCGCAGCGGCTGCAGCCTGCCGGCCAGCACCGCGTCGAACTGCGGCACCACACCCGCCAGGATCGCCTTGGGCGGCGTGACGCCGCGCCGAAGCCCTTCCTCCAGCAGCTGGCGCTGGTGGGTCAGCTCCTGCGGCACCTGCTTCAGGCGCGAGAGGTGCGCGCGGAGGTCGTCTCCCTTGGCGAAGGGCATCTGCTCGGTCATCTGCGGGATCGACTGCTGCGGTCCGCCCAGCGGCCCCAGCACCAGCAGGTGCCCACCGAAGCCGAAGCCCTCGATCCCCATCGCCAGGTCGCGCTCCACCAGCTCGGCGTCCAGGCGCTCCGATTCCGAGAGCGCGGCGTGATCGATCGCGCGGAGCATGGCCAGCTGCCGGATCGCCTCCTGCTGACGGCGTGCGGCGGCGGCCAGCGACTCGTCGCGGATCCGGCCGGCGTCCGCGGGGCGCCCGCGCTGGATCGCCTGCATGGGGTCCTCCCGGTCGCCGAAGGCCTGGATCTGGTCCAGCGCTTCGCGAAGCTGCCGGGAGGCCGGGGCGGGGGACTGGGCCAGGGCGACGGAGGTCACGAGGGCGGCAATCAGGGCGGACAGCGTGCGCATGCGTGGACACTACCGCACCGCGGCTACGCTTCGGGCCCGTGCCTCACGCCATCGAGATCACCCTGGGCCACAGCCCCGACCCCGACGACGCCTTCATGTGGTGGCCGCTCTTCGGCATCGACGGCGCCGCCCCGGAGGTGGGGGAGCCCGGCCTGCGCTTCACCCAGGTCTGCGACGACATCGAGACGCTCAACCGGCGCGCCGCCGGACCGGCGTCCGGCCTGCTGGACGTGACTGCCATGAGCTGCGCCAACCTGCCGGCCGTGGGCCAGCGCTACGCGCTCACCGCCTGCGGCAGCAGCGTGGGCGACGGCTACGGGCCCAAGCTGGTCTCCCGCGTGCCCATGACGCCCGAGGCGCTCCGCGACCCCTCGGTCACCATCGCCGTGCCGGGTCGACGCACCACCAGCTTCCTGGCGCTCAGCCTGATGCTGGGACCTGGCTCGTTCCGCTTCGCGGAAGTGCCGTTCGACCAGCTGATGGAGCGCGTGGCGGACGGCACCTTCGCCGCCGGCGTTGTGATCCACGAGGGGCAGCTGCTCTTCGCGGAGCGTGGTCTGCATCTGGTGCGCGATCTGGGCGCCTGGTGGACGGACCACACCGGACTGCCGTTGCCGCTGGGCGTGAACGCGGTGCGCCGCGACCTGGACGCGCGGCACGGCGCAGGCACGCTGGCGCGCGTGGACCGCCTGCTGCGAGCCAGCGTGGAGCACGCCATGGCGCACCGCGAGAAGGGCGTGCGGTACGCGCTCGGCTTCGCCCGAGGCATGGAGGCGACGCTGGCGGGCACCTTCGTGGACCTCTACGTGAACCGGTGGACGCTGGATTGCGGTCCGCGCGGGCGCCAGGCGGTGGATCGGCTGCTGGCCGAAGCCGCGGCCGCGGGGCTGTCGCCGCCGGCGCCGGCCCAGGTGTTCGTGCAGGCGTAAGGCCGAGCGGGCGGGCCGTATACTCTCGCCCCCCTCATGAGCCTCATGCCGCCCGAAATCGAGCAGGCCGGCGGGCACGCGCCTCCCAGCGTGCGCCAGTTCGGCGTGTTCCTGGACAACAAGGTGGGCAAGCTGCTCGAACTGCTGCAGCTCTTTGACGACCAGTCCGGCCTGCAGCTGGCGGCCTTCAGCGTGGTGGACTCCAGCGACCACGCCGTGGTGCGGCTGATCTTCAACAACGCCGACGCCGCGCGCGTGGTGCTCCGCAGTCACCAGTACAC
>CAZKHO010000040.1:0-17825 GCA_964552505.1 uncultured Bifidobacterium sp. | reverse complement strand
GGCGGGCAGCCCGGCACGTACACGTCGACCGGGATGAACTGGTCCACGCCCTGCACCACCGCGTAGGTGTCGAACACGCCGCCGGTGCTGGCGCAGGCGCCCATGCTGATCACCCACTTCGGCTCGGCCATCTGCATGTAGATGCGCTGCAGCACCGGCAGCGTCTTCACGCTCACGCGTCCCGCCACGATCAGCAGGTCGCTCTGGCGGGGGCTGAACCGCATCACCTCGGCGCCAAAGCGAGCCAGGTCGAAGCGGCTGCAGGCGGTGGCCATCAGCTCGATGCCGCAGCAGGCGGTGGCGAAGGGCATGGGCCACACGCTGGAGCGTCGGGCCCAGTTCACCACCCGGTTGAGCTGGGTGCTGAGGATGCTGTCGGTGGGAAGGGCGGCTTCGAGACCCATGGGACCCGGATGGTAGGGCAGGGCAGGCTTCCGGGCGAGCGCCCGGCGGGCTCAGGAAAGCAGCCGATCCAGGGCCTGGGGCTCGGTCACCATCTGGAACTGGCGGTCGATCTTCATGAGGCGGAGCAACTCCAGCAGGCTGGGCCTTGCCCCGAACAGCGCAGGCTTCATGCCGGCGTGGCGAGCCCGGTTGCCTAGGTCCACGCACATGCCCAGCCCCATGCTGCTGAGCGTGCCCACGGCGGCAAGGTCCAGCACCATCCACTTGCCCTTGGCGTCGTCGCCCAGTTCCAGCATGGCGTCGCCGGCCTCCTGCGCGATGATGGGCACTTCGCGCTGGCCCACGGCCGGGCACAGGATGCGGGCCAGCAGGTGGCCGCGCACGGTCTGGACGTGCAGGAAGGACGATCGACGGTCGAAGGCGTGGCTCATCGGTGGGGGGCGTGCGGCGTAGCATCGGAGTGTAACGCCGCCCATGCGACTCCTTGCCACCATCCTTGCCGCGCTGGCGCTCGCCATCGTTCCGGCGGCACATGCGGACGCCGTGCCCGCCGACAGCGACGTGCTGCGGCAGACCCGTGGGCTGGTTCCCGCCATGCAGCCCACCGAGACCGAGCACTACGTGCTGCTCACCGACGCCCCCGTGGAAAGCGCCCGGCAGGTGGCGTCGCTGCTGGAGGCCACGTGGCGCTCGTTCCAGCGCACGTGTGCCGCGCTGGGGCTGCAGCCCGCCCCGCTGCGCCACAAGCTGGTCGCGGTGCTCTTTCGCGAGAAGGGCGACTACACACGCTTCGCTCGCACCCAGGACGGGATGAACCGCGCGTGGGCCGTTGGCTACTACAGCCCGAGCGTGGATCGACTGGTGATGTTCGACGCCATCAGCGACGACGCCGTGCAGAAGGCGCTGGTGGACCTGCAGGCGGAGTCGCTTCGGGTGCAGCGTCAGGCTGCCGCCGCGGGTGGGCCGCTGGACGCCGGTCCGGCCGGTGCGCAGGCCGCGTCCATCCAGCGCCAGATCGACGCGCAGCGACAGCGGGTGGTCACCGAGGCGCGCGACGGCTTCATGGCCACGGTGTCTCACGAGGCGGCGCACCAGCTGTTGTTCCACACGGGCGTGCAGCGTCGCGACGTGCCGTACCCGCTGTGGCTGGCGGAGGGGCTGGCCACCTGCTTCGAGGGAACCGACCGCGATCGTCGGGAGATGGGCTTCCAGTTCGACAACCCTCGCCGTGAGGAGGCCATGCGGGACGCCATGCGCGCCGACCGGCTGGTGCCGCTGAAGGTGCTGCTGGTCGCCGACCGGATCCCTGGCGGCGAAGACGAGCGGGCGGTGCGCGACTTCTACGCGCAGTCCTGCCAGCTGGTGACCTGGATGGCGCGCGAGCGGCCCACCGAGCTCCGCAAGTATCTGGACGCGCTGCGGGACGGCGACTTTGCGGAGCCGGGCGCGCGCCTGGACGGCGTGGAGCGTGTCTTCGGCCCGCCCGACGCACTGGAGCGCAGCTGGATCCGCCACGAGGTCCGTCGATCCGCGCCGTTGGCGGAGGCGGCGCCCGCCCAGCGGGTGCAGGCCTTCGACCGTGGCGGTGCGCCACCCGCCGCAGGCTCAGCCGCGGGGCGCTGACTCGGGCGACGGTCGGTCTCCCAGCAGGTTGTCGATGCCGCGGCTGTCCAGGGCGTCCCACAGCACCGCCACCTGCAGGCCCACCAGCACGATCAGCCAGATCACGTACATCCAGAACATGAACACCGGCACCAGGCCCAGCGAGCCGTAGACCAGGCTCAGGCTCAGCGTGCGGCTGATGTAGAAGTGCAGGAAGGTGCGGCTGATCTCCAGTCCGATGGCGCTCACCAACGCGCCCGCGGCGGCGGCGCGCACGCGCGGCGGCTTGGACGGCACCGTGAGGTAGACGGCCATCATCAGGCTCCAGAGCACCAGGGTGCTCCAGCCCACGCGCACCGTGGAGAGCACCCAGTTCCACTGCGAGAGGTTGGCGGCCGCGTGCTCCACGAAGCCGTTGACGATGGGCACCAGGGAGAGCAGCAGCGGTCCGGCCGTCAGCGCGAACCAGTAGGTCACCACGCGCTTGGGCCAGCTGCGGCCCCGTTCGGTGCGGCAGATGATGTTGAAGCAGTCCTCCACCGTGGCCACCACCCACACCGCGCTCAGGATGAGCGCCAGCGCGCCCACCCATCCCAGGGCGGACAGGTCGAAGCGCGAGGCGTCGGCGATGATGCCCTTCAGCCACGTGGCCAGATCCACCGGAGCGTCGCCGGTCTGCGAGGCCGCCATCTGCACGCGGTCCAGCCCCAGGCCGGAGAGCGCCGCGGACACGCTGTCGTTGAAGCGGTCGCCGGCCACGGACTTGAACACCAGCGTGGCCACCACCAGCACCGGCAGCATGCCCAGCAGCGTCCGGTACGCCAGGGCGCTGGCCATCTGGCTGGCGCGATCCACCGCGATCCATCGGCGCAGCAGCCCCAGGTGGTGCGAGAGGGTCCGCCATCCGCTCAGCCCCATCGGGCTCGTGCTGGGAGCGTCCATGCGCGCGAGTGTACGGGCACGGCCGTACCATCCCGCGATGCCACGAAGCAGGAAGGGCCCCGCCCACCCGTTCAACGACGACCGTCGCGGCGAGCGCATCCAGAAGGTGCTGGCCGCCGCCGGCGTGGCCAGTCGACGCGACTGCGAGGTCATGGTGGAGGAAGGCCGCGTCAAGGTGAACGGCGTGGTGCTGGACGGCCTGCCCGCGTGGGTCGACGCGCAGGAGGACCGCATCGAGGTGGACGGGCGGCCCATCCGTCGCCACGAGCAGCACGTCTACATCATGCTGTTCAAGCCCAAGGGCATCGTCTGCACCAACGAGGATCCGGAGGGGCGCCGTCGGGCCATCGACCTCATCGAGCACCCGCTGAAGGCCCGCATCTTCCCGGTGGGTCGGCTGGACATGGACTCCAGCGGCCTGCTGCTGCTCACCAACGACGGCGAGCTGGCCAACCGGCTCACGCATCCGCGCTTCGAGGTGCACAAGACCTACGAGGTCACCGTGAGCGGCCGTCTGGACGACGCCGACGTGCGCCGCCTGAGCGAGGGCGTGTTCCTGCCGGAGAAGGACGAACCAGGTGCGCGCACCAGCCGGAGCCGGCTGAAGCTGCTGGGCCGCGACGAGACCAAGACCACGATGCTGATGGAGCTGCGCGAGGGCCGGAACCGTCAGATCCGCCGCATGATGCTCCGCTTCGGGCATCCGGTGCGACGGCTGCGTCGCGTGGGCATGGGGCCGCTGCGACTGCGTGGCCTGGGCGTGGGCGCGTGGCGCGAACTGACCGCGCGCGAGCTGCACGAGCTGCGCGAGGCGGCCTTCCGTCCGGCGGCGGAGCGGGCGCGCCGCGACGAGCGTGGGGAGGCGAAGCCGCGACGGAGCGAGACGCAGTCGCTGGACACGGCACCTCGAGCGCGTCGTGAGTCGGCCGGTGCGCCGCCCAGGCGAGGCGCGGCGCCGGCACGGGGGCGTGGCGGCGATCGACGCGGATCGCGCAGCGGCGGTGACGCCCGAGGCGGTCCCCGCGGTCGGCGTTGATCGAGCCAGGTGTTCGGCCGTACCATCCGGACATGCCCATCTACGAGTACGTCTGCGAGGCCGACGGCGAGGTCATCGAGCTGCTGCGCCCCATGGGCCAGGCCGACGCGCCCGTGCAGGACCCGGCGGGCAAGGGTCGGACCTTCGTTCGACGGCACAGCGTGTTCGGCGTGAGCGGCGCGACCGCCGCCGGCACCTCCACCAGCCTTCCCGTGGGCGGATGCTGCCCGTGCGGCAAGCCCGGCTCCCAGTGCGGCCGGAACTGAGCGCGTGATCCTTCACGGCGTGGACTTCTCCGGCGCCGACGCCGGCGGCGCGGCCAAGATCCGCATGGTGTCGCGCGATCTGGACGCACCCCGCGCGTCCGTGCAGCTGGACGGCCGCTTCGACCGGCGCTCGCTGGTGCGGCGCATCGTCGGACTGGCCGCCGACGGCCGGACGCATCTGGTGCGGATCGACGCGCCGGTGGGTCTCCCGCTGGAGACGCTGCGGACCTTCGAGGTGGCGCCTGCATGGGCCGGCATGGCCAGGTGGCTTGCGGCCTTCGGGTCGCCCCGCCTGTGGCGAAACGAGTCCAGGCAGAAGGACCGCCGCGAGCCCAGGCGCGTCTGCGACGAGGCGTTCCGGACGCCCATGGCCCCCATGAACCTGCGTGTGTTCAAGCAGACCTTCACGCTGGTGGTGGAGGTGCTTCGGCCGCTCGCCGACGCGGGCGTGCGCATCGAGCCCGTGCACGGGGCCGCATCCTCCGTGACCGTCTGCGAGGGGTGTCCCGCCAGCGTGCTGCGCCTGAAGGGCTGGCCCGACCACGGCTACAAGGGTCAGGGCGAGCCACCGCGCCGTGTGCGCGCCGACCTGCTGGAGCGCCTGCAGAAGCGCGAGCGGCTTCTGCTGCCTCGCGAGCTGGCCGCCGCCGCGGAGGCCGACCCGGAAGGGGACCTGCTGGACGCCATCCTGCTGGTCACTGATCCCGTCCAGTGGGTGCCGCCCAGCGAGGCGCGCGTGGAAGGCTGGATCTACTGAATTCAGCTTGGCGCGCGTGGCGCCGGACCGGGCGGCCTCTCCGCGCGACGCCGTGGATCGCGAAGGTCACACGCCGCGGGTCTGGGGATCCCAGATCACCTTGTGCAGCTGCACCTGCAGGCGCACCGACAGTCGATCCGCCAGCACCCATTCCGCCAGCGTGCGGTGGCTCAGGCCCGCGCTTCCGGCGATCTCCGGCCCGGCCGGCTGCGCCCACGCCGCGCTCATCAGCACGGCCGCCACGCGTTCGTGGAGGCGATGCTCCAGCAGCGCGCTCCGAGCCCACTCGTAGTCGCCGCGGTCCGCGATCACCAGCTTCACCTCGTCGCGCCGGGTCAGGTGCGACAGGTTGCTCCAGAGGTTCCGGCCGGACTCGCCGCTGGCAGGGCACTTCAGGTCCATGATGCGGATGCATCGGGCGTCCAGCGCCGAGATGTCCAGGGCGCCGCTGGTCTCGATGGTCACCGTGAATCCGGCGTCGCACAGTGCGCGCACCAGCGTCAGGCAGCCCTTCTGCGCCAGGGGCTCGCCGCCGGTCACCTGGATCAAGGGACACGCCACGCGTTCCGCTTCCTGGACCAGGCTGGCCACGGTGCGAGGGGCGCCTTCGCGGAACGCGTAGGCCGTGTCGCACCAGGCGCACCGCAGCGGACAACCGGACAGCCGGATGAAGAAGCACGGCTCGCCGGCGCGCAGGCCCTCGCCCTGGATGGAGTGGAACGTCTCGTTCACGCGCAGCGTGGCCGCCACGGCGTGGGCTTCCTGGATGGGAAGGGCGGTCGTCATGCTGCCTGCGGCCGAAGCCGCCCGAATGCCCAGAAGAGGACTCGAACCTCCAAGGGATTGCTCCCACCAGCACCTCAAGCTGGCGCGTCTGCCAATTCCGCCACCTGGGCCAAGCCGGCGGTTCGCCGGGGCGGAAAGTGTAGCGGAAGCCCTCGGCAGTCGCCATCACGCCCAGACGAAAGCGGGCGGCCCCCATGGGGCCGCCCGCGAGGATTCGATGGCGTCCTCCGCCTGCTCAGCTGAAGAGCAGCAGGAGGAAGGCGATGTCGCCGCCGTCCACCACGCCGTTGGCGTCCAGGTCGCTGGGGCAGCCCGCGCACGGGCCGAAGTCCAGCAGCAGGACGGCCAGGTCGCTCGAACCCACCGCGCCGTCGCCGTCCAGATCGCCCTGGATGCCGCAGGTGATGGTGTTGATGACGAAGTTGTCGATGCCGCACACCAGCGAGTTGTCGGTGCCGGTGTCCGCCGCCTCGAAGCGGAACTTCATGTTGCTGGTCAGCGCCACGAAGTCGCCCAGGTTGATGGTGCGGGTGGTCCAGCTGCCGCTGGTGGTGTAGCTGCCGATGGTGGTCCAGGTGCTGCCACCGTCGGTCGAGACCTTCGCCACCAGCGGATCGCTGGTGTCGCCGGTTGGGGTGACCAGGTAGAAGGTCTGGAAGCTGACCTCGGCGGCGGCGTACCCCGTGAGGTCGTACGAGGGGCTGGTGAGGATCGTCGGTCCGCCGTCCAGATCGTTGCAGAATCCACCGGTGGGCGCCGGGTTGCCGGTGATGTAGCACTTGCTGGTGGTGCTGGGAGCGTTGCAACCGCGTCCGACCGGGGTGGCCCAGTCCCAGCCACCGCTGCCCGAGGCCGGGGATCCGGACACGGTGAAGCCGCCGTTGGTCCCGTCGAACGACTCGCTGGCCAGGGCCGCGCTGCCGCTCGAGGTGATGGCCTTGGTGGTGTAGATCGAGGCGGGCGCGGACGACGGGCTGTAGACCGAGGTGCCGGTGGTGGTCTTGGCCTCGAAGTAGAACTGCAGCGTGCTGTTGCAGGTGGCCGCCGGGAAGGTGGCCTTGTAGTTGTAGCCGCCCATGCTGGTCAGCGCGTAACCAGTGAAGCTGCCCGATCCGCCCTCGCGGATCCACATCTTCTGCGAGCCGCTCTGCACCTGGGCCGTCACCGGGGTGATGGTCACGTCCATCTGGTCGCCGCCGAAGGGGTTCACGGTGGTGGGCACGGTGCCCGGCGTGATGGTGAGCAGGTTCAGCGCCGGCGCCGTCAGGCTGTGGTTGCCGAAGCCCTGCGCGATGCGCGCGTAGTTGGGCGAGCCGTCGCCGATGTTGTTGTTGCCGCCGTTGCTGACCGCGTCGTCAAGGGTCAGCACGTCCACGGTGATGTCGGTCCAGATGTCGCTCTGCCCCGAGTGCAGCGGCACGCTGTTCACCATCAGCTTCGACATGCGGGTCAGGTAGTCGGTCGGATACACGGGCTTGAAGAGCTGGGCCGTGTCCCACACGCAGCCGGACAGCATCTGGCCCCACGCGTGGATCTCCGTTCCGCAGCTGCAGGTGGTCTGCGTGCCGGTGCAGGTGTTTGCGGCGTTGCGGATGCCCGTCGAGCAGCTCTGGAAGCCGTAGCCCAGCTGCGACTCGCCCGACATGAGCACGCTCATCACGTCGCCGAAGCCTTCGCCATACTGGCTCTGGCCGCTGCCACCGCACTGCACGATGTGGTGCCCGTACTCGTGCCACACCACCGAGCTGTAGCCGGTGTTGTTGCAGCCACCACCCGAGCTGTAGAAGTTGATCGAGCTGCCGTTGTAGAAGGCGTTGCACGTGCCGGTGACGCCGTTGTTGATCGTCATGCCGAGCTGGCCGGAGATGGTCGGGTACGCCGGGCTGACGGCGACCACCAGATCACGCACGCGGTTCGCGGCGATGTACGAGTCCACCTCGGAGAGGTAGTACTGGTTGGCCGCGGTGTTGTAGAGGAAGGTGCCCGTGGCGCCGTCCGCCACGCTCTGTGACGCCACGGTGAGCAGCGCAGTCTTGTTGTCCACCACGGTGAAGAACTTGCCGCCCATGCTGGGGGCGATGGTCTGGGCCGCGGTGCCGGTGTAGGAGTAGGTCAGCTTGCCGGTCGCGTCCGCGTAGTACGTGGCTCCGCCGATGGTGGCCTTGGCGTAGGGCATGGCCACCGTGGTGGCGGTGGTGCAGGCCGAGGCCTTGGTGCCGGGCGTGCTGATGGCGTTGATCTGCGCCGTGGCCGTGCCGCCGTAGATCATGCTCTCCTGATACAGCACCGCACCCGTGTCGGCGTCCACCACGAACTGCACCTTCTGGTACTCGTCCGGGTTGCCCTGGCCTTCACCCGCGGTGGCCACGAACTCGACGGCCAGCTTGGGCTCCACGGTCTCGGCGTCCACGCCGGCCCAGATCACGTAGCGCGGCGAGGTGATCACCGGCGGCTGACGGAACTGCTCCAGCGCTTCGCCGGCGTACACGCCGGGATCCAGCGTGGACGGATTCAGGTCGCGCGTGGCGATGGTCTCGGGGAAGGTGCCCAGCTTCTTGAGCGTGCCACCCGCCAGCACCATGGGGAAGTTGTCGTCGTTGCCCACCAGGCCCCAGACATGGCTGCGGAACACGGGCACGCCGCGCACCTGCTGCGTCCAGTAGACGCCGGTGAAGTCGGTGCCGCCGTGGCCGTCGTCCGACAGGCCGATGGTGTGGGCGCCATCCGGGAACGGTCCCACGGGCATCAGCTGCGAGAAGGGCACGCCCCACAGCGTGCTCCACTTGCGCATGAACTTCTCCGCGCTGTCCACGGGGCTGGTGCCCCACGAGAACTGCCGTCCCCACACACGTCGCAGGTGCTCGCCGTTGCTGAGCAGCTGGCCCCCGGGGAAGGCCTGCTCGAAAGCCTCGCGCGGATCCAGCGTGCCGGTCTGTCCACCGTTGCCGGCGCCGGCGATGCCCTTCATGTTGTTCTGAACGCCGGCCAAGGCCGTGGCGGCCACCGCAAGCGATCCGATGACGAACGTGCGAGCGAGCTTTCGCATCTTCAAGATTCCTTCTGAGACATGACCATGGGCCGTGCGCACGGACCGTGGTCGAGGTGGGGGGTGAACAGCCTCAAGATGCCCCAAACGGGGCCCTCAACAAGTGCCCGGAATGGAATGTTTCAAAAAATGGAGTGACGCGGATGGGCGAAACGGACCTTGTGCAAGGGCGCTGGTCGCGATTTATGCCAAGATCGCCTGCAGAAAGCAGCAGCAAACGCTTGTGGGCAACCGAATCTTGCATCAGGATGTGAAGGAGATCAGCAGAACCGCGACATCGCCACCATCCACCTCCCCGGACTGGTCCAAGTCGGCCGGGCATCCCGGGCACGGACCAAAGTCCAGCAGCAGGAGGGCCAGGTCGCTGGCACCCACGCGGCGGTCTCCATCCAGGTCTCCGAAGGGTGCGGCGGTGCAGACCACGGACTCGAACCACACGTCGTCCACGCCTGCCTTCACCTGGCTGTCGCCGGCGCCCAGATCTTCCGCGCGCACCTTCAGACGCATGCTGGAGGTGGGCTGCACCAGCGTCTCGATCCGGTAGGTGCGGTCGGTCCAGTTGTGCGACTGGAAGATCTGGTCCAGCTGCGTCCAGGTGGAGCCGCCGTCGTTGCTCACCGAGAGCGTGAGCGGATCCTCGCCTGGGAAGGTGCCGGTGTTGTTGCTGAGGAACGTGGTGAGGCCCAGCATCAGCGTCTCGGCACCGCTGGCGTCGAAGACCGGCGAGAGCAGCTCGGTGTAGCCGCCATCCAGGTCGTTGCAGCCCGAGGTGATCGCGCCGGTCACGTAGCACTTGAGCGATCCAGTTCGTGAGTTGGGCCCGTTGCAGGTGTTGCTGGTGGAGGGCGTCACGCGCATCCAGCCGCCCCTGGACGGTCCCACGTTGCCCGTGGTGGTGAACGCCGTGGTGACGCCCTCGAAGTCGTCGTTCAGCACCAGGCTGGACGAGATCTGGCTGACGGCGCTGAAGGTGGACGCCGGAGCGGTGGACGGGTTGGTGATGGGCGTGCCCCCGGTGCTGGAGGCCTGGAAGTAGAACTGCACGGTGCTCTTGCAGTTGGAGGCCGGGAAGGTGGCACGGTACGAGGTGCCGCCCAGGCTCTGAAGCGGCAGCGCGGTGAACGCGCCGGTGGCCCCCTCCCGGAAGAACATCTTCTGGGAACCGGGCTGGATCTGGCTGGAGACCGGCCGGATGGTCAGGTCGAAGGTCTGCGTGCCGTCCGGATTGATGGAGCTGGGCAGCGCGTTGGGCAGCTCGATCAGCAGCAGCGCGATGGTGGGTGCCGCCAGCTGGTGCCGGTTGAAGGCCGCCGAGATGGCATTGTAGTTGGGGGTGCCGTCGGCGATGACGCCGTTGCCACCATTGCTCACCGCGTCGTCCAGGGTGAGGAAGTCGGCCGCGATGTCCGAACCGATGTCGCTCTGTCCCGCGTGCAGGGGCACGGAGTTGACCGCCAGGTTGGCCACCTGCGTGCGGTAGGTGGCGGGGTAGGTGGTTCGATAGCTGTTGCGGATGTCCCAGACCACGCCGGAGATCAGCTGTCCGCAGGCGTGGATCTCGCTGCCGCAGGAGGAGCACGCGGCCGCGTCGAAGGCGCAGTTGTTGCTGGCGTTCCGGATGCCCGAGTTGCAGTTGCCGGAGAAGAAGCCCACCCCCAGCAGCGGGTCGTCGGCCATCAGCACGGACATGATGTCGCCCATGCCTTCGCCGTAGGCGCCCTGGCCGCTGCCGCCGGAGTTCACCACATGGTGTCCAAACTCGTGGTGGACCACGGTGCTGAAGCCCGTGTTGTTGCAGCCGCCGCCGCCCGCGTAGAAGTTGATGCTCACACCGTCGTAGTAGGCGTTGCAGGTGCTGGCGATGTTGGTGTAGATGGGGAACGAGACCTGCTTCGAGATGGTGGGGTAGTTGGGGTTGGCGGCCAGCACCATGTCGCGGACCTGGTTGGCGGCGTAGTAGGTGTTGACCTGCGCGGTCTGGAGCTCGGCGGGGGTGCTGTTGAACGTGAAGTTGGCCGTGCCCCCGTCGGAGACGATCTGGGACGCCACGGACGACAGGGCGTTGCCTGCGGCGTCGATCACGCGGAAGAACCGGCCCGACAGGGCGGGCGCCACGGTGGCGTTGGATCCGGTGAAGGTGGCCGTGTACGCGCCGTTGGCGTCGGCGTAGCCCGTGGATCCGGCCGTCACCACGGTGGCGTACGGCATGCCCTTGACCACCTCGGCATTGCACGCGTCCGCCTTGAAACCGTCGGTGGTCTTCACGTTCACGGTGCCTGAGACCGTGCCGTGCACGATCAGGCTCTCCTGATGCAGGATGGCGCCGGTGTCCGCATCCACCACGTAGAGCATCTTGCGGTGCGTGTCCGGGTCGCGAGGGCCGCCGGAGGAGGCGGTGAACTCCACAGCCAGCCGCGGTTCGGCGCGGACATCGTCCACACCTGCCCAGATCACGTAGCGGGGCGAGGAGAGCGTGGGAGGCTGCTCGAACTGCCCGATCACCTGGCTGGCGTACACCGCGGGGTTCATGCCGCCGGTCCCAAGGTCACGCCCATCGAGCGTGGCGGGGAAGGCGGCGCCCAGATCGCGCAAGGTGCCTCCGGCGAGCGGCATGGGGAATCCATCGACGTTGTGCACCAGACCCCAGGCGTAGCTGCGGAACACCGGCACGCCCCGCACCTGCTGGCGCCAGTAGACGGCGGTGCAGCCGGCGGCGCCCGTCTCGTCGGGCATCAGCGGCATCTCGTGCGCACCGTCCTCGAACGGGCCCACCGGCTCCAGCTGCGAGAACGGAACGCCCCACAGCACGCTCCAGGTGCGGAGGAACGATCCCACGCTGTCGTGGGGTGAGGCGCCGTGCGAAAAGTCGAAGCCGAACGTGCGCCGCAGCTGCCCGCGCACGTCGATCAGCGAGCCCAGCGGAAAGGCCTGGCGAAAGAGTTCCCTCGCGGCTTCCGGGCTGGTGACGGTGGTGCCTGCGTTTCCGGAGATGGCGATGCCCTTGGGGGGGACCGCGGCCAGCGCCGAGGCGGCGACGGCGAGGGTGGCGAGCGCGATCGAACGGACGGTGCGTCGGGTGGTCATCTCTCTCGTTCCTGCAGGCGGGCTCAGGGCGCGGGTTGGTACCGGCTTGTGGAAACCGGGTTCCACAGTGTGTCCCCCTCTACGCGCCCGGACAATAACCAATTGAACGCATTTTCCACACTTTGCAGGAGTGCGCGTGCCGGAAGCCGTTATTCGAGCGGCGGAGGGGGCGCCGCGGGCGCGGCTATCTTGGGCGCTCCGGCGCCGCCGGAACCCGCATGTCGAAGGAAGCCCGCGAGCCCGAGATCGAGAACCGCAAGGCGCGCCACGACTTCCAGATCGGCGAGACGCTGGAGTGCGGTATGGTCCTGCGCGGCAGCGAGGTCAAGAGCATCCGCGCGGGCCAGGCCAGCATCGCCGAAGGCTTCGTCATGGCCAGGCTGTCGCCCCCGGCGCTGGAGCTGCACGGGGCGCACATCGCGGAGTACCCGCCCGCGGGCCGCGACCGGCAGCACCCGCCCGTCCGGACGCGCCGCCTGCTGGCCCACGCCACCGAGATCCGCAAGCTGGCCCTGGCCATGCAGGCCAAGGGCGCCACGCTGGTGCCGCTGAAGATCTACTTCAAGAACGGCGTGGCCAAGCTGCTGGTGGGCGTGGCGCAGGGCCGCAAGAAGGGCGACAAGCGGCAGGCCATTCGCGAGCGCGAGACCCGACGCGACATCGAGCGCGAGATGAACCGTCGCCGCTAGGCGGCGCGCCCGGTCACGGGCTGGGAAGGGGGATCGACTTGCCGTGGTCGTCCGTGCGGCTGCCTTCGATGCAGTGCACGATCACCTCGGCCACCGCCTCGGGCTTCAGGGTCTTCTCCTTGGGCAGCACACGCTCGTTGAAGTTGGCCCGAAGGATGGCGGTCTCCACCGCGCCCGGATTGACGCAGTAGGAACGGATGCCGCTGGAGCGGCCCTCGCGGGCCACGCTGCGCGTGAAGCTGTCCAGGGCCGCCTTGCTGGCGGCGTAGGCGAAGAACCCGGGGAACGGGTCCATCACGCCCAGCGTGCTCACGTTCACCACGCACCCCGACTTCTGCCGCTTGAAGTGCGGCCAGCAGCGCGAGATCAGGAACGCCGGTCCGAAGGTGTTCACCAGGAAGCACTGCTCCAGGATCTCCTCCGTGGTGCGCTCGATGGGCACGTTGGGGGCCACGCCCGCCGCGTTCACCAGGTTGTCCACCCGGCCGAAGCGCTCGATGGTCTGGTCCACCACCGACGCCGCCAGGTCGCTGTCGGCCACGTCCGCCGGCACGATCATCACGTCGCCGGGGCCCACCACGCGCACCTCGTCGGCGGCGTCGGCCAGCTTCTGCTCGGTGCGGCCCACCAGCACCACGTGGTGTCCGCGCTCGGCCAGCATGCGGGCGGTGGCGCGGCCGATGCCCGAGCCGGCGCCGGTGACGATGGAGACGGGGTGATCCATGAGTGCACTCCTTGGCGCCGCTCGGCTCAGCCGACCAGGCGCATCACGTCGTTGTAGAAGGTCACCAGGAAGAGCCCGCCGATGAGCAGCAGTCCCGCCATGGTGGCCGCGTTCTGGAACCGCACGCTGGGCGGACGCCCGCGGAGCGCTTCGTAGGCCAGATACAGGAAGAGCCCGCCGTCCACGATGGGAAGCGGCAGGAAGTTCAGCACGGCCAGGTTCACGCTGATCATGGCCAGGAAGAAAACCAGATAGGTGAGGCCCCGGTCCGCCACGCGCGTGCCCACATGCACGATGCCCACGGGTCCGCGCAGCTGGTCCACCGGCACGCTCCCGCGCGCCAGTCGATCGATGGTGAGCCAGGTCATGGTGGCCAGCTTGGCGGTCTCGCCGAAGCCCATCGACGCGGCACGCATGGGGTTGCCACCGGCGGTGAGCGTGGTCATGAGCGGCTCGAAGACCTCGGGCGGCAGCGGCGAGGCCCAGCCGATGCGCCGCACGGCGTCCGCGTCCGACTTGGAGAGCGGCAGTCGGACCCGTCGCGGCGCGTCCGACCCGTCCGGCAGCACCAAGAGGGCGACGGCCTCCTCGCCGCGCGCCGCACCTGCGCGCAGCTCGCGCACCAGATCGCTCCAGCCGCGCACCGGAGCGCCGCCCACCGTCTGCACCAGCGCCAGCGCGCCCACCTCCAGCGAAGCCGCCGGCGTGGCTCTGGCGTCACCTTCGATCAAGGCCCGGTCGATCGGCTTCGCCATCCACAGGCAGTCGTAGGCGGGCGTCAGCAGCACGTCCAGGCGGCCCTCGGCGTCCACGCGCGCCTGCAGCGAGACGGGCTTCCCGTCTCGCAGCACCTCCATGGGTGCGATGCGGCTTGGGCGCTGACGCACCAGATCTCGGAACTGCGTCATGCGAGGTCCGCGGATTCCGTCGAAGGAAAGGACCACGTCGCCCGGCTTCAGCACGCCCACGTTGGCCGATTCGGGACGCACCCAGTCGATGCGTGACAGCGGGCACAGACCCAGCAACGAGAACTCGGGCGCGTCGGGCGCGTCCGTCGGGGCGAGTTCCGGAAGGGCCGGCACGGGGGAGAGCGTGGCCTCCGCGGTGGCGCCGCCCGGGCCGCTCCAGCGTGTGAGCACGGGGCTTCCCTCGCCGGCCTGACAGGCGTTGGAGAGGTCCTCGGCGATGGTGGCGGGCTTGCCCGCCACGGACGCCAGCGTCCAGCCTGGTCCCACGCCGGCGGCGGTGAGGCCCAGCTGATCCAGCGTGGGCTTCAGCAGCAGCGACGGGTCGTCGTGTTCGGCCAGGCGGCACTCGCGCGCCGGCGCGATGCCGATGGAGCGCATGCGGACGCCCGGATCTCGGTCGGGCGTGGCCTCGAAGCGGAGCGGGCGATCGGAGCCCGGTCGCGTCACCTCCAGCTGCACCATGGAACCCGGACGGCTCATGGCCACGGCGATCTGCACGTCGGCGAAGGTGCGCACCGCGGACCCGTCCACCGACTGGATGTGGTCGCCGGGGCGCAGACCTTCGGCCACACCCGGATCAAGAGCGTGCGCCGTGGTGGAGGCGGAGCCGGGGCGCAGGGCCCCCACGGTGGCGTCCTCGAAACGCACGCCCACCATGAACGCCACCACGTACAGCAGCACCGCCAGGATGATGTTCATCACCACGCCCGCGCTCACCACCACCATGCGCTTCCACACGGGCTTGGCCGGATAGGCGTCCGCATCCGGGTTCTCCTCGATCGCGTGCAGGTCCTCCTGGCCCTTCATGCGCACGAAGCCGCCCAGCGGCAGCAGTCGCAGGCTGTACTCGGTCTCGCCCACGCCCTGTCGACGCAGGCGTTCGATGGGAATCATCTCGGGCGGCGCGCCGAAGCGTCGCTCCACGGCGCCCGAGGTGCTGCCCAGCGCCCAGCCCATGCCCCTTCGGAACGCGACCACGGTGGGACCCATGCCGATGGCGAAGGCGTCCACCCGGATGCCGGCCCAGCGTGCGGCCAGGAAGTGGCCCAGCTCGTGGATGCCCACGAGCAGGCTGAAGCCGATCACGATCAGCAGGATGTTGCCGCCATCTGAGAGCATCGGGATCCTCGGCGCCTGGCCGTCGGCGTCCCCGCAGTCTAGGTTCTTCCGGGTGCCACGATGCGGCGAGCCGCGGCCCTGCACCGGGCCGGAACGTCGGAGACGCTCCGGGTCAGGCTCGGACTGCGGCTGCCGTGCGCTGTGCAGCGAAGGCCCGAGCGTCGCGGTCCGCGGCCTCGGCGTCGTCCAGCGTGCGCAGCGGTCGATCCGGCAGCTCGGCCAGCGCCTCCTGCACCACCTGCGCGATGCGGCCGAAGGTCACCTGTCCCTCCAGGAAGGCGTGCACCGCCACCTCGTTGGCCGCGTTCAGCGTGGCGCCCGCGCTGCCACCGCGTCGGATGACCTGATGGGCCAGCTGCACGGCCGGGAAGCGCTGGTGATCGACCGGAGCGAACTCCAGCTGCCGGAGGTTGGCCCAGTCCAGCCGCTTCGCCACGCCCGAATGACGCTCCGGCCAGGTGAGCGCCATCTGGATGGGCAGCTTCATGTCGGGTGGCGAGAGCTGCGCGATCACGCTGCCGTCACGGAACTCCGCCATGCCGTGCACGATGCTCTGGGGGTGCACGATGGCCTCGATGCGCTCGGCCGGCAGGCCGAAGAGCCAGTGCGCCTCGATGATCTCCAGCGCCTTGTTCATGAGCGTGGCGCTGTCGATGGTGATCTTGCGGCCCATCTGCCACGTGGGATGCCGGAGCGCCTCCGCCACCGTGGCGGCGGCCGTGCGTTCCGCGCTCCACGTGCGGAACGGACCGCCGCTGGCGGTGATCACCACCCGGTCCAGTTCCTCCAGCCGGCCTGAACGGATGCACTGCGCCAGCGCGCTGTGCTCGCTGTCCACGGGAAAGAGCTGCACGCCCTTGCGGCGTGCCAGGTCCGTGACCAGCGCGCCCGCGGCCACCAGGGTCTCCTTGTTGGCCAGCGCCACGTCGCAGCCCAGCTCGATGGCGCGCAGCGCGCTGGCCAGGCCTGCGAAGCCCACCATGGCCGCCACCAGAAGGTCGCCGGGACGGGCCACCTCCTCCACCAGACGAAGCGCCGAACCATGGCCGGCGCGCACGCGGGCGTCCGGGCCGAAGCCCGAGGCCGCGCGTTCGTCCGCGATGGCCAGGTCCTTCACACCCAGTTCGCGCGCCTGCTCCGAGAGCAGCGCCGCGTTGGAGCCGGCGGCCAGGCCCACCACCTGGAAGGGGGTGCCCTGATCGCGCAGGTGACGCAGCACCTGGACGGTGCTGGCGCCGATGCTCCCGGTGCTGCCGAGCAGGATCAGGCGCCGCGCGTGCACGGGATCAGCCGTCCTTCTTCATCGCGTCGCGGGCGGCGCCTGGCGTGAGCGAGCGCTTGCCCAGTCCGAAGATGGAGCGGAAGGTGAACTTGGCCTTGGGAGCCTCGGCTGCGGGCGCGGGGTTGGACGGGGCGGTCGGTGCCGGATTGGACGAGCCCGAAGGCTGGCCCGAGCCGCCGCCACCCGAACCTTCGCCCGAACCGCCTTCGCCACGGTCGCGTCCGCGACCGCCACGACGGCGCCGGCGCTTGCGGCGACCGCCGCCTTCGCCGCCGTCCGTGCTCTCCGGGCCGCCATGATCGCCGCCATCGGAGCCTTCGCTGCCGCCGTCGGAGCCTTCGCCCTGATCGCCCGCGCCTTCCGCGGCGGGGCCGTCGGACGGGCCTTCGCCACCCGCGGGAGCGCCCTCGCCACGATCGCGGTTGCGTCCGCGTCCGCCACGGCGACGACGACGACGGCGACGACCGCCGCCTTCGCCACCCTCGCCGCTTTCGCCGCCGGTGCCTTCGGTGGCGGCGCCTTCAGCAGGCGTCTCACCCTCGCCGGCGGGCGCGTCGCCCTCGGCGCGCGGCTGGCCGGAACCCTCGCCACCACGGTCCCGGTCACGACCACGGCCACGGCGACGGCGACGACGGCGGCCGCCTTCGCGACCCTCGCCCTCGCCGCCCTCGGAGGCGGAACCTTCCTCGTCGGACTCGCCCTCGGGCACGTTCTCGCCGGCCGCCCGGCGCTCGGCCTCGCGGGCCTTGCGTTCGGCGTCGCGCGTGGCGCGCTCCTCGGCCTCCTTCTGGCGCAGCGCCACCAGCACGCTGGGCTCGTCGTCGGCCACTTCGGGCAGGTCGTCGAACGCGCCGGAGAGCAGCATGGCGGTGGCGTCGGCCGGCTGCACCTTCTTGCGGCGGCGGCGGCGACGGCGCGGCTCGCCCGGCTCGGCGCCCTCGGCGGCGTGCTCGTGGGTCTCCTCGGGCGGCTCCTCGGGCAGCTCGTCCAGCCGCGGCAGCGGCGGGGAGGGCAGGCGCTCGATCTCCACGTCGGCGCCGCGGTCGTCGTAGCCGTACAGGTCCACGCGGTCGCCCGAGATCGCCTCGCTGATGCGCACGTCGATGCGCTTGCCGGTCT
>CAZKHO010000039.1:0-17995 GCA_964552505.1 uncultured Bifidobacterium sp. | reverse complement strand
TTCTTTGCACGATCCTGTGTTCCGGGCTCCGACTGCATCTGGCGAGGTGTGCGGAAGGTGCCACCAGGCTGTCGTCTGGAGCTGCATCTGGCAGGTGGCGGGGTGCGCCTGCATCGCTACTGGTCACCGCTGGACAGCGCGCACCAGGATCAGGACGCCGGTCGATCGGACGCCGCGTGGATCGAGGAGGCCGACTCCCTGCTCACACAGGTGGTGGACGAGAACCTGCTTTCCGATGCACCCGTGGCATGCTTCCTCTCGGGTGGTGTGGACTCCACGCTGGTGGCGGCTCTGGCGAAACCTCGCCTGACCACGCTGCAGGCGCTCACAGTGGCGCCG
This sequence comes from uncultured Bifidobacterium sp., assembly GCA_964552505.1. Taxonomy (GTDB): domain Bacteria; phylum Planctomycetota; class Phycisphaerae; order Phycisphaerales; family SM1A02; genus SYAC01. Next base: position 17,656 of record CAZKHO010000039.1, on the reverse strand, counting down.
CGGGATCCGGAACTGGACGAGTCCTCCGCGGCCGCGCGTCACGCCCAGGCGCTTGGCCTGCAGCACCAGATCCACCATCTGGAGGATGCGGAGGCCCTGCCGCTGGCGGTGCAGGTGGCCGAAGCCTTCGACGAGCCGTTTGCCGATGCCAGCGCCATGGCCACGCTCCGTCTGAGCGCGCTTGCGTCACGATCGGCCCGCGTGGCGCTGGCGGGTGACGGTGGCGACGAGGTGTTCGCCGGCTACAACCGACACCGCATGGCTGCCGCGCTCTGGTCACGCACCCGGCGGATGCCGCGCGCCATGCGCCACGCCGCGGCGGCCGGCATGGATCTGCTGGGAACGAACGCACTCTCCTGGATGCTTCCGCGAGGAACGCTCGGTCCAAGACCCGGAGACCGATTCCGAAAGCTGGCGGAGACGCTCCGGGCGGATTCCGAAGCTGCGGCCTATGACGCCGTCACCACCACCTGGGCGCACCCACCGCTCTCCGTGCAGGCGCGGCCTGGATCCTGGTGGGTGACGGATCGGGCTCCCACCCTGCCGGACTTCCTGCGCCGCATGCAGGCGATGGATCTGGCGGGATACCTGCCGGACGATGCGCTGGTGAAGGTGGATCGGGCCAGCATGGCGGTGGGACTGGAGGTACGTGTTCCGCTGCTCGATCATCGGCTGGTGGAATTCGCTCATCGGCTGCCTCCGCCCATGAAGGTCCGCGGTGGCACCGGCAAGTGGCTTCTGCGTCAGGTGCTGGCGCGTCGGGCGCCTGCGATCGGGCTGTCGTCGGCCAAGTCCGGCTTTGCGGTTCCCCTGGCTCGCTGGCTCCGCGGGCCGCTGCAGGCCTGGGCCCGTGATCTGCTTGGGTCACGCGCGATCCGGCAGCATCCCCTGCTGGAGTGCCACCCCGTGGACGCGTGCTGGCGAGGCCTCATGGAGGGCGATGACGCCCAGGCGGAACGCGCATGGGCGTGCGTGGTCTTTGCGGCCTGGAGCCTTCGTTGGGAGGCGTCGTCATGAAGCTGGCGCTGGTGGGCCGGGACGCCAACCGCGTTCTGGCGTTCCGTGGCAGCCTGATCCGGGAGGCGCAGGCGCGCGGCCATGAGGTGGTCGCCGTCACCGGACCCGCCCTGGAAGCGGACATGCGGACGCTGTCGGACGCGGGCGTCCGATGCGTGCCGGTGCCGCTGGACGGCGGCGGCATGAACCCGTGGCGCGATCTGGTCTATCGCCGTGCGGTGCGCCGCGCGCTGTGTGACGAGCGCCCCGACGCGCTCCTGGCCTACAACCCGAAGCCGCTGGCTTTTGCCACGCTGGCGGCGCGTGAGGCCGGCGTCCCGCGCGTGGTGGGCATGGTCACCGGCCTTGGCCACGGCTTCATCGGAACCGGGCTGCGGGAACGGCTGGCGCGGATCGCCAAGTGCCGCCTGTATCGGAGGGCCTTCGACGCGTGCGACGTCATCCTCCTGCAGAATCACTCGGATCGGCGGGAACTGGAGCGCGGCGGTGCGCTTCGCTCCAGCCACGCGCCGCGCGTACGGATGATCGCCGGATCGGGCGTGGATCTGGATCGCTTCGCGGCCACGCCGCTCCCTGAGGGCGCGCGCTTCCTGATGATCGCGCGTCCCCTTCGCGAGAAGGGACTTCCCGAGTTTTTCGCGGCGGCACGGATGGTCGCGCCCCGCCTTCCGGGCGCTTCGTTCCGCTGGCTGGGGCCGCTGCATGACGCCAATCCTTCCGCCATGGACGCGGCCGCACTGGAGTCTCTGCTCCGACACGGCCCCGTCCAGCACCTGCCGGAGACGGACGACGTGCGACCGGCGCTGGCGGACTGCAGCGTGTTCGTGCTTCCCAGCCATCGCGAAGGGACCAGCAAGGTGATGCTGGAGGCGATGGCCATGGGACGACCCGTCATCACCACCGACGCGCCAGGCTGCGGCGAAGTGCCCGGACCAGACGCGACGCGGATCGTGACCGTGGGTGACGCCGGGTGCCTTGCGCATGCGATGATCGAGCTGGGCTCGGACGCCGCCCTGCGTGAGCGACTGGGGCGGAACGCCCACGAACAGGCGCGAGCAAGGTTCGATCGCCGCGTGGTGGACGCGGTGGTGCTGCACGCGCTGGGCCTCTGACGGCCGCTGCTACGATCGATCGCGATGCGCGCGATCGACCATGCGATTCCGGAACGGATGTCCGCACGGACGCCGGACTGGGACCGCGTGCACGTGGCCGGCGCGATGCTGGGCATCGCGCTTCAGCCCATCTCCACCGCCACAGGCAACATCGGCCTGGTGATCGCCCTGGCCTGCGCCGCGCCGTCCTGGCGCCGGCTGGCGGCAGGTGGCGCCCAGCTCTGGGACCGCCCGTGGGTGCGCGGGCTGGCGGCCTGGGTGGCATGGAGTTGGTGCAGCCTGCTCTGGTCGAGCGATCCATGGGCGGGTGCCTCGCAGCTGAAGGCGGTCCGAGTGCTGACATGGATTCCCGTGCTGTGGCCACTCCGGCGCCACTGGTGGCTGTTGGTGGCGGCGCTGCTGACCGGCACCACCCTGCTGCAGGTGCTGCAGGCGGTGCAGATGCGGTGGGGCTGGCCCGTGGCGGACAAGTTCGCTCAGGGTTCGGTCTGGACCTCCTCCACGCAGACGGGCCTCTGGGACGCCGTGTCCATCAGCTTCTGGCTGATGCTGGCCGTGCTGGCGGGGTGGCGCAGGGCTCTGGCCTGCCTTCCCATGGCGGTGCTGTCGTCGACCGCGCTGGTGTGGTCGGCCACACGGGCGTCGGTGATCGCGGTGGCCGTGGAACTGGTGGTGGCGAACGCGGTGCTGGCCTGGACCAGCCGGACATGGCTTCGGCGCGCGCTGCTTCGCTGCGTGATGGGAGCGGTCATCCTGGCGGGCGTCTCCACCTTCGCCAAGTCCCAGCTTCAGGCGAAGGTTTCCCAGGCCATCCGGGAGGTTCGGGAGACCATCGACGCCCCGACCGAGGTCACCTCCGAGTATCGGATCGCCATGTGGCGCATGGCCGTCCAAGGCTGGACGCAACGGCCGCTGCTTGGCGTGGGGGTGGGTGGAATCCAACGCTCCATCTCCGCGGAAACCCTCATCCGAAGTCCGGAACATGACCTCACCAAGGTGGGCATGGTGCACTCCACCTATGTGCAGGCCCTGGCGGAAACCGGGCTGGTGGGCGCATGCCTGCTGATCGGATGGATCACGCTCATGATGCGCGAGGCGCTGCAGCGGGTGGTGGAGCAGCCGATCCGGATCACCGCGTTCGGTGCCACGCTTCTCTGGCTGATCGCGGCGGCGTTCGACGGCTATCAGCAGTCCGGAGGGTTCCTGACGGTGGGCGCCATCACCGCCACGCTGGCCTGCATGCCGCAGGCGGCGGATCCGGCGCCAACCCAGCGCTCCTGATTCAGCGAGCGGCGCGCAACCGAGCCCGGTCCGCACCCAGCCCGGACAGCACGGCCAGGAAGAACGCCACGGCGCCGGCGGCCACGGTGACGCTGACCATCCGGGCCAGGCTCAGTGCGTTGCTGCTCACCACGGTGATGGGGTCCTCGTTGCGGTACAGCTGCGAGGCGGCGTTCAGATTGCGCTCCGAAAGCAGGCGATGGAACTCGGCCAGTCGCGCGGCGAAGGCCTGCAGCTGTTCCGCCGTGACCTTGGCGTCCGCCTGCACACGCTCCAGCATGGGCGGACTTGCCTGCGGGGACTCGGCCACCTGCTTGAGCATCCACTTGTCGAAGTCCAGGGCGTCCTGGCTCTCCAGCACCGACAGTGCCGACTCGATCTGGCGCTCGTTCAGCTTCTGTCGGTACTCCACGTCCTTGGACTGGATGCCCTGGGCGATCACCTTGTCGAAGAATCCCTCCGAAAGGCTCATGATGGCGGGCATCTGACCGCCCAGTCCGAGTGCCGGCGAGCCGCCCGAACCGGCGGGCACGGTGCCCGCGGGCACGGTGCCGCCCGCGTTCAGGGAGAGGTACGCACGGAACGCCTCCGCGATGCTCTCAGCCCGCGACTTGGAGAGCGCCACGGCTCGTCCCTGCGTCTCGATGCGGGTGTCGAAGACCTCCCGCACACGCTCCGGTTCCGCCCTGAACGCCAGCCTGAGGTAGTTGATGTAGTTGGGAAGCACGCGGATCCGGTAGTTGGCCTCCACCTCGTCCGAAAGGTCGCTCAGCGACGACTTCCTGGAGTCCCTCACCAGGTTGCCGCCCGGAAGCCCCTGCAACTGCTTGGCCGCCGACGACAGGCGCCGCGAGGTGGACCGCAGCAGCTCCGCCTGCACCAGATAGTCGCCCTGCTCACCCGAAGACAGCGCCACCGCCGTCACGATGGGCAGGTCGTAATCCTTGACCCCCTTGGTGGTCTGCGAGAAGGCGGCCCAGGCCTCCGGGATCTTCGAGACCACCTGCTCGCAGGTGGCCGCGCTCAGGCCCAGGCCCGTGGCGTCGAAGCTCACCATGAAGATCTTGTCCCGCAACGCGTCGGCCTTGGCCTTGTACTCACGCTCCAGCGACTCGCGTTCCGGCTGCGACAGCTTGCTGTTGCCCAGCTTCTGCTGATACTCCATCTCCAGCAGCTGCAGCTCCCGGCTGGACTGGTAGATGGTGATCCGCGAGGCGAACTCGGAGGACGTCAGATCCTTGGGAAGCCCCAGCCCGGTCCGCACCTGCTCCAGCACCGGCGCCGCCAGCAGGTCCTTGGGGCTGAACGGCATGCCGTTGGGGTACTCGCCCCGATCACAGCCCGTGAAGGTGAACCGGATGGTCTGGCTGGCGATCACCGTGTTGGGCAGTCCCGCACGCACGCCCAGCACCACGCCTCCCGCCAGGCCGCACGCCAGCAACACCCACACCGCGATGCGGACCGCGTGCCGCTTCAGGAACTGCGCCACATCCAGCAGCGACATGCCCTGAGAGGCGGCCAGATCCACGTTTCCCGTCTCGCTGGTCTGCGTCATGCCGCGAGTCTAACACTGCGCGCGTCGCATCCTGCCCACGGCAGCCGTCCGGGACGGCGCCGCTCGGCCCCGCCCCTCACACCCCCGCCCGCGTCCGCAGGTTGTCGAGCACGTTCATGTAGTTGATGTACGCGTCGTACGGGCTGTCGTAGGGGCTGAAGTACTTGTGCACGTCGCCGTCGGCCCAGTACTTGGTGCACATGTAGTAGAAGTGGTCGCTGGTGGTCAGCTTGCGCCAGTCCTCCAGGATCCACGGGTCGCCCTGCGCGTGCTTCTCGCGCACCGCGGGCTCCAGCCGGTAGATCTCCTGGATGGCGTTGTCCTGGAGCGGGTTGCCCAGCCACGCGCTGAGGTCGCGCTCGGTGTCGGCCCAGCTGATGGGCTTGGGCACGTCGTAGTCACCCACGGGCGCGTACTTGTCCAGCACCTGGCTGGGGGTGAGGAACTCGTTCTGTCCGGGGTTCACGTCATAGACCTTCTCGGGCAGCGCGTCCAGGAACTCGAAGATGCCGGTCTCGCCCCACTGGTGCTCGCCCAGCGTCTCGTAGTCCATGAAAAGGTTGCAGACGTGGCCGTCGCCGTTGATCTGGTTCACCCACCGGGCGAACTTCTCCGCGGTCAGCGGCCACTCCTTCCAGTTTCGGTCGCTGAAGCGGAAGGCGATGTCGTCGCTGAGCCGGTAGTTCTTCAGCAGCAGCGTCATGGGGCTCTTGCCGGGCGGCGTCCCGTGCGCCGGCGTGCGGTAGAGATAGTTGGCGCTGCGGAACCCCAGCAGCCGGTCCACGCCCTCGCAGATCACGCCCCGGTGGCGCCCCATCCAGGCCACGTGCCCGCCCACCTCGTTGGAGTAGATGAGCTCGGTGTTGCGGAAGACCTGCGGGGTCTGGCCGAACAGCCGCTTGATCATGCCTTCCTGGATGGCCACCTGCTCCTCGAACTCGGCGCGGCTGAACAGGAAGCTGAGCGAGTGGTGGCTGGTCTCGGCGATGAACTCGCAGGCCCCGGTGTCCGCCAGACGCTTGAACAGGTCGATCACGTCCGGGGCCCACTGCTCGAACTGCTGCAGCGCCACGCCGCTGATGGCGTAGCTCACGCGGAAGCGCCCCTGGTGCCGCCGGATCAGGTCCAGGATCTTGGTGGTGGCGGGTCTGTAGCACTTGTCCGCCACCTTGCGCAGGATGCCCTCGTTGGCGGTGGCGTCGAAGTAGAAGGGATCGGTGTCGAACACCGAATAGCGCCGCAGCCGGAACGGCTGGTGCACCTGGAAGTAGAAGCAGACGGACGCCATGGAGGCCCGGAGTGTAGTTGGCCAGGATCGTGGCCGTCACGACGCTCCGGACCGGATGCGCCTCTATCCTGCCCGGATGGACCGCACCCAGATCGCCGCCGAGATCGCCAAGGTCGCCCTGCTGCGCGGCACCTTCACGCTGCGCAGCGGCAAGACCAGCCACTACTACCTGGACAAGTACCTCTTCAGCACGCGCCCGGAGATCCTGCGGGAACTGGGCCGGCTGTTCGCGGAACGCGTGCCCAAGGGCACCGTGCGCCTGGCCGGCGCGGAACTGGGCGGCATCCCGCTGGTGAGCGCCGCCAGCATGGCCAGCGGCCTGCCCTGCCTCTTCGTGCGCAACGCCCGGAAGGACTACGGGACCAGCAAGCAGCTGGAAGGCAAGCTGGATCGGGGCGATCGCGTGGTGTTCGTGGAGGACGTGGCCACCACGGGTGGACAGGCCCTGGAGGCGGTGAAGGTGCTCCGCGAGGCCGGCGCCCAGGTGACGCACGTGATCTGCACCATCGACCGCATGGAGGGGGCTCGCGCCCATGTGCAGGCCGAGGGCGTGGCCTTTGACGCGCTGTTCACGGTGGCGGACCTGGGCATCACCCCCGATCCCGCCCCGCAGCCGACGGCCTGAGCCTTCGCCGCGCCCACGCATGCGCGAATCGCGACCATCACGGCGGCGGCGCACGGCGTTCCTGCTGGGCGCCGGGCTGCTGGCGGCCGCGGTGTGGGCCGTGGCGGGACATCGGGAGGCGGCCGAGTCGGCGTGGGCGTCCCTTCGGAATCCGGATCCCGTCTGGGCGGTCGCCCTGCCCGCGTCCGTGCTGGTCACCTGCGCCGCCACCACTGCGGTGCAGTGGGGGCTCACGCGCCGCGCCGCGCCCACCAGTGACGTGGGATTGGGCGAGATGGGCGCGCTCACCATGGCCAGCGCCCTGGGCAACCTGGTGCCCCTGCAGCCCGGACTGGTGGGCCGGATCGCGTACCTGCACCGAGTGCACGAGATACCGGTGGCGGTGGGCGTGCTGGTGGCCGTGCAGGCCACGCTGCTCACCTTGGGAGCGTCCCTGTGGCTGGTCCTGGGCCTGTTCCTGGTGCGACTGGGCGGGCTCTCGTGGCTGGCGGCACCCGCGTCCACGCTGCTGCTGCTGCCGCTCTGGATGGAGCCTGGGTTCCGGCTGCGACCGCTGGGCCGCGCCTTCCTTCTTCGCATGACCGAAGTGCTGCTGGCCGCCCTGCGGTGCGCCGCATGCTTTGCGCTGGTGGGCAAGCCGGTCGACGCCGTCTCCGCGCTGACGCTGGCCTGCGCCGCCAGCGCCGCCAACACGGTGCCGCTGCTGGGGAACGGACTGGGCATCCGGGAATGGGTGACCGGCCTCCTGGCGCCGTCGGTGGCGGGCGTGGCCACGCCGGATGCGCTGGCCGCCGAACTGCTGAATCGCGCCGTGGAAGTGCTGCTGGTGGTGCCGCTGGGATTGGCGTCCGCGCCGCCCCTGGCACGGCGCCTGGGTCAGGCGATGCGCACGCGTCGGATGGAACCGATGACGTCGCCGGATGGCATGGCCACCGGAGCGGACTGGCCGCCGGCCGTCACGCTGCCTCAGGGTGACTTGGGCGCTTCGGATCCGGCGCCTCGCAGCACGCCCAGGTCGTCCGACCTCTGATTCACGTCCGCCGCGTCGCGAGCGATGGCCTGCAGCATGGCTCGCACACCGTCGGCGGCGCGGCCCAGGCGTCCTCCGGTGCGCGTGGCGGCGGCCAGCTGCGTGTCGTCCGGGCTCTCCACCCAACCCAGCAGGTAGCTCAGACGGACGCGCTCGTCGGTGGACAGACGGGCCGCCTCCAGCAGCGGCGCCAGCTCCACGGCGCGCCCGCGTGGCAGGGCCATCAGCGCCCAGGCCTGCGAAACCGGAGGCAGCTTCTTCCACGCCTCGTTCACCGCGGCCCACGAGGACTCCAGATCCTTCTCGCCGGCCTCCGCCCGGCCCGCCAGGTCGTAGGCCAGCATCACCAGCTTGGGCAGATCCTTGGGCTGGTCGGGCTCGCGGATCTCGCCCAGCGCGTCCTCGCGCCAGCCGGCGTTCACCTTGACCGAAGGGATGCGGAGCACCGTGGAGGTGGCGATGTTGCCCATGAAGCCGGCCTGCACACGCTCGCTGGTGAGGCGGAAGTTGGTGATCATGCGCGCCTCCACGATCACCCCCTTCACCGCGTCCTGCAGCACCACCTGCCCCAGCGCGGTGCGCGCCATGTCCATGGTGAAGTCCAGCGTCTCGCCCGGCATGAGCCGCATGCGGCGGTCCAGGGGGCAGATCCACGGCGGAAGCGGCGCGGGCTTGCCGCCGATCACCAGCACGTCCAGCAGCACGGCCGCGCGACTCTCGACCGGGCCGTCGGGCGTGATCTCCAGCGGCAGCGAGGTGCGGTTCTGCACGCGGATGGTGAGCGGAATGGGATCCAGGCAGGTGGCGGGGTTGCCGAAGGTGACCGAGCAGTTGAGCGCCTGCGCCTGCTCCTTGGCCAGCGCCAGCACGCCACCGGGCATGCGCGCCACGGCCTCGCGCACGGCGCCGGATTCGGGCGGCGCGGGCACACGCATCTTCACCAGTTCCTGCAGCCGGTCCGCGGCCCACGCGCCCACCAGGTTGTCGCGGTTCTGCCGGACCACCGACACGAAGGCGGTGGCCGCCTCCTTCTTCCGTCCCAGCGCGGCCAGCGCCATGCCAAGCCCCACCCGCGCCGACGCGTCTTCCGCGGCCACGGGCTGCAGCACGGCCACCGCGTCCTCGAACTTCTCCTGACGCAGCTTCAGCCAGCCGTCGAAGCGCGCCTTGGCCGCCGGGGTGAGCGGCGAGACACGCTCCACGGACTCCAGCAGCGCAGGCACTTCCGAGGCGTCGCCCAGCGTGGCCAGCACCCACGCCTTGCGCAGGTCGATGGCCGCGGTGGCCGCAGGATCCTTGTCCATGCCTTCGGCCTGCCGCTGGTCGTCCAGTCCGCGGACGGCCTCCTTGACCATCTCGTCGGCCTTGGGACTGTTCATGCTGCGACCGATGGCCGCACGCACCGTGGTGAGCGAGACCGGCAGCGTCACGCGCGGTCCCGCGTTCTCGTCCTTCTGGGTGCGCGAAGCGGTGCTGTCGCCCAGCTTGCGGCGCAGCGCGGCGTTCACCTCGGCCTGACGCTCCTCCAGCACCGCCATCGCGTCGTCACGACGACCGTCCAGCCAGAGCGCCAGCGCGCGGTCGGCCAGCAGATCGTCCACCAGCAGCTGGTCCAGGTCCAGCGAGGCGGTCTTCACGGCCAGCTCCAGCAGCCGCTGCGCCTCGTCGTACAGGCCTTCCTGCAGACAGACGCGCGCCAGGGCGTTGGCGTTGGCCACGCTGCCCGGATCCGCCGTGACCGCGGTCACCAGCGCCGCCGCCACCTCGGCCGCCGGAGCGCCACGTCCGGCTTCGAAGCCAGCCAGGGTCTCCGCAGCCATGGGGAACGACGGATCGATGGCCACCGCCTCGCGGAGCCACTTCGACCACGCGTCCGGCTTGCCGCGCCGCTTCTCCAGCAGCGCCAGATCGAACGCCAGACGAGCGGCCACCGGTGCGGCGATGCGCTCGCGCGTTCCCGGCTGCAGCAACTTCTGATAGGCCGCCACGCGGTCGTCCGCCGTGGTGCCTCGCTCGGCGGCGCCGGAGAGCCGCGCCAGCTGCACGAACGGGTCGTCGGGGTCGAGCCGGTTCAGCTCCTTCACGGCGCGGGCCAGCGCCGCCGCGGCGGCGTCGCTCTCGCCGTCCAGTTCCGCCATGGTCTGCACGCAGCGCCACGCTTCCGCGTCGTTGGGCGCCAGCTCGGCCGCGGCCAGCGCCACCTCCAGAGCCGCGTGGAAGCACGGCGCTTCCGGCTGCGAAGGACTGGTGATCAGGCTCACCGCGGCACGGTTCCAGGCCACGCTGAGGCGCTGCGAGGCGTCCTGCTCCAGGGCCTCGGTGCCGCCCAGCGCCAGCCCCGCGGCGAAAAGGAGGGCGGCGGCAGGAATCATCCACGGAGTGTACGGCCGTGGCGTTGACACTGTCGACGCGCGCGAGGTAGCGTTCCCTCCTCCCATGCCTGCACTTCCGCTGCTCGCGCCGTTGGCCCTCTGCTTCGCCCTGGCGACCGGAGCGGACAAGCCCGCCCCGCCGCCGGCACCTCCGGTGAGCATGTCCAAGGCCCCGGACGCCACGGGCAGCAAGGCCATCTCCGACTTCACCGGCTGGGTCTTCGGGCAGATCGAGACCGGACCGGACGAGTCCATCCGCGAAGCGCGCAAGTCGGCCACGGACCTGCTGTCCAGCAAGGACTGCACGCCGGTCTTCTACAACGCCTTCTTCAAGGCTTCGGAGCCGTCCATCGTCCGCATCGCGCGCTCAGGCCAGGGGTACCGGGCCACCAACGCCCTGTTCGTTCTCCGTGCCATCCGCTGCCCCGAGGCGCTGGATCTGATGCTGAAGGAGTGCAACGCCAAGGAGCAGCCCGTGGCCAGCGTCCGGATTGCGGCCGGCGCCATGCTGACGGCCATGCTGGGAGGCAAGGACGCGCCGCTCTCGGACGCCGAAGGCCTGGCCCGCGAGATCGGCCGAAACGTGGCGGAGGAGACGTCGCCCCTGGCTGCAGCGCGACTGGTCGAGGCGCTCTGCACCCTGATGACGGCGGCGGACGGCGCCAAGATGGCCCCGCAAGCTCGAAGCGCGCTGATGACCCTGATCACCGCCGCCAAGGTCACGGCCAAGCGGGCGGGCGAGGCCGGACAGGAGGACTTCGCCGGCGCCACCTTCCGTGCGCTCATCGGCATCCGGGACCAGTGCGTCAAGATGTCCGGCAAGGACCATGACGACATCGGGCAGAGCGCCGACTTTCGCGAACTGCTCTCGGCAGTGAACGCCCTGCGCTTCTCCGCCGAGGGCAAGACCGCCGACGCGGCCCGCGAACTGGCGGGCGCCCGCGAGGTGGCCAAGGCCCTCTCGTCCATGTTCAGCTCCGACGACAAGCAGAAGCCGGCGAAGAAGTGATGCTCCGCGTGCGGCCCCGCCACCGGTGAGGCTGCTGGCGCCCATCCTGCTGCTGGTGGCGCTGCTGGCCGGCGCGCTCTGGCTGGACCGCTCCCCTCCGCGCGCCGAACTGGTCCTGGCCAACACGGCCGAACCCTTCTCGCTGGATCCGCAGCGGCTCAGTTACCAGCACGACGTGCGGACGGCGCGTGCGCTCTTCGAGGGCCTCACGGAGATCGACGGCGACACCGGCCAGGTGCGCCCGGCGGCCGCGGAAGGTTGGAGCGTCTCCGACGACGGACGCACCTGGACCTTCCGGCTTCGTCCCGGTCTCCTGTGGAGCGACGGATCGCCGCTCACGGCCATGGACTTCGTGCGCGCTTGGCGCCGCGCGGTGCTGCCCGATCTGGCCAGCGACTACGCCGGCTTTCTGCTGAACGTCCGCGGAGCACGCGCGCTGTTCGCCTGGCGCGAGGCGGCGCTGGCGCGTCTGGCCAGGGAGGGCTGCGATGCGGCGAAGGCCGAGGCGCTGTGGGCGGAGACGCAGCGTCGCCTGGCGTCCGACCTGGGCCTGCGCGCACCCGACGACCGGACGCTGGTGGTGGATCTGGAGCGTCCCGTGCCGCACTGGCTGCAGCTGTGCGCCTTCCCCGCCACCTTCCCGGTGCCCGCCGCGCTGGTGGAGCGCTTCTCCAGACTGGACCCCGCCACCGGCCGCATGGTGCAGGACGCACGATGGACGCGCGCCGGCACGCTGGTGGGCAACGGCCCGTACCGGCTGGCGGAGTGGCGGCCCAAGCGGCTGCTGCGCCTGGAGCGGAACGAGCGCTTCCACGGCGCCGCCAACGTGGCGGTGCGATCCATCGACATCCTTCCGGTGGAGGATCCCAACACCGCGGTGCTGGCCTTCGAGAACGGCGCCGTGGACTGGCTCACCGACACGCTGGCCGAGTACCGCGGGGACATGCTGGAACAGGTGCGTGCCGGCACGCGCACCAACCTGCACGTGCTGGACGCCTTCGGCACCGACTTCTTCAGCTTCAACTGCCGGCCCCGCCTGGCGGACGGGCGCGCCAACCCCTTCGCCGACGCGCGCGTGCGCCGCGCCTTCGCGCTGGCCGTGGACAAGCAGGCGCTGGTGGACCGCATCACGCGGCTGGGCGAGCGCGTGGCGGGATCGCTGGTGCCCGTGGGGGCGCTGCCCGGCTACACGCCGCCCACCGGCCTCCCCTTCGATCCGGCGCGCGCGGCGCACCAGCTTGCGGAGGCCGGATGGACCGTGCGCGACGGCGAGGTGCGCGACGCCGCCGGCGAGTCCTTCCCCACGGTGGAGATCGCCTATCCGTCCAACAGTCCGCGCTATCGCGACATGAGCGCGGCCATCGCCGACATGTGGCAGCGTGCGCTGGGCGTCCGCTGCGCCACGCGCGCCCGCGAGCCACGCAGCCTGAGCGAGGCGCTGAAGAAGGGCGACTTCATGGTGGCGCGCGGTGGATGGTTCGGCGACTACGGCGATCCCACCACCTGGCTGGAACTGGCCCGCAGCGACGACGGCAACAACGACCGGCGCTACGCCTGCCCCGAATACGACGCCCTGCTGGACCAGGCGCAGGACGAACGCGATCCCGCGCGCCGCGCGCAGATCCTGCAGCAGGCGGAGCGGATCCTGGTGGAGCGCGACCTGCCCATGGTGCCCATCTGCCAGTACGTCACCGTGTACATGTTCGATCCGTCGCGTCTGGAGGGCGTCAGCCGCCACCCCAGGCTGGAGCAGTACCCGGGACGGCTGCGGCTGCGGCCGTCCAGGTGAGATCCGTCCGCGCTCAGCCGGCTCGGATGCGCGGATCGATCCACGCGTAGAGCAGGTCCACCGCCAGGTTCAGCAGCACCACCAGCGTGCCGTAGGCCAGGGTCACTCCCATCACCACGGTGAGATCCTTGGCCAGCACCGCGTCCACGAAGTGGCGCCCAAGGCCCGGCACCGCGAAGACCTTCTCCACCACGAAGCTGCCCGTGAACGCTGCGGCCGTGGCCGGTCCCAGCCAGCTCAGCACCGGCAGGCAGGCGTTCTTCAGCGCGTGCCGTCGCGCCACCTGTCCGCGGGTCATGCCCTTGGCCAGCGCGGTCCGCGCATGGTCGCTGGCCATCTGCTCGATCATGCCCACGCGGGTCATCCGCGCGATGGTGGCCGCGAACGGGAGTGCCAACGCCACGGCCGGAAGCGCCAGCGCCGACAGGCTTCCCCAGCCGCCCACGGGGAACCAGCGCAGCCATGCGGCGAAGACGATCAGCAGCGCGGCACCCGTCACGAAACCCGGAAGGCTGATCCCCACCATGGCGAAGACCTGGGCCAGCGCATCCACGGGCCCTCGCGGATGCAGGCCGGACACGGTGCCTGCGGCCAGCCCCGCCACCAGCGCCAGCAGCATGGCCGCCGCGCCCAGCGTGACGCTCACCGGCAGCGCCTGCGCCAGGATCTCGTTCACGGTCCAGCCCGGCTGACGAAGGCTGGGGCCCAGGTCGAAGGGCTCCGGCGCCTTTCCCATGGCCCAGCTCACGCCAGTGGCGCGCCCCAGGTACTCCACATAGAAGGACATCGGGCTGTCCAGGTGGTACTGACGCTTCATCGCCTCGGCGATCTCCGGCGGCGGACGGCGCCCCTCCGGGTTCTGCAGGGGATTGCCGGGGGCCAGCCACGCCAGCGCGAAGGTGATGGTGTAGATCGCCAGCAGAAGCGGCGGCAGCAGCGCCAGTCGTCGCAGCAGCATGGGGATCATGCGAAGGGCCCCACATTACACTGCGGGCCGCGTGCGGCGCCGTGCCTTCCACCCTGCCCTCCTCACCCTGGCCCTGACGGCGCTGCCGCTGGCGGCGTGCCACACCATGGAGGGCGAGGCCAGCATGCAGCTGCCCGCCGCCGACTACCCCCGCACGTTCCGCGCCTGCATCGAGGCGGGCCGTGAGCAGGGCATGCCGCCGCTCCTGGCCGACCGCGGCAACGGCATCATCGAGACCGAGCCCCGCGACATCGGCAGCCTGCTGGAGCCGTGGCGGACCGACCACAGCGGCTTCGAGCAGGTGGCGCAGGCCACGCTGCAGTTCGAGCGCCGCCGAGTCCGCTTCGTCTTCATGCCCGTGGGATGGGAACCCGAAGCCATCGACGGCACCAGCGACTTCACCGGCGCGGCGCAGCCGGGTTCGCCGCAGGACACCGCTCGCTTCGACCTGGAGACCTGGCAGGGACCGGTGGAGCTGCGCGCCCGCGTCTTCGTGGAACGGAACTTCACGCCCGGCATCCGACCCAGCACCTGGAGCGGCACGCTGGTCACCGTCACCAAGGAGCCTCCCCCGCCCGCGGCGCGCGACGGCACGGACCGGACACCCACCCTCTGGACACCCATCGGCCGCGACGAGGCCGCCGAACGCACGCTGCTGTCCCGCGTTCGCGCGCTGATGGCGGAAGAGACCCCGGCCGTCACTTCAGGCCCGACAGCCGCCGCACCGACATCATGAAGTTGCGTCGGATGGACGCCAGCGTGGCCCATGTGACCACGCCGTAGCCGACGGCCGCCACGGCGGCGCCGGCGGCGAAGCCCACTCGAAGCACCCCCACCTCCTGCAGGGAGGCGGGCACCGCGGCGGCGGGCGCCACCGCCGCAAACGCCAGATTGAGCGGACTGAGGCAGCTCATGGCCGCGCCCACCCCCGCGATGTCTCTGCCGCCCGCGGCACCACACAGCCCCAGCAGCACCAGCGTCCCCGAGATCACGCCCAGGGCCGACAGCGTGCTTCCGATCACCCCTCGGCTGGAGACGCTCCACTGCAGCCCGATCACCACCGCGAACGAAACGAATCCGGTGAACGCGAACGGGAAGGTGAACGCAGCCTCGGGCAGCACCAGCGGCGCCACGATCTTCCCGGTGCCGTAGGCCACCTCCGTGGAGACGCCGGCCGCGCCCAGACCGCCCGCCAGCACGTACAGCGCGGCCAGCAGCAGCGTGAGGGACGGCGTGGCGATGGCCGGCCACAGCACCACGATGAGTCCGCGCAGCTTGCCCAGCAGGTACGGGCCGGGCTGGATGGGGGTGGTGAGCAGGATGTCCAGCGAGCCGTCCTCGCGCTCGCGACTCACCGCCGTGGCGCTGGCGCTGATGGCCACCAGGAGCGCCAGCACCACCTCGCCCAGCACCAGCGCACCCAGCGCCAGCCGCGCCTGCTCCGTGTCCAGCGTGCCGCCGCGGTGGAGCGCCAGCACCACCAGCGCCGCCGCCAGACCGGCGGCGAACGCGATCCAGCGCGCACCCCGGGCCAGCGGCGTGGAGAGTCGAAGGCTGGCCTCGCGCCAGGCCACGGGGTTGTTCCAGACGCGGCGCGGCGGCCGCTCGCCGGTGCGGCTCACGCCGCGCAGCCGACGGCCGATGAAGCCGGTGGACGCCTCCACGCGCGAACCAACCAGCCGAACGCGAAGCGTGGCCGCCGCGATCATGGCCACCGAGGCGGCCATGGAACCGATCACCATCACCGACATGGGATGGCCAAGCCACGCCCGCGTCAGCGCGCCGGCCTCGGCCGGCGCCAGCGACCAGGGCCGGTACGCGTTGGAGTCCAGCTCGCTCCGCAGCGCCAGGAACGGGTTGAGCGGCGTGAGCCAGGTGGTGTGCCGCGCGTCGGAACCCACCGCCACCGGCTTCGACAGCGCCAGATCCGCCGCGCCCGTGGCGAACAGCACCAGCACCGTGCCGGCGTAGAACGCGAACACACCGCGCTTGCCCGCGCTTCGCGTGACGCTGAGCAGCACGGCCAGGCTTCCCAGGAAGATGGCGCTGCAGGCGCTCACGCCCAGCGCCGCCACCACGCTGCCTCCGCGCACGCCGCCGAAGATGCGCGCCGCCAGACAGAGCGGCAGGGCCGCCAGCAGCAGCGCCAGCGCGAACACCACGCGCCCGAACAGGTTGCCCAGCACGATCTGCAGGCTGCTCAGCGGCGTGGTGAGCAGGATCTCCCAGGTGCGCGGATTGCTCTCCTGCCCGATCGCGCCCGCCATGAACAGCGGCGTGACCAGGCAGATGGCGGCCAGCTGGCCGTAGCTGATAGCCGTGAACGCCTGCGCGCCGCGCTGCGCCAGGTCGCGCAGCGTGGCGTCCCCGCCCAGCAGCGAGAACAGCACCAGCAGCATGAGCGCGCCCAGCACCCCGCCGCGCACCAGCAGGTCGCGGCGGCGGCGGCCCGCCACCCCCACCAGCCGAAGCACGATCGGGTTGGTGGGAAGCAGGTCGCTGAGTCGACGAAGCGCCGCCGGCATGCAGGCCAGTCTAGGGGCGCCCAGGGGCCTGTCCGGGCCTCCACGGTTGACCCGTGGTCCGGCGGCTTCCATACTGCAGCCTTCCCGCCGAGCCTTCATCGGCGCTCACTTCCTCTTCCCGGCTCCGCCAGATCACCGGCAGGCCGTTCAAGGTTCGCTCATGACCCCCACCACGCTCGCCTGGGCCGCGCTTGCGCAGGCCTCCACGCCCCCTTCGGGCGCTTCCGCTTCCTTCGCGCCCCTGCTGGGTGGCGCGCTGGCCGTCGCGGGCGCGCTGCTGCTGATCTTCGCCGCGCTTCGCATGGCCCGCGCCCGCCGCGACGGCGCCGCGCTGCTGGAGGCCGCGGCCTCGGAGGCGCAGGCCCGTGCCCGAACCGTGGAACTGGAGGCCGAGCGCCGCGTGGCCGAGCGCCGTGCCGAGGTGGACGCCAAGGTCACCAAGGCGCTGGCCGAGATCGAGGAGGCGCAGTCCCGCGCGGCCCGCCGCCAGGAGTCGCTGGACCGCACACTGGACCAGCTGGCCCAGCGCGAGCAACGCCTGGACCAGCGCGACGCCGCGCTGAAGGAGCTCGAACGCCACCAGGCCGACCTCCGCGCCTCGCTGGAGCGTGACCAGACCAACCTGCGCGACCGGCTGGCCGCCGTGGCCGGCATGACCGCGCAGCAGGCCCGCGAGCAGCTGCTGGCGGAGGTGCGCGTCTCCGCCGAGCGCGACGCCGCGCTGCTCTCCCAGAAGGTGATCCAGCAGGCCGAGGCGGGCGCCCGCGAGAAGGCCCGCGAGATCGTGCTCATGTCCATCCAGCGCTACGCCGGCGAGTGCGCCAGCGACGGCACGGTGCGCAGCGTCAAGGTGCCCAGCGAGGACCTGAAGGGCCGCGTGATCGGCCGCGAAGGACGCAACATCCGCCACTTCGAGAAGGTGACCGGCGTGGACGTGCTCATCGACGACACGCCGGGCGTGATCGCGGTCAGCTGCTTCGACCGTGTGCGCCAGGCCGTGGCCGCGGAGGCGCTGCAGAAGCTGGTGAACGACGGCCGCATCCATCCCGCCCGCATCGAGGAGGTGGTGGAGCAGGTGCGTCGGGA
>CAZKHO010000038.1:0-18603 GCA_964552505.1 uncultured Bifidobacterium sp. | reverse complement strand
GAGTGGCTCACGAACATGAGCTTGCGCGTGAAGAAGTAGCGGAAGCTGAGCAGCTTGTCGTCGCCGGCGATCACGTCGTTGGCGTTGGTCTCGAAGGGCAGGCGGATCGAGAGGCCGAAGCTCGCCTCGCGCGTGGGGCCCTCGTGGCCGGCCTTCATGATGCCGTCGCCCGCGCCGGTGATGGCCATCCAGCTCTCGGCGGCCATCAGGCGTCCGAACTCGCGCGCCGAGTGGTAGTCGGGGTGCGCCTCGGGCGTGCGGGCGCTGCCGAAGATGCTCACCTTGCGCACGCCGCGGTAGCGGTTGAACAGGCGATAGCTGCGGCGCATCTCCTTCAGCGCCAGCTCCAGCAGCTTCACCTGTCCCAGGTCCAGCCCGTCGCCCAGCAGCTTGAGCGCCGTGGTGGCCAGTTCCTCCACGTGCCGGCGGCGGCGCCCGTCCTTCACCGGGTCGCCGGAGCTTCCGGCCGTCTTGCCCGCGTCGCGCACCAGCGCCTGCAGGCGGGTGCGGATCGATTCGTCGTCGGTGGGGTCGTGCGGATGCGGATGCGCGTTCATGGATGCTCCGGGCTCGCCGCGGCCACGCGCGGCGGAAGGGGTTGGGTGGATGGATCCTGCCCCAGCGGCGGAAGGGGCGTCAGGTGGACGGACGGGTCCGAGGCGGGTCCGGTCACGTCGATCACGAACAGGTTGTCGCTGGCGGCGCCGAACAGGTCGCTCAGCAGGGGCAGCGTGCCGCGGTTCCGGAAGCGGAGGGCCACGTTCCAGCTGTCCAGGTCCACGGTTCCCGAGCCGAGCAGCTTCAGCGTGGGGCAGGTCAGGTCCAGCCGCTCGAATCGGAGCGACGATCCGCGCACGTGGAAGTTGGCCTCCGCGGTGTCCAGACTGTCCGACAGCGGAAGCATCAGCTGCGTGGCCTGCAGCAGCCGCAGGGCCAGCGGCAGTTCCGCCATCCGGGCCTTCACCGCCTCCAGCCGTCCCACGCCGCGCAGCGATCCTTCCACGCCAAGTTCGCCGCCAAGGGAGAGCCACGCGCTCACGTCACCGCGGTCCGCGAACGCCCGCGTGCCGTCGCCGCCCCGTGTCAGTCCCTGCAGCGCCGCGCCCGCCACGCCGATCTCCAGCTGCCAGTCGCGGCGTTCGCCGCCGATGCGCGCCTGGGCCCAGGCGCTCCCGCCGTAGAGCGAGGCCGTCAGCCGGTCGATGTCGATGCGACGCGCGCCCTCCGACACCCGAAGCGTTCCGTCCACGCCGTCGAAGAAGCGGTTGCGCACGGCGAATGTTCCGTGGCCGCCGCCCAGTTTGATCCGCACCGGATCGGGCCGGCCCTCGCGTGCGTCGATGCCGAAGCGTGCGTGGATGCGCCCGATCTCCGCCCCCACTTGGAGCGAGCCGTCGTGCAGCACCACGCCGCCCAGAAGTCCCGGCGTGGCTTGAGAGCCCGTCCACCCGAGCAGCCGCAGACCGTCGCTGTTCACGTGGGTGGCCCGGAGGTCGATCGCGCGCAGCGCCTGATCCAGTTCATCGGGCAGCACGCGGGAGACGGAGGGGTCGAACGGCCCCAGATCGAAGGCCAGTTCCATCGATCCGCCGTCGGCGGGACCACCCGGGCCCGTGGCCAGTTCCCCGTCGATGGAGAACTCGCCTCCGGGCAGCCGCCCACGCAGCGCCGGCTCGGCGGAGCCGGGGGCGGCGTGAAGTCCCAGCCGCCCCGGGCCCACGGACAGGCTGGCGCCTTCGGAGAGTTCCATGGCCACCGGAACGCCGTCCGGAGATCCCACGAAGGCCGTGCCCGTGTCCACCTGAAGCCGCCATTCGACGCCGTCCGGTCGGCGCGCGCCCACCTCCAGTCCGCCGTGCGCGGACCCGGTGGGGTCCCATCGGCGGTGCAGGTCGGCCAGGTCCGACAGGTTGGCGGCGCGAAGCGCTGCGGGCCAGAAAGGGGCGTTGGTGCGCTCGATGCTCCAGCAGCCCGACAGACCCTGCCGACCCGAGGCCTCCAGCGCGATCTCGCCGTCCGCCTGCAGGGATCCCGCCACGCGGCCGTCGGCGATCGCCTCCAGCTCCACGTCATGGAGTCCCATGGTGGATCCTTCGATCGAGATGGTCCCCCGTGGCATGCGGAGTTCGCACGGCACGCCGTCCGAGACGAACCGCACGCCGCGGCTGCTGAACGTGGCGTGTCGGCGGTCCGCGCCGTCGTCCGTCTGCTGGACGTGGATGTCGCCGTCGAAGGATCCGGACGCCGCACACGCCCGCCACGTCTGGGAGGCGGATGCGCGAACCGGCTCCGGAAGCATGGGCGCCAGCCACAGTCCCAGGGGCGCACCGCGCAGGTGCGCGTCCAGCTCCCGATCACGACGCCGCATGCCGGCCCGTCCGGTGGCCGTCACGGTGCCTTCGCCGGCCCTTCCCTCCAGCGTCAGCAGCCGGGCTTCCTGTTCCGTGATCTGGACCTTGGCTCGCACCGCGTCCAGATCGAACCCCTCGGGCCACGGCAGACCGCTCGCCTCCAGCCTGCGGTCCGGTCCGTTGCGCGGGCGGAAGGATCCGTCGTGAAGTTCCACGAGCAGGTTCAGCGTGGTGCCGCCATCCGGACCCGATCCGATGGTTCCGCCCAGGTCCAGCGTCCCTTCCAACTGGAGCGCGCGCATCGCCTGCGCGGCCGCGCTCCAACGCTCGCCCGGCCATCCCGCAGGTGCCGCCGCGCCGGACTCCCACGCCTCCGGTGGGATGGCGGCCAGCAGCAGGGGGTTGACGCGGTCGTTCACCACCGTGAGGTGGACGTTCGGCAGCGCCTCTCGGCCGTCGCCCACGCGCGGGATTCGGATCTCGCCGTCGATCTTCCCGGATCCGCCGCCGGCGGTGGTGAACGCCCACTCCCTGTCGGGAAGCACGATGGACTCGTCCTTCAGCTCGATGCGTCCCTTCGAGACGTGGAGCGGGTAAGGGAAGCGCGAGCACAGCACCCGTGCGTCCGCCACCAGGATCTCGCCGGTGGTCATCACCCTGCTGCCGCCTTTGCGCTCGCGCTGGACGCGGATGCGGAAGTGGCAGGAGCCGCCCAGTTCGGTGCCCTCGGCCGGAAGAAGGCCGGCGTGGACCAGGCGTTCGCGAAGATCCCGGGCGAAGAGCAGCTCGAACATGCGGCGCGGGCCTGGCTGGAACGCGTTCTGCAGCGCGGGATCGATCGGGGCCGCGGTCCTGGTCTCCACGGTGAGGTCCACGCCCGCGTCATCGTCGGCACCGTCCACGCGCCCGTTGATGGCCATCCTGCAGTTGCGGCTGCCCACGGCGGTGAGCGAACGGACCTCCATCGTGTCGCCCTTGAAGCCGATGTCGGCGTCCACATCACGCAGCGGATAGGGAAAGTTCACGTACTTTCCCTCGCCGCCGTGGATGCGCAGGCTGCCAGAAATCTCGAACTCGCCCGGCGGGGCCGACGCCGCGGAGACCGGCCGCCGCGCCGACGCATGGATGTCGATGTGGCCGCCCTTCACGCCGAAGTTGTCCAGGACGTTCACCACCTGCTCCGGAAGCTCCACGGCCCAGGGTCGGTTGCCCCGCTCCGGCATGAGCGCGAAGTCGTTCACCGCGAGCCGGATGTCCACGCCGCAGTGCGCCAATGCGCTCTCGAACCACGCTTCCGCGTCCTCCAGTCGAGCCGGCTGGCCTACGCCGGAGAAGTCCAGATCCATGTCCAGCTGCGCCGGCAGAGGGACCGTGATCGGTCGCTCCGAGGCCTCAGAGCTGGCCTCCTCCTGCGCCCGCACCGAAACCAGCTTGCCGCGGAAATCTCGCAACGAGAGGCGGTCGCCCTGCAGCAGGATCCGTCCCCGTTCCACGGCCATTCGCGGCTTGCCCACGATCTCGCCGCGCGATCCCTCGCTGAAACGGTTCCACTTCACGGGGACGTCCACCTTGAGCAGATTCACCGCCACGTCGGAGACGAGCAGCTGCGCCGAGGAGATGGGCCGTGCCGGCGAACCGCTCATGGTGATGCCGGACACCGTGCCGCGGAGGCCCAGTGCGTCGCACGAGCGCTGGAGCGCCAGCGGCAGCAGGGGGCGGACGGTCTCCGAGAAGTCCAGGCGGTTCGCCTCGAAGTCGTACTCGAAGGTGCGGTCGTTCCAGTGGCCGGAGACCTTGATCCCCTCCGGAAGCTCGGCAGGGGGGTGATCGGCGCGCGGACCCACCGCGTCGTCCGGAAGCGCGTCCGACGCGTCCACCTCGACCAGCCGGAAGCGGAGCTTGTTGGGCGGCTCGTCGGCGGACATCTCTCCTTGGAACGCTCGATCCGCTCCCTGACGGACCACCTCCGGTCCGTGGACCAGATACTTGGAGACGGTGAAGCGCCCCAGGTCGATCCGCTGCACTCGGAACGTGGGCGAGAGGCCAAGGCCGCCGGTCGGAGGATGGATCGCCTGCAGGTTGATCTGCTCGCCGGCGTCCGGGCGCTCGCGTTCGGCGATGTGCAGCGAGGCGCTCTCGAGATGGAGGTCCTCCAGATCGATGCGTCCCCACAGAAGCGCCAGCGGATGAAACGAGGAGCGGAAGCCGCGGAGTGTGAGCAATTCGCCGGCGGCGCCCGGCCAGTCGGAGGCGAAGACACGCACCCGTCCCACTGAGAGCGTGCCCCATCCGTCCCACGACGCGTCCACCACCTCCACGTCGGTCCCGGTGCTGGCCTCCAGCGCGGCCTGGATCACCAGACGCAGCACCGGCGGCACGCGGAGAGTGGACCATGCGGCCACCACCAGCCCGACCAGCCAGAGTGCCGAAATAAGGAGTCGTCGGGGCGTGAATCGTCGGAACATGCGCGTGCGCGGAAGCGCAACGCGGATTCTACGCCTTGAGGGGCGAGGTAGCCTGCGCGCATGCGGTGGCCCCAAGGACAGGCGGAAGCTCCATCCCAGGTCGTTTCCTCGGCGCGCGTCCAGGATTCGAGCACGTCGGCACCCGCCGACGCCGCTCCCAAGCTTCTGCTGGGGGCCGGACTCCTGGCACTGGTGCTGGTGCTGCTCGGCATTCCCATGCTGCTGGCGGTGCGTGGCGCCCGCCAGCGTCGGCGCCGCGTCGGCACCGGAACGCCTTCCAAGGACCGTCCTGTGGACGCGTGGGCTGAATCGGCCAGGCGGATGGGGGGCGGGGTGTGAGACGGAAGGCGCTCGTGATCGGAGGATCCAGACGCGTGGGAGCGGCCATCGCGATGGAGCTGGCTCGCGCAGGATTCGACCTGTGGATCAGCTGGCGCCAGGACCGGGACGGCGCGGAGCGCGTGGCGGCGGATGCCATGGCGCTGGGCGCGCGATGCCGCACCCTGCAGCTGGATCTGTCCACCTTCGACGGCACCGGGCTTCCGGAGGAACTGGCCTCCTCGCCGCTCGACGCACTGGTGCTCTCGGCGGCGGCGTGGGAGCCCTCGCCGTGGGGCGAGGTCGACCGGACCGAGGCGCTTCGGATGCTCCAGGTGAATGCCGTGGCGCCGCTGCTGCTGGTGCAGGCGCTCTCCGCGCGGCTGGCGGCCTCGTCGCTGGAGGGTGGTGGGAGCGTGGTGGCGGTGGGTGACGCGTATGCGCACGGCACGCCCGTCCGTGGCTACGCCGCCTACATGATGTCCAAGGCTGCGCTGCACCAGGGCGTCCAGCAGATGGCGGTCGAACTGGCGCCCAAGGTGCGCGTGAACGCGGTGCTGCCGGGCGTGGTGGCGTGGCCTGACGCCATGCCTGCGGAGGCACGACAGGCCATCCTGCAGCGCATTCCGATGGGGCGGGCCGGCGAGCCGGCGCACGTGGCCGCGCTGGTCCGATTCCTGTGCCTGGAGGCCCCGTTCATGACCGGGGCGCTGGTGCCTCTGGACGGCGGTCGCTCCATCCGCTGAGCGGCGTGGCGGCCAGTCGAGCCTCCACACGCGCCACCTCCTCGGGCGGCGCGCCTCGATCGGCCGCACGGGAGAGCCATGCGCGTGCCTCGCCCGAGTCTCCCGCTTCGAGCAGGCACTCCGCGGCGATCAGGCAGGGGCGCCAGGGCTGTGCCGGACTGGAGGCCAGGCGTTGCCAGGTGGCCGCGGCATCCAGAGGTCGTCCCGCCCGCGATTGGCAGCGGGCGGCCTGTTCCAGCACGGCCGTGGACGTGTCCGTGCGGCGGAGGCAGGGTTCCAGCGTGGTCATCGCCTCCGTGGATGCACCCGCCTCGGCCAGCAGTTCGGCGGCCTCCACCAGCAGTTCAGCGGTGGGCGCGGCTGAAGCCTTGGCCATCCGCGTGAGTTGGGCCGCTCCGGCCAGGTCGCCGGTGGCCACGCGGCATCGGGCGGTGCACAGGAGCACCGTGGTGTCCATGTTCGCCACGGCCCGTGCGCGTTCCGCGGCGGCCAGCGCCTCCGCGGGACGCGCTTGGCCAAGCAGCAGCCGCGCCTGCAGCATGGCGTGCTGCGGGTTGCCGGGTTCCAGTCGCTCGGCCTGGCCAAGGTGCTCCAGCGCCTGGTCCACGCGTCCAGCCTGGGACGCGGTCAGTCCTGCCACGCCCTGCAGCCCCGGACTGTCCGGCGCCAGCCGTGCGGCCGCCGCATAGGCGTCGGCGATCTCCGACGCCGGGCATCGCGCGGCGATCCGCGCCCGCCCCAGCATCTCCGCCACCAGCGCCTCGCTGGGGTTGGCCTTGGCCAGCGACTCGGCCGCGCGCAGCGCCTCCGGGGCGCGGCCGGCGTCCACGAGACGTTCGATGGCGGCGAGCGCCTGCAGCGTCTCGGTGGCGCCGGCGCTGCGCGGCGCCGGCTCGTCGCGCCCGCAGGAGCAGAGCAGCGCCGTCGACAGCAGCAGCGTGCGAAGGATGGCTGGATAAGATCGGCTTTCCATGACGCAGGCGCAGACCGAGACCGCGGCGAACCCCGACACCGGCTCCGACGGAACCGGACTGGCGAAATCGTATCGGCCGGGCGACCACGAGCCGCGGGTGCGCACGCTCTGGGACCAGGCCGGGTGCTTCCGCGCCGATCCGCGCTCGAAGGCCGCGCCCTATTCCATCTTCATTCCGCCGCCCAACGTGACCGCCGCGCTGCACCTGGGTCACGCGCTCAACAACAGCCTGCAGGACGCGCTGGCGCGTCACGCCCGCATGCGGGGCATGGACGTGCTGTGGATGCCCGGCACGGACCACGCCGGCATCGCCACGCAGACCGTGGTGGAGCGTCGACTGGCGCTCAAGGGACAGCGCCGCACGGACTTCACGCGCGAGGCGTTCGTGGAGCAGGTGCAGGCGTGGAAGGACGAGTACGAGGCCACCATCCTGGGGCAGCTGAAGGAGCTGGGCGCCAGCTGCGACTTCTCGCGCACGCGCTTCACCATGGACCCGGTGTGCGCGTCCGCGGTGCGCGCGGCCTTCCACCAGCTGTTCGACCAGGGACTGATCGAGCGCGGCCGCCGGCTGGTGAACTGGGACCCCGCCACGCGCACGGCGCTCGCCGACGACGAGGTGGAGATGCGCGACGTGGACGGCCGCATGTGGTACCTGCGCTATCCGCTCGAGGACGGAAGCGGCCACGTCACCGTGGCCACCACGCGTCCCGAGACCATGCTGGGCGACACCGCCGTGGCCATGAACCCGCGCGACCCGCTTGCGGCGGGATTGCGCGGCAAGCGCGTGAAGCTGCCGATCGTGGGTCGCGTGATCCCGATCGTGGAGGACGACTACGTGGTCATGCCGCTCTCGCGCGGCGGCGATCCGGCCGACGCGAAGGCCGCCGTGGCCACGGGCTTCCTGAAGGTCACGCCCGCCCACGACCCCAACGACTGGGAGATCGGGCGCAGGCACCAGCTGGCCGTGATCAACGTGATGGGCCCCGACGGCGCCATCAGCGACCGGCACGGCTGGATGGACGCGAGCGCGGAGTCGCGCGCCTTCGTCGGCCGGAGCCGCGAGGACGCGCGCAAGGCCGTCGTGGCGTGGTTCAAGGCGAACGGGCTGCTGGAAGACGAGAAGCCGTGGCGTCACGCCGTGGGCCACAGCTACCGCAGCGGCGTGCCCATCGAGCCGTGGCTGAGCGAGCAGTGGTTCGTGAAGGTGACCGACGACCGCATGAAGGGCGCCGCGCTGCGCGCGATGGAGCCTTCGCAGTTCGAGGGCAAGGCGCCCGCGGGCTCGGCGCCCGGCGACGGGCAGCTTCGCTTCTATCCCGCGCGCTACGCCAGGACGTTCCAGCAGTGGCACGAGAACCTGCGCGACTGGTGCATCAGCCGCCAGCTGTGGTGGGGCCATCGCATTCCCGTGTGGAGCCGCCAGGCGCAGGGCGAGGCGGCGGCGGTGGGCGCGAAGGCGCCGGCAGGCGGCGCGATGACGCCGGTCGCCTCGGCGTGGGCCAAGCAGGGGGCGAGCCACCGCGTGCGCCGTCGCGACGACGGATCGATGGAGGAGCTGGTCTGCCTGCCGGTGGGCGGCGACGCGCTCGCCAAGGAGCTGGAGGCCGCCGGATTCGCGCAGGATCCGGACGTGCTGGACACCTGGTTCAGCAGCGCGCTCTGGCCCATGGGCACGCTGGGCTGGCCCGACCCCCAGGCCTTCGACATGCAGGGACTGCTGGAGCGCTACAACCCCAGCGCGGTGCTCAGCACGGCGCGCGACATCGTCACGCTCTGGGTGAGCCGCATGACCATGTTCAACCGGCACTTCCTGGGGGGCAAGGTGCCGTTCCGACATGTCTTCATCCACCCGGTGATCCAGGACGGGTTCGGCCAGCGCATGAGCAAGAGCCTGGGCAACGGTCTCGACCCCCGCGACGTGATCCACAGTCACGGTGCCGACGCGCTGCGCTACACGCTGCTGGACATGACCACCGACACGCAGGACCTGCGCGTGCCGGTGGAGATGGTGGATCCGCACAGCGGCGAGACCTTCACGCCGGAGTACACGCGAGCCCCTAGCGGACACCAGGTGGCGGCCGCGGTGCAGAAGAGCCCCAGGCACCCGGGCAAGACCATGGTGAGCAGCTACGGCGCCGCCAGCGGTCTGTCCACGCCGAGCGAGGCGCAGCCGCTGGCGCGCAACACCAGTTCGCGATTCGATCTGGGCCGCAACCTGGCCACCAAGCTGTGGAACGCCGCGCGCTTCGCGCTGGCCAACGCACCGGCGCCGGCGGGCTCGGTGGACCTCTCCAGGCGCCCTGCGCTGGATCGCTGGATCGTCTCGCGCGTGGCCCGCGCGGTGCAGCGCGCCGACGCGGCACTGGCCGAGTACCGCTTCAGCGAGTACACGGCTGCGTGCTACGACGCGCTCTGGCGCGACTTCTGCGACTGGTACCTGGAGGCCGCCAAGCCCACGGCCAAGGCCGATCCCGAGCGTCAGGCCGTGATGCTGGCGTGCCTGGACGCCATCGTCCGTCTGCTGCACCCGGCGATGCCGTTCGTGACCGAGGCGCTCTGGCCGGCCCTGTGTGCGCGCCGCGGCGGTCAGGTGCACGGGCTCGCGCTGCCGCCGTCCAAGCTGCTTGCCACGGCCGCCTGGCCCGTGGCGGAGCCCTCGCTGGTGGACGCCGCGGTGGAGGGTGAATTCGCTCGCATGCAGGCGCTGGTGGACGCCATCCGCAACATCCGCGGCGAGCGGCAGATCTCCCCCAAGCGCCGCATCCGCCTCTGCGCCAGTGCGCGCGCGGCGGCCCTGTGTCGCGCCAGCGACGGACTGGTGGAGGCGCTGGCCGGCCTGGAGACCGTGGCGGAGGCGGGCGCCCGCGCGCAGGGCGCCATGGCGTTCCCCTTCGAGGGCGAGGAGTGCTGGCTGGACGGACTCACGGACCAGGTGGACGCGGGCGCCGAGCGCGCGCGACTGGAGAAGGTGATCGCGGACCGCCGTCGTGCCGTGCAGGGCTACCAAGGGAAGCTGGGCAACGCCGGGTACGTGGCCAAGGCGCCGCCCAAGGTGGTGGAGGAGACGCGGGCCATGCTGGCCGCGGCGGAGGCGGACCTTGCGGCCGCCGAGCGCGCGCTCAGGGAGCTGGGCGCGTGAGGCGGACGGCGGCCATGGCGTGCGGCGTGGCCTGCGTGCTCAGTGCATGCGCGTCGGAGCGGACCAAGACTCCGGAGCCGCCACGGCCGGCGGCGGTGGCCGGCCTCACGGTCACGCTTCCGGGTGACGCCGCCCTGGTCCGCTCGGTGCGGCCGTGGGATGACGGCGGTTGCCCCGGCGTGTGCGTCTGCACGGAGCGCTACTGCCTTCGGCTGGCGATGAAGGACACCTCGTTCCGAGATCGGCTGCCCGCGTACATGGAGGCCTGCAGCGAGGCCTACGCCAAGGCGCTGGTGCCGCTGCCGTTGCCGGCAGATCCCATGGACCTGTACGTCTTCGCCTCGCGCGAGCCTTGGGAGGCGTGGACCCGCCGCACGCTGGGCAGTGACGCGGGTCTGTATCTGGGCCTTGGGCGCGGCGGCTTCACCACCGACGGCGTGAGCGTGCTCTACGACCTGGGCCGCATCGACACGCTGACCATCCTGGCGCACGAGGGCTGGCACCAGTTCAGCCAGCGCTCGCTGAAGGACGCGCTGCCCACCTGGCTGGAGGAGGGGTTGGCGTGCTACATGGAGGGCACGCGGCTCTCGCGCGAGGGACGCCCCACGCCGTTCCGGCCGTGGCGCAACATGGAGCGATGGAGCGAGGCGCGCAACGCCGTGCGCGCCGAGGTGGTGCTGCCGCTGCAGGAACTGCTGGACACCACGCCTCAGGCCTGCCTGGAGCGCGGCAAGGACCAGCTGCTGTCGTACTACGCGCAGTGCTGGGCGCTGGTGCACTTCCTGGAGGAGGGCGAAGGCGGCCGCTATCGCGAGTCGTTTCGGCGCCTGCTGACGGACGCGGCGGAGGGTCGCCTGGCCGCGCGGCTGGAGGCCTCGCCGCTGGTGGCGGCGGCGGAGCCCGAGGCGCGGCGTCGCGCGGCACGATCCCGGGCCGGATCGTTGGTGATGCGCGAGTACGTCCGGCCGGACCTGTCGCGCATGGACGCGGAGTTCCAGGCGTTCCTGAGCCAGATCACCCGGCGCGGCGCGGGCGACCGGATCTTCAAGGGAGAGAGCCCGCTCAGCGCGTCGGACGCGGCCGCGACGAAGGCATCGCCAGCGCCGCCGCCGACGAAGTGACCACCGTCAGGCCCAGGGCCCACTGCGGTCCCGCCCACGCCCAGATCGCGCCGGCGCCCACGCTGGACGCCAGCGCACAGCCACCCATGATGCCGAACGCGACGCCCAGCGCGGTGCCGCGCCGTTGCGCGGGCGCGGCGTCCGCCACCAGCGCCTTGGCCACGCCGTCGTGGCATGCCATGGCCAGTCCGTAGATGACCATCAGGCCGAAGCACTGCCATCCGTCGGTGGCGAATCCGAATCCCAGGTAGGCCACGCCCTGGAGCAGCCAGCCGGTGCGCAGCAGGGCGCCTCGGCCCAGCGTGTCGGAGAGCCGGCCTGCGGGCAGGCTGGCCGCGGCGTACACCGTGTTGAACAGTGCGTAGGAGAGGATCACCTCCACCGGTCCAAGCCCCAGCTGGCTGGCGCGAAGCAGCAGGAACGCGTCGCTGGAGTTGCCCAGCGCGAAGATCGCCAGCGCCAGCGTGGCCCGCCAGAAGCGCCCTGACAGGCGCGAACCGTCCACGGTGGCCTGCGCGTGCGCCCCGTCCACGGCGACGGGGTGCGGCACGTCGCGCAGCAGGAACGTCAGGCTCCAGCAGGCCACGCCCGTGGCGGCGGCCGCGAAGAAGATCCATCGCCATGCCGGGGCGCTCTCCGGCGTGGCCTTGGCGCCCAGCAGCGCCAGCAGTCCGGCGGCCAGCAGCACGCCCGCCACGCCACCCGCCGTGTCCATGGCTCGGTGCAGGCCAAATGCGTGGCCGCGCGATTCCGCCGGTGCCGCGTCCGCCAGCAGCGCGTCGCGTGGCGTGGTGCGCAGGCCCTTGCCCAGCCGGTCCAGCACGCGTCCTCCGGCCACCATGGGCCACGCGGTGGAGGCGGCCACCACGGCCTTCCCCAGCACCGGCAGGCCGTAGCCCCATCGGATGTACGGCACGCGCCGACGCATGCGGTCGCTGTGCCAGCCCGAGATCGCCTTCATGAGCGTGACCACGGCCTCGGCGGCGCCCTCGATCACCCCCAGGGCCACCGTTCCGGCGCCCAGCACGCCGGTCACGTACAGCGGCACCAGCGGCATGGTCATCTCGCCGCTCACGTCGGCGAGCATGCTGATCCAGCCCAGCAGCACCACCTGGCGCGGAAGTCGCTTCATGGAAAGGTGGGGAGGGGATTCGAACCCCTGAGGCCCTTGCGGGCCTAGCCGATTTCAAGTCGGCTGCGTTCAACCGCTCTGCCACCCCACCGGTGGGGTCCGCATGCTAGCGGTGCGTGGTGAGCGGTCCGGTCAGCCCCGGTCGCGCGACGCCAGCGCCGCCTTGAGTTCCGCGTTGGCTCGCTCCAGATCCGCCGTGCGCTGCTGGACGGCCTCCTCCAGCCGCTGATTCACGTGCTCCAGCAGGTCGATCTGCCGCGCCGCCTCCGCCTCGCGTGCGGCCGCCATGGCCCGCAGGCTGGACTGCTGGGCCGTCATCATCAGCCGGTGCGTCATGAGCAGGTCGATGAGCGGCTCGTTGGCGGGCAGCATGCTTCCCGCCAGCCCCAGGTCGCGCAGCTGGTCCAGGTCCGTCACCCACAGGCTTCCGGCGAAGAGCAGTTCCTGGGCGCCAGGCATGGGCACGAAGCAGCCTCGGACCTGCACGAACGGCTTGTCCAGCCTCAGGATGGCCAGTCGTCCACCCATCCGGTCCGCGATCTCGTCGAAGGTGGGTGCGGCCATGGACGGCTGCATCTCGAAGCGCTCGAACAGGCCCGTGCCCGGCGACACCTGTGGCGCGATGCGGCGAAGCAGCGGCCCCACCCGCGTGAGCCGCAGGTTCCGGTCGGCCCGCAGATGGAAGGGCATCAGGCGATCGAGCAGCGCGTCCCAGTCGGCGGGCGCGTCGATCACCACCGCACCTCGAACACGTCGGTGTCGCCGCCGGGTTCGCGCGCCTTCTGCAGCGTGACGGCAGGCTCCAGCCCGTACTTGCGTCCCAGTCCCTTGACCAGGCCGATCACCATGGGCACCAGGCCCTGGCGCTTCGAGATGTAGGCCAGCATGAGCCTTCGGTCCGACTGCTCCAGAACGCGGAAGCTGGGCGGCTTCAGGTTGGGCATCATCAACGCCACGCGAACGTGCATGGCGTCCAGGTTGGCCAGCGCCTCGGGGAAGGTGGCGCCCAGCTGATCCATGAGCGAGCCGTAGCCCTGCTGCCCGGTGAAGGCCACCCAGAAGGCGCCGATCTCCTCCACCAGCCGCGCGGCGTCGGCGCCGGTGGCCTCGCAGGCGGCGCCCACCAGCTTGAAGGTGAGCTCGTCGGGGTACTGCTGCAGCGGAACGAACTCGGCATCCTGGAACCCCGCCTTGGAGCGCACGGTGTTCCAGACAGCCTCGCCGAACTTCGAGGTCAGGTAATCCTGCACCGCCTTGTTGACCAGTCCGTACATGGGTCGGATCTCCTTCGAATGGTCCGGCGCCACACGGGCGCCGGCGTTCAGTGCGTTCCCCGGAGAAGTGCCCACGCCAGCAGCAGGCACGCCAGCAGCGATCCCGCCGCGATGGCGGTGCAGAAGACCAGCCACACCTGCAGCCGCGCGGCCAGCTGCTGCATGGCGGCGTCGCGCTGCGCGGCATGATCCACGATGGCCTGCAGCGCGTCGGCGTTGCGGCGCTGGCCGGTGGAGAGTTCGCCCACGCCCTGGCTGAGGCTGGTCACGCCGTCGGCCACGCGCTGCGCCGCCTGATGGTTCAGGTCCAGCTGCTGCTGCACCAGACCGAAGGTGCTGGTCTGGTTGCCCACGCCTTCGGCGATGCGGCGCAGGATCTCCTCGATGCTCTGGTCGCGCAGCTTCTGCTGCACCAGCGCGCCGCCGATCGCCTCACCCAGGCGGGCCTGCTGGCGCGCGATCTCGGGCAGGCTCTGCAGGTTCTCCGGCAGCCGCTCCAGCAGCGGGAGCATGCTGCGGCGCTCCTCGGTGTCTCGGCGGAGGTGGTCGGCGATGGAGATGAGGGCGTCGGCCACGGCCGTGGCGTCCGGCATGGGACGCTGCGGTTCGGGCTCGGGCTGCGCCACCGGCGCCGGATCCGGCGCGCCCACGAAGAGTCGCTTGATGGTGGCAAGCACGCCCATCGGCGGCGAGTGTAGCGGCCGGAACGCGGGCGGTCCGCTGTTACGATCGCCGCGCATGTGGCGTCTCCTCCAGCTTCTGGCTCTCGCGGCGGTGGCCGCGTGCGGCAGGGCGGACGAGCGCGCCGCGGCGACCGGACCGGCCCGACGCATCGCCAGCCTCTCGCCGGCGCTCACCGCCACGGTGACGGCGCTTGGATGGTCGGATCGACTGGTGGGCTGCACCCCGTGGTGCGGCATGGGACATGGTGTGCCGGTGGTGGGCTCGCTGCTGGACGTGGATCTGGAGCGGCTGGCGCAGGCACGCCCGGACCTTGTGCTGGTGCAGCGGACCGTCTCCGGGCCTCCGGCGGGGCTGACCGAAGCGGCTCGGCGGCAGGGATGGCGCGTGGCCGAGGTGCCTTGCACCACGCTGCAGGACGTGCGTGACCTGGAATCGGCCGTGCGCCAGGCGGTGGGTGAGGCGGGCTCCGCCACGCAGACCGAAGTCCGCTGGGCCCGGGTGCTTCGGCCGCTGGCGGACGCGTGCGGGCAGTCGCCGGTGGTGCTGCTGTTTGGCGTGGATCCGCCGCAGGCCTTCGGTGCCGGCACCTATCTGGCGGACGTGTGGGCGGCATGGGGCGGTCGCTGCCTGCCGGATGCGGCGGGGCATCCCTCGTTGCGGATGGAGGACCTGTCCTCGATGCCTCTTCGCGGTCTCTGGGTGGTGGGCGGCGCCGCCGCGGATGCGCCGGGGCTGCAGGTGCTGGCGTCCCGCGGCGTGGCCGTTCGGCGCGCGCCGGATCCTGCGCTGCTTCGGCCGGGGCCGCAGCTGCTGGAGGCGGTGGAGGCGTGGCGAAGCGCGCTGGAGTCGGGGGTCCGCCCATGAAGCGCGCCACGGGATGGGCGGTCCTGACCGGCGTGCTGCTGGCGTCCGTGCTGGTGCGTCTCTCCATGGGTCGTTCGCTGGAGGGGGGCATGCTCTTCGGGTTCCCGCCCGACGCCATGCCGTGGCGTGTGGGCGCCGTGCAGTCCGCCGCGGCGGCGGGTGCGGCGCTGGCATTGGCCGGCCTGCTGCTGCAGGGCATGCTTCGAAATCCGCTCGCCTCGCCGTTCGTCCTGGGCATGAGCGGCGGTTCGCAGGCGGCGGTGTCGCTCACCGTGCTGGCGGCGTGGCGATGGGGTGCCGCGCCCGGCGCAGGCGCCCAGCTGTTGGCCGGCACCGTGGGCGGCGTGGCGGCGCTGCTGCTGTGCGCGCTGTTCGGCCGCACCCGTCAGCGTGGACTGGACCCGGTGACGCTGGTGCTGGCCGGCGTGGTGGTGGCGGCCATGGCCGGCAGCGTCACGTCCCTCTGCGAGTGGCTGCTGCCGGCGGGAGAGCGAGGGGGACTCATGGCGTGGGGCTTCGGCCGCATCCCGGAGACGCCCGATGGGCTGGTCTGGGGCGCACTGGCGGTGACGCTGGCGTGCACGCTGACGTGGACACTGTGGAACGCGGGCACGCTGGACGCGTTGCAGCTGGGCGAGGACGAGGCCGCCTCCGTGGGCGTGAACCTGCGTGCTGCGCGCTGGAGCATCGTGCTGCTGTCCGGTGCCCTGACCGCGTGCGCCACGGCGCTCTGTGGGCCGCTGGCCTTCGTGGGTCTTGTGGCGCCGCACCTGGCGCGCGGGCTGCTTGGCGCCTCGCATCGGCGGAGCGCGTGGGGCACGGTGCTGGCCGGCGCGGCGCTGCTGGTGGCGGCGGACGCCGTGCGCTCGCTCCTGCCCGTGCAGGGCGGTCGGTTGCCCGTGGGCGTCGTCTGTGCGCTTGCGGGCGGGCCCGCGTTCCTCTGGATGCTGCGACGCGGGGTGACGGAGGCGTGGCGCGCATGAGCGTGCGGGCGCAAGACGTGGCCGCGCGGCTGGGATCCTTCGCCCTGGGGCCGCTGTCGCTGGAGCTGCCGTCCGGCAGCGTGACGGCGCTGATCGGACCCAACGGATGCGGCAAGACCACGCTGCTGCGGGTGATCTGCGGTCTGCAGCCGCATGGCGGCAGGGTCAGCGTGGGAGAGACGTGGATCGAATCCTTGGGCGCCCGGGAGCGCGCGGCGCGGATGGCGTTCGTGGCGCAGCGTCCGTCCGTGGCGGCGGCCCTGACGGTGCGAGAGGTGGTGGCGCTGGGACGCCTGGCGCTGCCTTGGAACGCCCGAGCCGTGCAGGACGCGATGGAGCGCACGGGCATCGTGGAGCTGGGTGATCGTGCGGTGGACACGCTGTCGGCCGGACAGCTTCATCGTGCG
This sequence comes from uncultured Bifidobacterium sp., assembly GCA_964552505.1. Lineage (GTDB taxonomy): Bacteria > Planctomycetota > Phycisphaerae > Phycisphaerales > SM1A02 > SYAC01. Next base: position 2,146 of record CAZKHO010000038.1, on the reverse strand, counting down.
GCGGTGGCGCGCGCGTTGGCGCAGCGCAATCCGCAGACGGCGCTGCTGGCGCTGGACGAGCCCACCGCGTCGCTGGATCCCGCATGGAGCGCCGCACTGGCGCAGCTGCTGCGCGAACTGGCGGCGCAGGGCCTGAGCGTGGTGGTGGCCACGCACGACCTGGCGTTTGCGGCGGCGTGCTGCGACCGTGCGGCGCTGCTGCAGGCAGGCGCGCTGCGTGCGCACGGAAGTCACGCGGAGGTTGCGACGGTGGGCCGTCTGGCCGAGGCGTTCGCCACGCCCTTTGCGGAGGTGCAGGGGATGGGCGCGCGGCCGGTGGCGCTTCCGCGCTGGTAATCTGCGCTCCATGGGTTACGGCTGGCTGATCATGCTGCTGGTCATCGGTGCGGTGAACGTGGTGAGCCGCATCGCCGCCAAGCGCGCCGAGATGGCCGCGCAGAAGCCACGGCCCGAGGCCTCCCCGAGCCCTTCGGTGACGCCCTCTCCTGCGCCGCTGCCGTTGGTGGCCAGCCGCGGGCGTCCGGTCACGCCGAGCCTCTCGCGAGCCCAGTTTCCGGGCGAGCAGGCTGCGCCTGCGCCCATGGCGCAGACGGCTCCCGCACCGCCGCCCGCCGTCGTTCGTGCAGCCAAGCCCAAGGCCACGGCGGCCGCTCCCGTGGCATCCAAGCCGCGCGTGGACACTGCGAAGGCGCCGTCCAAGGGAACAAGCGCTGTGCCCTTGGGGCGATCCGCGGCTCGCGTGCGAGAGCGCGCCGGGGCGAGCATCCCCGGCACCCGCTGGACGGCTGGACGCTTGCGCGCGGCATTTGTGGCGGGAGAGATCCTGGGTTCTCCCCGCTCACTCCAGCCCCTGGGCGGAAGCGCCCACGAAGCCCGCTGAAAGCCTGCAGGATCGGCGAAGATGTCCTACACTTCGCCGCCCCCGACTTGACCGTTGGGCAACTTCTGGAGACATCCACACCATGATCGACATCCGAAAGCTGAAGGAACTGGTGCGCCTGATGTCCACCAACGACCTGGTGGAACTGGACCTGCGCGACAAGGACGAGCAGGTCACCATTCGTCGCCCAAGCCCTGCGGTGGCCCCCCAGATCGTGCATCACGGCGCGCCTGCCGTGATCCATGCACCTGCACCGGTGGCCGCGCCGGCCCCGGCCGCAGCGCCTGCGGCCGCCCCGGCGGCCAAGGACGCCGACGCAGGTCTGGTCAAGGTGGAGAGCCCCATGGTGGGAACCTTCTACGCCTCGCCCGGCCCCGACAAGCCGCCGTTCATCGTGGCCGGCGGCAGCGTGGGTCCCGAGACGGTGGTGTGCCTGGTGGAGGCCATGAAGATCTTCAACGAGATCAAGGCCGGCTGCAGCGGCACCATCGAGCGCGTCCTGGTGAAGAGCGGCGATCCGGTCGAGTTCGGCCAGCCGCTCTTCCTCGTGAAGCCCTGAGCCTTTCCCGAACATGTTCAAGCGAATCCTGATCGCCAACCGTGGCGAGATCGCGCTGCGGGTCATCCGTGCATGCCGCTCGCTGGGCGTGAGCCCCGTCTGCGTGTACAGCCAGGCCGACAAGGACGGTCCGTGGCTGGAGCAGGCCGACGCCGCCGTCTGCATCGGTCCGCCGGCGTCCAAGGACAGCTACCTGCGCATCGAGCGCATCATCGCGGCGGCCGAGGTGCTGGGGGCGGACGCCATCCACCCCGGCTACGGCTTCCTGAGCGAGAACGCGCACTTTGCGGAAGTGTGCCGCGACTGCAACATCACCTTCGTGGGTCCCAGCCCCGAGGCCATGAGCCTGCTGGGCGACAAGGTGAACTGCAAGCGCCTGGCGCGCCAGACCGGCACGCCGGTCTTCCCCGGCACCGAGGGCGGCATCGAGGATCTGGAGGAGGCCGTGAAGGTGGCGCACGAGATCGGGTTCCCCGTGATCGTGAAGGCCGCGGCCGGCGGCGGTGGACGCGGTATGCGCGTGGCCCGCGACGAGGCGCAGCTGCGCGACAGCGTGGGCAAGGCCCAGCAGGAGGCGCTGGCCGCCTTCGGCAACGGCACCGTCTACGTGGAGAAGTACCTGGAGAACGCGCGGCACTTCGAGGTGCAGACCATCGGTGACGCCCACGGGAACGCGGTGCACCTCTTCGAGCGCGACTGCAGCAGCC
>CAZKHO010000037.1:0-19052 GCA_964552505.1 uncultured Bifidobacterium sp. | reverse complement strand
CCTCGGCGTTGAAGTTGGTCACGATGCGGTGACGCAGCACCGGCAGGGCCACCGCCCGCAGGTCCTCCGGCATGACGTGCGTGTGGCCGCTGAGCAGCGCCCGCGCCTTGGCCGCAAGGATCAGGAACTGGCTGGCGCGCGGGCCCGCACCCCACGCCACGTAGTCGCGGACCATGGCGGGGCGGTCGGTCTCGGTGCCGGTCGCTCCACCGGCCCGTTCACCCACGCGTGTGGCGCGCACCAGCCGGAGCGCGTACCGCGCCACATGCTCCGCCACCGGCATGCGCCGCACCACGGACTGGGCGCGCGCCAGATCCGCGGCGTCCAGGACGGACTGCGTCTGCACCGAATACTCGCCCGTAGTGCGGGTGACGATCTCCAGCTCCTCCGCCTCCGTGGGGTATCCGATCCGGATGTTCAGCATGAACCGGTCCAGCTGCGCCTCCGGGAGCGGATAGGTGCCCTCCTGCTCGATGGGGTTCTGCGTGGCCAGCACAAAGAACGGGCTGGGCAGCCGATGTGCCACGCCGCCCACCGTGACCTGTCGCTCCTGCATGGCTTCCAGCAGGGCCGCCTGCGTCTTGGGCGGGGTCCGGTTGATCTCGTCGGCCAGCACCAGGTTGGCGAAGATGGGTCCGCGCACGAAGCGCAGCGCGCGCGTGCCGGTGGAACGGTCCTCCTCGATCACCTCCGTGCCCGTGATGTCCGAAGGCATCAGGTCCGGCGTGAACTGGATGCGGCTGAACTGCATGCTGAGGGCGCGGGCCAGGGTGGCGATCAGCAGCGTCTTGGCCAGGCCGGGCACGCCCTCCACCACGGCGTGCGCTCCGCAGAGCAGCGCCAGCAGCGTCTCGTCCAGCACACGATCCTGTCCCACGATCACCCGATGCACCTCGGCGCGGACCTTGGCGATGGATTCGTTCGCCCAGGCGGCCTCCTGAGGCGTGGCCATCGCGTCGGAGGCGGGGGATTCGCTCATGGAACGAGTATAGAGTTCGGGCGTGCCGGAACTTCCGGAAGTCGAGAGTCTGCGTCGCTCGCTGTCGCAGGTGATGGTGGGCACCACGGTGCGTCTGGCGCGTCTGGCGCGTGCCGACATGCTGCACCGTCAGCCCGGCTCGCCCCGCATGCCGCTGGCCGCGGGTGCACGCGTGGTGGCGCTGCACCGGCACGGCAAGCAGATGGCGATCGAGGCGGAGCGTGGCGGCTGTCTGCTGGTGCATCTGGGCATGAGCGGTTCGCTGCGGTTGATGCCGGATGCGCCCACGGAGGAACGCCATGTGCACGCGTGTTGGTGTCTGGAGCGTCCGGACGGCTCGCGCGTCTGGCTGCGGCATCGCGACCCGCGACGATTTGGCTGGCTGGAATCGCACGCGGATCTGGATTCCGTGCGGACGCGCAGCTGGTCCACACTGGGACCGGACGCGCTGGAGATCCAGGCTCCGATCCTTGCGCTTCGCCTGAAGGACACGCGCCGTGCGCTCAAGGCGGTGCTGCTCGACCAGGATCGTGTGGCCGGACTGGGCAACATCTACGTGGACGAGGCGCTGCATCGCGCGCAGCTGCATCCGTGCACTCGCGCCTCAAGTCTGCAGGAGCCGCACGTGCAGCGACTGGCCAAATGCGTCCGGCAGGTGCTGCAGAAGGCGGTCCAACTGGGAGGCAGCACCATCCAGGATCACCGGACCGCCGACGGTTCATGGGGCAGCTTCCAACGCCTGCATCAGGTCTATGGACGCGCCGGAGAGGCGTGCCTTGGCTGTGCGTCGCCACTTCAAGGCACGCGTGTGGTGCAGCGAGCCACGGTCTTCTGTCCGGTCTGCCAGCCACGACGTCCACGCTGAGCGGATCCGCCAGGAACGCCGTGCGGGCCTCCGGTTGCGTCGGGAGGGTTTCCAGCCCCGTGAGGGTGGATCCACCCCAAGGATCGATGTGGAGAGGTGCTGGAGCCCTGAGCAGGCCTTGCCACCCAGACGGTCCCAGGACGCTTGACCGACGGACATTTCCCCTTCCAGACCGGCTTGGATCGGAACCCCTTGGGTTGAGAGATATTCATTCGTCGTAGAAAAGGGCCCTGTCCAGATGTGGAGAACCTCAAACCCCACCCGGAAGATCATTCCTCACAGCATGTTGCAACACACCAAGCATGTGGAGCGCCTGTCGATTGATCGTCCGATCGTTTTCAATGGCGTCGATCCCGGGATCACTTCGGCAAGCAAGGCTGATTTGACGCGTGCCCCCACCTTGGGGAACACGCCACCTGTGTCAACAACCGACACGTCATCCACTTCGGGACGACGCAATCGTCATGTGGACAATCTGTGGATTCAACGCGCGTCAGGCTCAGCCTGAAGCACCTGACGGATCCGCTCCACGTCGGCACGCAGACGGTCGTCCATGCCCTGCTTGGAGTCGATCTGGCGGATCGCATGCATCACGGTGGTGTGATCGCGGCCACCCAGATAGCCGCCGATCTCCTCCAGGCTGTGTCGGGTGTGGCGCCGAGCCAGCCACATGCAGACCTGTCGCGGCAGCGCCACGCTCTTGTGTCGACGCTTGCCCAGCAGGTCGGTGAGCTTGATGTCGTAGTAGCGGGCCACCGCGTCCAGAATCGCCTGGATGTTGGGCTGTCCGCTTCCCTGACCCTGGCCCAGCGGATCGCCACCGATGGCTTCCTTGGCAAGGTCCAGGTCGATCGCACGACCGGTGGCCATGGCCAGACCGCGTACCTTGGTGAGGGCACCTTCCAGCTCGCGGATGTTGGAGTCGATGCGCGCCGCGACGTACGCCGGCACGTCGTCCGGAAGCTGCAGGTCGTGCAGGCGCGCCTTGGCCTTGAGGATGTTGACGCGCGTCTCGTAGCAAGGACGCTCCATGCGGGCCACCAGACCGCTGTTGAAGCGGCTGACCAGGCGCTCCTCCAGATCCGGGATCTCCGCGGGCGCGGCGTCGCTGCTCAACACGATCTGCTTGCCCGCCTGATGCAGGGCGTTGAAGGTGTGGAAGAACTCCTCCTGCGTCTGCTCGCGCTTGGACAGGAAGTGGATGTCGTCGATCACCAGCAGGTCCACGTTCCGGAACCGGTGGCGGAACTCGCTCATGCGTCCAGCCTTCACGCACTCGTGGAACGCGTCCATGAAGGTGTGACAGCTGATGTAGCAGATGCGCGCGGACGGATTCTGGCGAAGCAGCTGCTGGCAGATCGACTGCAGCAGGTGCGTCTTGCCCAGTCCCACGCCACCATGCACGAAGAACGGGTTGTAGGCGCGACCCAGCTTGCTGGAGACGGCCTGTGCCGCGGCGTGGGCCAGACGGTTGCCCGGCCCCACCACGAACGAGTCGAAGGTGTAGTCGGGGCTCAGCAGCATCTGCTCCTCCAGCAGCGGCGAGACCTCCACGGAGGCGCCCATGGTGGGTGCGGGCCGATGTTCCGGTTCCGCTCCCACGCCGTCCGGACCGATGAACTTGACGGCCAGCAGCTGTCCGGACACCGACTGTGCAGCCTCGGTGAACGGCGCCACACAGGTGCGCTGCAGGTACTTCAGGCGGATCGGTTCGTCCACGAGCAGACGAAGCACGCCACGCTCCACGCCCAGGACGGCGATGGTGTCGAACCAGTGTCGGCAGACTTCAGGATGATTGCGCCGAAGATAGGCGTGCATGCCTTCCCGAAGATCTGCATCCGACATGGACATGGGCGTTGGACCTTTGTGACGAGCGTGAAGCCCCGTCAGCGCCGGGATGGGCGCGGACAAGGACGGAAGTTCTGGATGGACGAGTGACGGAAGCGACCAGTGATCCCGCAGCCTCGTTCACCGGCGTGGATGCGGGGTCGGGAAAATAGGGAGCGGCGAAGGGGGCGTCAACCGCGCAGTTTCAACCTGCGGCTGAACACGGTGACGCAAGAAAAAAGCAGATTTTTCCTTCGGTTCGTCAGTCACCGTTCGCAGCCTGCTCGGCAGCCGGGTGTTCGGCCACCTGCCGCTCGTATCGCTGCCTGTTCACACGGTGATCCATGAGCAGGTGCACGCGGGAAGCATGCTCACCTGCCGCCTCGGCGATCCGCTCGCGCGCATACTGCATGTTGGTGCGACGGCTCACGTGCACCACAACGATGGTGGGCTTCTTCCAGACCTGGATGAGGTTCCGGAGGTCCTCGATGTGCAGGTGCTTGCCCACCTTGGCCCGATCCCGGTGTTCCGGATCGAAGAACGTGCACTCGGTGATGACGATCTGGGCATTGGCGAACTCGTCGCGGAGCAGGAACGGCCCCATTTCGGTGTCGCCCGTGTAGGCCACCAGGGGAATTTCCATGGTCCGGGTGATCTCGGTGCCGGCGGCCTTGAGTTCCCGCAGGCGATCCTGCGGCAGGCCGTGGAACTCGTCCCGCAGTTTGCTCCGGCGTTCCAGCACCACAAAAGCCAGGCTGGGGGCCGAATGGCTCACCTCGATGCCTCGGACCAGGATGTTGGGTCGCAGTTGGAAATCCACCCCAGGCTCCAGCCCGATGATCTCGTGGGGGGTCTTCTGGCGTTCCAGCTCGATCCAGGTGGCCATCATGGCCTCCAGCGGCTTCACCAGTCGGGGGTGGCAAAGCACCCGACCCACCCCCAACTTCTGGAAGTTCCTCTGGCTGAACCAGTAGGGGAGGGCCGCCACATGGTCCATGTGGGCATGACTCAGACAGATGGTTCCTGCGGTCAGGACCGGTCGCGGGCAAAGACCCACGTCGAACGCCAGATCAAGCTCTGGAACATGCACCACCGCCTCTTCACCGGCAACACTGATGCCCTGGACGCGGTACGGCGGGATGAAGAGGAAGCCCATCTGCCCCTCTCGGGGCGGCGGCTTTGGAACCATGGTCGGAATCTCCTTCGGCGACGCTTTCGCGCCGCGAGGCGGGTGGAAAGCCGGAGTCTACTCGAACCTCGGAGGACGCCCGGTGCATGGGCGGGACTTTTTCGCTTTCCTATTGGAATTCCATTTGGAGATCGTCTTCTGAATTCCACGGTGGCCCGTTCTCGACCATTGCAGCCCATGGTGAAGGAACCGATTCATCCTGAGAACCGGCCACTGGACGGCCCGGAACCGCTTGTGAGCGAATTCCGGGACGACGAGGGCATGCGTCCCATCATCCGGATGTTCCTGGAGGAACTCCCGGACCGGGTGCAGTCGCTTTCGGCCCTTCGCCATGCCGGAGACCGGGCGGCCTTCCGCCGGATGGTTCATCAGATCAAGGGAGCGGGCGGGGGCTACGGATTTCCTGCCGTCACCACCGCCGCCACGCAGCTGGAGCGATGCCTGGACGCCAGCGGAAACGCATGGCTGGAGCAGTGTGAAATTCCGTTTCAGGCGCTTTTGAATCTGCTGCATCGTGCGCATGCAGGCCTCGCCGATCTGCCAGAATGAGCGGACGGCCATGAGCGATCCCTCGCAGCCACCTCGCCTGCTGGCGATCGACGACTCCGAACTGATCCACCGCCTGCTGCAGGTGCGGCTGGACGGCGAGCATCTGGAACTTCATTTCGCGCGCAACGCGCTCGAGGGCGTCCGCAAGGCGCAGGACCTGCTCCCGGAAGTGATCCTGCTGGACATCGAGCTGGACGAGGTGGACGGTTTCGAGGTGCTCTCGCGCCTGAAGCAGGATCCGCGCACGCACGACATCGCGGTGATCTTCATCAGCGCCGCCAGCAACACCATGGACCGCGTGCGCGGCCTGGACCTGGGCGCCGTGGATTTCATCAGCAAGCCCTTCGAGGTGACCGAACTGAAGGCCCGTGTGCGAAGCGCGCTCCGCATGCGGCACCTGGTGAAGATGCTGGAGCATCGCGCACAGATCGACGGCCTCAGCGGACTCTGGAACCGCCGCTACTTCGACCAGCGACTGGCGCAGGAAGTGAGCGAGTCACGCCGCCACGGCAACCCACTGGCGCTGGTGATGTGCGACGTGGACCGGTTCAAGCGCCTCAACGACCAGTTCGGACATCCCTTCGGCGATCTGGTGATCGAGCGTGTGGCACAGATCCTGGCCGGCGGTCGTGGCAGCGACGTGGCGTGCCGCTACGGCGGCGAGGAGTTTGGCCTCATCCTTCCCAGCACCTCCGCGGATCGTGCACTGGAGGTGGCGGAGCGGCTTCGTGTGGCGGTGGAGGCGCAGGTCTGGACCGGGCACTCGGATCTGGTGGTCACAGCCAGCTTTGGCGTGGCGGATTTCAGGGCTCTGGGCACGGACGCGTCACCGGAGGATCTGGTCCGCGCCGCCGACGCGGCGCTGTACCGGGCCAAGCAGCAGGGCCGCAATCGCGTGGAGATGGCCACCGGCCTTGCGCGGCCCGAGGCCCATCTCTGAGCCGTTTCCTAGCATCGGGCCGTGCCAGCGCAGCATGACCAGGCTCTCTGCATCCGGCAGTGGGACTTTTCGGAGACCAGCCAGACGGTGAGCCTGTTCGGGCGCACCACAGGCTGTTTCCGCGGTCTGGCCAAGGGATCCCGCAGGGAGCGAGGCAGCTTCAGCGGCGGCATCGACGTGCTCACGCGTGGTGAGGTGGGAGCGATCCTGAAGCGTGACCGTGAACTGGCCACCCTGACCGAATGGGACGCCCAGGAGACCTTTCCGCGGCTTCGCGAGGACCTGACGTGCAACCGTGCGGCCTGGTACGCGGCCGACATGCTGGGCCGGCTTCTTCCACCGTTGGACCCGCATCCCACGCTGTTCGACGACGCGGTGCAGCTGCTCCGTGCGCTGGGCGCCGGCGAACCCATGGAACGGAGCATGCTGCGTTTCCAGTGGAGTCTGCTGGTGGAGACCGGCTGGCAGCCGGACATCTCCGATCCCGAGGATGGGGCGGGCACCATCGCGTTCGATCCGGTGGAAGGCCGCATGGTGCCGGACGCCGGAACGGAAGGACACTGGCGTGTGCGGAGGGGGACCCTGCAGGTGCTGCAGCTGGCGGCCCTGGGTCAGGATCAGGCAGAGGACACGGAGTCGCTGCAGCGAGCCAACAAGCTGCTGGCGGCGCATCTTCGCAACGTCCTGGGCGAGGAGCCAGCCACCATGGCGTGGACCTTCGGCAAGCTGCCGACGGGCGGCTCCAACCCGGCGCGACGGCGGACGCGGTGAGCTCTCAGAAGAAGCGGATGCCGGCTTCGTAGTGCCGAAGCAGGCCGCGGCCGTCCCGGACCGCCTTGCACCAGACCACCATGGCGGGGCGGTGGATGCGCACGCCCGAGGGCCGATGTGACAGCGCGATGCCGGTCATGCCCTCAGGAAGCATGCAGCTGAGCTCGATGCGGGCACCGTTCTCGCTCACGTCCAGGGCCGGGTACTCCTGCGGATCCTCGTGCTGGTGGTGCCAGGCCACCAGGAGGGATCCTGCCGCAGTCATCCGGGATCCGTCGCGGCGCTCGGTGACGGCGCGGAACATGCCGGAGTCCCCGGCAACGGATGGGCGGCCTGCATGTGGGCGGATGAAGTCCATGGCGAACGCAACATGCGTTCCCGTCAGGAGAAGGCGATCGGAAGCGACCCTTCGGCTGCAAATTCCGGACAATTCGAAGCGAACCGGCTGCAACCCAGATCTGATAACGGCGTCTACATTGCCCGGCGGCGAAGCATCATCTCAACGGATCCGGGTGACCAGACCCCAACCATGTCCATCGAAGTTCGTTCAACCACGCTTTCCAACGGTCTGACCCTTCTGGCGGAGATCGACGCCGCAGCCCACACCGCGGCGGCAGGTTTCTTCGTGCGCACGGGTGCGCGGGACGAGTCCCTGCAGGAGATGGGTGTCAGTCATTTCCTGGAACACATGATGTTCAAGGGTTCGACGCACCGTTCCTCGCTGCAGGTGAACGAGGACTTCGATCGCATCGGGGCCAGTCACAACGCCTTCACCAGCGGCGAGATGACCTGCTTCCACGCCCACGTGCTGCCGGAACGGCTGCCGGAGGCGGTGGAGATGCTGGCGGACCTTCTTCGTCCAGCCCTCCGTCAGGAGGACTTCGACGAGGAGAAGGGCGTGATCCTGGAGGAGATCGCCATGTACGAGGACAACCCGTTCATGGCGCTCTATGAGTCGATGATGGAGCGGTACTACCACGGTCATCCCATGGGGCATCGTGTGCTGGGCACCAAGGCTTCCATCACCGCGCTGGGCCGCGACGACATGGAGCGATACTTCCGCGATCGCTACGCCAGCGACACCATGGCGCTGGCGGTGGCTGGCCGTCTGGACTTCGACGCGCTGGTGAAGCAGGTGACGGAACGGTGTGGTGGGTGGTCCCGCGGCACGCCGGGACGCAGGCACCCGGCCTTCCAGCCCGCACGACAGGACTTCCGTCTGCAGCGATCCAACCTGAGCCGTGCGTACGTGGGCATGATGATGCCGTCGCCGCCGCTGTCCGACGATCGGCGATACGCCGCCAGCCTGACGGCGCAGATCCTGGGTGACAGCGAAGGCAGCCGCTTCTACTGGAGCATCGTGGAGCCTGGTCTGGCCGAGGAAGCCACCTGCAACTACGAGGGTCGCGACGGACTGGGCGAGTACCTGATCCTGTCGGCGTGTCCGGAGGAAGCCGTGGACCAGGTGAAGGCGAAACTCCTGGAGGAGATGCGCCGACTGCCGGGTTCGCTGGATGCCGCGGAACTGGAACGAGCCAAGGCACGCGTGGCCACCGAGGTGGCGTTGGCGGGCGAGCGTCCGGCCGGTCGCATGACCAGGCTGGGATCGCTCTGGGCTTACGGCATTCCGTACGCGTCGCTGGAGGAGGAGATGCGCCGCATCGAGCGCGTGACCGTGGACGACCTGCGCAAGGTGCTTGCGGATTTCCCCCTGGAACCCGTGGTGACCGGGACGCTCAGCGCCTGATCAGCGAGAGCATGTCGGCCTGCTCGTCGGCGTGGTAGCTGCTGCGCACCAGGGGTCCGCTTTCACACACCCTGAAGCCGCGGGACAGCGCCTCGCGCTTGAACATGGCGAACTGGTCGGGGTGCACCCAGCGGTCGATGGGCAGGTGGTTGCGCGTGGGCTGAAGGTACTGGCCCACGGTGAGCACGTCCGCCTGGCTGGCGGCCTGCACGTGGTCCATGAGTTCCAGCACCTCGTCGTCGTGCTCCCCGATGCCCGCCATGATGCCGGTCTTGGTGACCAGGCCGGCGGCCTTGAACTGTCGGAGCACAGCCAGGGAGCGCTCGTAGCGGGCCTGCGGTCGCACCGCCGGGTGCATGCGCTTCACGGTCTCCATGTTGTGGCTGATGATCTCGGGGCGGGCGTCGCACACCGTCTGAATGGCCTTCTCGTCGCCCAGGAAGTCGCCCACCAGCACCTCCACGCTCATGCCGGGACAGGCCTCGTGCGTGCGACGGATGGTCTCGGCCCAGATCTGGGCGCCGCCGTCCGGCAGCTCGTCGCGGTTCACGCTGGTGATCACCACGTGCTTCAGGCCCATGAGCGCCAGACTCTCCGCCACACGGCGCGGCTCGTCGGTGTCCAGCGTGGCCGGGCGTCCGGTCTTCACGTTGCAGAAGCCGCAGCTTCGGGTGCAGGTGTCGCCCAGGATCATGATGGTGGCGCTGCCGCGGCTCCAGCACTCGCCCATGTTGGGACAACTGGCCTCCTGACAGACGGTGTGAAGGCGATGCTGATCGATGATGCCCTTGAGCCGCAGGTACCCCTCGCCGCCCGGCACACGGGCGCGCAGCCAGTCCGGCTTCCGGCCGATGACCATGGTCTGGCGCGCTTCCTGCGCGTTGTTCAGCACCATGCCCGTCAGGCTCACGGCCGGCGCCGGGAGGTTCCGGGTGGTGTCGCCCCCCAGTGGACGGGGATGGCGCGCCAAGGTGCGTGCGATGGCTGGATCAGGGTCGCTCACAGGAGGACAAGGGTAGCCCTGTCGCGAACCGCCTCCAAGCCGCATACTGCCAACATGCAAAGGTCCTCCAGCTGGCTGGATTGGATGGTGGCGCTGGGATGCGTGGGAGCCCTGTGCGCCCTGGCCGCCACGCAACGGACACCCTCCCAGCCGCTGGTGGTGGTTCCACCGCTGCCGCAGGTGGCTTCCGATCCCAACCTGCCCCGCGTGCTGGTCTTCACCCGAACCATGAAGTATCGACACCAGAGCATCCCGGCCGGCGTGCTGTCGGTGCAGGAACTGGGTCAGGGGAGGTGGAACACCGACCACACCGAGGACGCGGGCGTGTTCACGCCAGAGAACCTGAAGCGCTACGCGGCCGTGGTGTTCCTGAGCACCACCGGGGACGTGTTGGACGCGAACCAGCAGAAGGCGCTGGAGGACTACATCCATGGCGGCGGCGGCTTTGCCGGTGTGCACGCGGCGGCCGACACGGAATACGACTGGCCGTGGTACGGGCAGCTGGTGGGCGCGTGGTTCCGCGACCACACCAAGGTGATCCCGAACAGGGTGAAGGTGGAGGATGCCGCAGACGTCAGCATGCGCCGCATGCCGGATCCCTGGCCGCACGCCGACGAGTGGTACGCCTACCGCACCAATCCACGGCCGCAGGTGCACGTGCTGGGCAGCATCGACGACTCCCTCACCGGCGAGAACGGCATGGGCGGCGATCACCCCATCGCATGGAAGCGCCTGTTCGAGGGTGGGCGGTCCTGGTACACGGGCATGGGCCACACCAAGGAGAGCTTCGCCGATCCCGTGATGCGATCGCACCTGCAGGGCGGCATCCTGTGGGCCGCCGGACTGGTGAACGACGATGGCAGCCCCAAGGCGCGCTAAGCCCAGACCGGTCACGGTGCACCCCAAGGGGGTGTTCTGCCTGGAGAACGAGTGGTTCGGGCTTCGGTCCACCGTCAGCGTGCTGCCTGCGCTGCGGCTGCTGCACGACAGCGACTACCGCATCCCGTTCATCCATCGAGACGTGGCCACGCGCGCGGAACTGGAGCACTACCTGCGCAAGTGGCTCATGGAGAAGCACGCCTCCTTCGAGGTGCTCTGGCTGGCCATGCACACCCGGAAGGGCCTGCTGCTGCCCGGCGACGTGCGTCGTCACGACGAGAAGATGGATCTGGACCAGCTGGAGCACGCGCTGGCGGGCCGGTGTTCAGGGCGCATCATCCACTTCGGCGGATGCCGGACGCTGGCCCTGCCCCGGGCGCGCATCGAGAGGTTCCTGTGTGTGACACGAGCGCTCAGCGTCTCAGGCTTTCTGACCGAGGTGGACTGGACCGAGAGCACGTTGTTCGAGACGAGCCTGCTGCTGGAACTCCAGAAGCACCCCGCCACTCGCCAGGGACTTGCGGCGGTCCGTTCGGCCATGCGGCGTCAGCGTCCGCTGGAGTGCCGAAGTTCCGGCTTTGTGATGCACCTGCGCAGCGCGCGCGGATGACTCACTCCGCCAGGTCCCATGCGGCGGCGTAGGTGCCGCGTTCCAGCTTGAGGATCTGTCGGAGCAGGTCGTTGGCCAGCGCGCTGGCGCCAAACCGGAAGAGATGCGGCGCCAGCCACGCGTCTCCCAGCGTCTCCTTGACCATGACCAGATAGTGCAGCGCGCTCTTGGCCGTGCGGATGCCGCCGGCGGGCTTCATGCCGATCCGCGGACCGCCGCGCCGATGGGTGTCCGCGATGGCCTGCAGCATCACCAGCGTCACAGGCATGGTGGCGGCCGGCTGCACCTTGCCGGTGCTGGTCTTGATGAACACCTCGCCGTCCTGGAGCGGAGCGGCACCCGGAACACTCATGGCCGCCTCGATGGCCAGATCGCTGGCGCGTCGCGCGTTGTCCAGGGTCTCCAGTTCGCCCGTCTCCAGGATCACCTTCAGGTGCGCGTGACGGCAGGCGGCCTTGGTCTCGCGGATCTCCAGGCGGATCTGGTCGAAGCGTCCCGCCAGGAACAGCCCGCGGCTGATCACCATGTCGATCTCATGGGCACCGGCGTCCACCGCGTCGGCCACGTCACGGAGCCGGACGTCCAGCGGGTACTGGCCGCTGGGGAACCCGGTGGCCACCGCCGCCACGTTCACACCACTGCCGTCCAGCGCCTCGCGCGCCACCTTGACCAGGGTGGGGTAGACACAGACGGCCGCCACGGGCGGCACAGGGCGCTTCAGCGCACCACTGCCTCCGGCGGGGTTGCGCGCCTTGGCGCAGAGCGCGCGGACCTTCTCCGGGCTGTCCTTGCCTTCCAGGGTGGTGAGATCCACCATGGACATGGCCAGGCGGAGGCCTTCGGCCTTGGTGGCGGTCTTGATGCTTCGCGAGGTGAACTGCGCCACACGGCGCTTCACCATGACGGCGTCGACGGGGCGAGACAGACTGGCTGGGGCAGGGGTCCCCAAGGAACGCCTCAGCGGCCCCGGGCGCGACGGAAGAGGTTGCCCAGGTTCTCCTTCCATCGAAGCTGCAGTCGACGGTTGTCGCTGTTCTCGATGCTGTAGATCATGAGCGTCTCGGAGTTGTTGTCGAGCACCCACAGGCACTCCGGCATGGATGGAATGCCCGCGATCAGGCCGTTGCGCACCGTGGCGTAGGCCAGATCACGGCCCGGGAAGACTTCCTCGGCCATCGCCGGTCGCTGCGACAGCTGTGCCACGATCAGGCCTGCCAGCACGAAGGCGCTGGCCCAGAGGGGTGCGGTGAGAAGACGCTGGATCGAGCTGGTTCGCATGGTGGACCTCAACGGTTGCCCTGGTTGTTGCTGGTGTCACTCTTCAGGTCCCGGTAGTCGAAGCCGTCGAACCGCTGGGTGGTCTCGTTCCATGTGACCGCCACCATGTCCTGGTTGGACTCGTCCACGATGTAGACCACGCCGGGATACACGTTCTGCACCACGCCACTGACCATGCCGTAGCGGCCGCGTGCGCGCGCCACCTGCTGGGCCTGGGCCGACTTGCCCAGGCCGCCAAGCAGCAGCACGCCCAACAGGACGAGATTGAGGGTTGCGAGCGAGAGGAAGAGCTTGTTCTTCATGAGGAGGCTCCGGAGTCGTCCAGATCGGATCGGTTGGCGGCGTGCACGCTCAGGAACACCGCGCCCACGAACAGGACGCCGGCGATGAGGTAGCCGAAGAGGGGCCAGCCGGTGGGCGGCTGCACCTTGGGCGCGGAGGAGGCGCCCTGCTGCATGGCCAGCGCGGGTGCGACCGCCGCCAGCGAGAGCAGGAACATGAGGTGTCGACGGACCATGTCCGCAGTCTAGCGGATCCCGACTGGACGAAGGTCTCCGACGTCAGCCCAGCAGCTGGTCCGGACGCTCCAGCAGCTCGACCACGGTGTTCAGGAAGCGCGCGCCTTCCGCACCGTCCACCACGCGGTGGTCGCAGCTGAGCGACAGCGGCAGCACCAGACCTGCGTAGAAGGCGCCGTTGCGCGTGAGGACGCGCTCCTTCGCCTTGCCGGCGGCCAGGATGGCCACTTCCGGATAGTTGATGATGGGCGTGGCGAACATGCCGCCGTAGCTGCCCACGTTGCTGATGGTGAAGGTGCCGCCCATCAGGTCCTCGCGGGCGATGGTCCGTTCCTTGCAGGCCTTGGCCATGTTGCGGACGGCGGCGGCCAGCTCACCCACGCTGGCGCGTTCCGCATTTCGGAGAACGGGCACCATGAGGCCGTGGTCGGTGTCCACCGCGCAGCCCAGGTGCACCGGCTCCTTGAGCAGGATCTCGTCCTTGGCGTCGTCCACGTTGGCGTTGAGAGCTGGATGCTTCTTCAGCGCCCTGGTGACCGCCAGCATGATGAAGGGCAGCATGCTGAGCTTGGTGCCCAGAATGGCCGCGTACTCCTTGCGCTTGCGGTCCAGCGCGGTCACGTCGGCCTCGTCCACCACCGTGAAGTGCACGGCGGTCTTCACCGAGAGGTCCAGCGCCTGCGCGATCTTGCGACGGACGCCACGGAATGGGATGCGCTCCTTGATGCCGTCCTGCGAGACGGAGGGGAGCGGGGCCAGGGGTGCGGTGACGGGCGCGGCGATGGTGGCGGGGGCCGCCTCCATCATGGGCGCGTGCGAAACCGGCTGGGCCAGCTGCACGCGGCTGGCGGCGGTCTCGGCCGCCACCTCACGACCGCCACGACTGGCGCTCTCCACGTCGCCGGCGGTGACGCGACCACCACGGCCGGTGCCGTGCACACGCTGGATGTCCACGCCCAGGTCGCGCGCGATGCGGCGCACGGCGGGTGTGGCCAGGCTCTTGCTGGCGCCGTTGGAGGCGGCCTCGTGCTCGGGCTTGCGCGCGAAACGGCTGGGGACGCCCAGGGTTCCACTCACGCTGCCCACCACGGTGCCGGCGTCCTCGTTGGATTCGGCCTTGGGGGCGGGCGCCTCGGTGCGGGCGGCGGCCTTGGCGACCGGCGCAGGGGCGGCAGGCTTGGCCGCGGCCGGTGCCGCACCACCCACCTTGTAGCGGACCAGCACGCTGCCCACGTTGATGATGTCGCCGGCCTTGCCGCACAGCTGGCTGATGACGCCGGTCCAGGGGCTGGGCACCTCCACCACGGCCTTGTCCGTCTCCATCTCGGCGATGGTCTGGTGCTCCTTCACCGCGTCACCCTCGTTCACGCGCCACTTGATGAGTTCGGCCTCGTGCACACCCTCCCCGAGGTCGGGAAGGATGAAGTGACTGCGGTCCTCGGGCTGCTTCACGCCTGCCATGGTTGCCTCCCGCGCCTCAGTAGGCGGCGATCTCCTCGATGGCCCGCGCGATGCGATCCGCGTCGGGCATGTAGTCGAGCTCGAGCTTGTAGTACGGCATGATGGTGTCGAAGCCCGCCACGCGCTGCACCGGAGCCTCGAGGTGCAGGAAGCACCGCTCCATGATGCGCGCGGCGATCTCGGCACCGAAACCGCAGGTCTTGGGCGCCTCGTGCACGATCACGCAGCGACCCGTCTTCTTCACGCTGGCCTCGACCGCGTCCATGTCGAACGGGTAGAGGGTGCGCAGGTCGATCAGCTCGATGCTGCGACCGCTGCGCTCGATGGCCTGCATGCACTGCACCACGCTGGCGCCCCAGCTCACCACGGTCATGGCGTCGCCTTCGCACACGGTGCGCGCCTTGCCCAGCGGCAGGGTGTACTCGTCCTCGGGCACCTCCTCGCGGAAGGCGCGGTAGATGCGCTTGGGCTCGAAGAAGATCACCGGATCCGGATCGCGGATGGCGCTGATGAGCAGTCCCTTGGCGTCGTAGGGACTGCTTGGCATCACCACCTTCAGGCCGGGCGTGTGGATGTAGATCGACTCGGGGCTGTCGCTGTGCAGCTCGGGCGCGTGGATGCCGCCGCCCACCGGCACGCGGATGGTCAGGGGCACGGTGAACGCGCCGCGGGTGCGGGTGCGCATGCGCGCGGCGTGGCTGCAGATCTGGTCGTAGGCGGGCCCCAGGAATCCCTCGAACTGGATCTCCGGGATCGGTCGCAGGCCGGCCATGGCCAGACCGATGGCGGTGCCGATGATGCCGCTCTCGGCCAGCGGAGAGTCCACCACCCGCCTGCCGCCGAAGCGCTTGTGCAGCCCTTCGGTCACTCGGAAGACGCCGCCGTTGGCGCCCACGTCCTCGCCCAGCAGCAGGACGCGCTCGTCACGCTCCATCTCCTGGATGAGCGCAAGGTTGATGGCCTGGACCAGCGTGAGGTTCGCCATAGCTCAGTGTCCTTCCTTTGCGGGCAGCTCGATGACGGCGCCCTCGATCTGGCTGGGGTCCTGTCCGATGCCGTGCGTCTGCATGGTGTCGCGCTGCAGCGCCAGGTCGGCGGGGATCTCGGCGTACATGTGGTCGAAGAAGTCCGCGCGGTTGGGCGGCGTGATGCCCTCGGCACGCTCCACGGCGGCCGCCACCTCCACCTCCACCTTCGCCTGCAGTTCCTTCTCCTTGGCGTCGTTCCACAGGCCCTTCTTGGTCATGAACTTGCGCAGGCGGATGATGGGATCTCGCGCCTTCCACGCGTCCACCTCGGCCTGGTCGCGGTAGCGGCGGGCGTCGTCGGCGGTGGTGTGGTCGCCCAGGCGGTAGGTGACCGCCTCGATGAAGTGCGGTCGGCCCGTGCTGCGCGCCTGCTTGATGGCCTTGCGGAAGCAGTGCACCACGGCGAACAGGTCGTTGCCGTCGCACTGGATGGTGTCCATGCCGTAGGCCAGCGCGCGCTGCGCCAGGGTGGGCGCGCTGCACTGGATGCGGCCCGGCACGCTGATGGCCCAGCCGTTGTTCTGGCAGCAGAAGACCACCGGAATGTCCAGGTTGGCGGCGAAGTTCATCGCCTCGTGGAAGTCGCCCTCGCTGGTGGCACCGTCGCCGAAGAAGGTGGCCGCGATGCGCTTCTCGCCGCGGTACTTGGCCGCCCAGGCCAGGCCGGTGGCGTGCAGCATCTGCGTGCCGATGGGCACCGCGATGGGGGTGGCGTGGTGCGGACGGGGCATGGCGTTGCCGCGCTCGTCGCCCATCCAGTGCAGCAGGATGGACTCCATGGGCACGCCGCGCCAGAACAGGCCGCAGTTCTCGCGGTAGCAGGTGACCAGCCAGTCGTCGTTGTTGAGCGCGTAGGCCGCGCCCAGGCTGGCCGCCTCCTGACCCATGTTCTGCGGGTAGGTGCCCATGCGGCCGGAGCGCTGCAGCTTGAACGCCACCTCGTCCAGATGACGGCACGTGCACATGTGGCCGTAGAGCTTGACCAGGTCGGCGTCGGGGATGAGCCCCTTGCCCAGCTTCTCGTCGAAGCGGCCTTCCGCGTCCAGGATCGAGACGCTCTCGATTTCAGCCGTCAGCACCGTCTTGATGGGCATGGGTGGCTCCGTGAGGTGGCGGCCCCGTGGCCGGGTTCGAAGTCTACGGTCCTGGCGTCCGGGATCAGCGCGCGGCCGTGGTGGCCTTGCGGTTGGTCCGACCCTGCTCGATGCGACGCTTGGCGTAGCTGACCGCCGCCTCGTACGCGCTGGGCAGGCCGTTGGCCTCCTTCAGCACCGCGGTGGTGGTCTGCTCGATGTGCGCGATCTTCTGATCGATCTGCGCCTCGGTGAGGCCGATGTACAGGCCCGCGAGGCGGATGAGGCCGCCCGCGTTCACGATGAAGTCCGGGCCGTACAGCACGCCCGCCTTCTTGATGCGCGCACCGTCGTCGATGGGATTGGCCAGCTGGTTGTTGGCCGTGCCGCAGACCACGGCGCACTTCAGGTTGGCGATGGTGCGCTCGTCCAGGATGGCGCCCAGGGCGCATGGGGCCAGGATGTCGCACTTGGTGGTGAGCAGATTGTCGTCGGTGGCCTGCACGCCCAGGTCCTTCACCGCGCGCTGCAGGTTGGCGGCGTTGGTGTCGGTGGCCAGCACGGTGGCGCCCGCCTCGCGACAGAGCTTGGCCACACGGTAGCCGGTGGCACCCACGCCCTGCACGGCCACGGTCAGGCCGGCGAAGTCCACCTTCTTGCCCAGGTGCTTCAGGCAGGCCTTCATGGCGTTGAAGCAGCCTTGCGCGGTGAACGGGCTGGGGTCGCCGCCGTGGCTGACCGAGTCGCCGCCCATCACGTGCTGCGTCTCGCCGGCCATCCAGTCCACGAACTGCGGGGTGACGCCCACGTCCTCCGCGGCGATGTAGGTGCCGCCGAAGGTGTCCACGAAGCGGCCCATGGCGCGCGCCTCGGCCTCGGTGGCGGCCTGGCCGGGCTTGGCCAGGATCACGCTCTTGGCACCGCCCATGGGAAGATCGGCCGCGGCGGCCTTGTAGGTCATGCCCTCGCTGAGACGCAGCACGTCACGGATGGCCTCGGCCTCGTCGTGATAGGCCCAGCGGCGGGTGCCGCCCAGCGCGTTGCCCAGCACGGTGTTGTGGATGGCGATGATGGCGCGCAGGCCGGTGGCCTCGTCGTGATGGAAGGCGAGGCGCTCGTGACCGTGGCTGGCGAGGAGTTCGAAGAGCTTCATGGGGTGGTGTCCTTTCTCGTGTTGGATCGCGCCCGGGTCAGACCGAGACCTTCTCGCCGGCGAAGATGCTGCCCGCGCCGAACTGCGGGATGTGCGTCTGGTCCGCGCGCAGGCCGGTGCCGCGGGCGGCGTCGGGCGTGCGCTCGGGGATCGCGTAGTGCGCGTTGGGCAGCGTGTCGATGCGCTTGAGCGCGGCGGCCGCGGCCTTCTTCATGGTGGCGTCGGCGTTGTCGTGCAGCGCCCGGATCTCGGCGTCGATCTCCAGACTGGCCATGGCGTGGAAGTGCTGCACAGTGGCCATCTCGTAGTCCAGCTGGTCGCCGGCCAGGCCCGCTCGCAGGTTGCGGTCCAGCTTGGCCAGGGAGCAGAGCATGGCGTGGATCCACAGCGCGCAGAGCGACAGGCGCGCCTGCACGGTCTGGTTGGTCACCAGCCGCTCCTCGTGCTCCTTGAAGGCCATCTTCACCTGGTGGCTGTGCTCGCGGATGCGCATCATGCAGTGGGCGGCCAGACCCTCCAGGCGCGGGTGCATCCTGGAGGCCGTCGGCATGGCGCCACGGACGCCCAGGAAGAGCTGGCTGCCGATCTTCACGGCGTTGCCGATGGACTTGAACGGGTTCTTCTTGATGCCCAGCATCCACTCGCCTAGCTGCTTGCTGCCGTAGGCGAACACGAAGCTGTGCATCACCTCGTTGGCGCCCTCCACGATGATGTTGATGCGGCTGTCGCGCCAGATGCGCTCCACGTTGTTCTCGGTCATGTAGCTCTCGCCGCCCATGATCTGCACCGCGTCGTTCACGGTTCGGTAGCCCATCTCGCTGCAGAAGACCTTGCAGAGCGCGGTCTCCAGCATGATGTCCTCGTCGTGCCGGTCCAGGAAGCCGGTGGTGGCGTAGAGCATGGCGTCCATGGCGTAGACGTAGGCGCCCATGCGCGCGATCTTCTCCTGCATCTGGTCGAATTCGGCGATCGGGCGGTCGAACTGGTGGCGGTACCTGGCCCACTTGCAGGCCTGCTCGTAGGCGTAGGTGGCGCCGCCCAGCATGCCGGCGCTGAGCGTGCAGCGGCCGTAGTTCAGGCAGGTGAGCGCCACGTTGAGGCCGCGGCCTTCCTTGTGCAGCAGGTTGGCCTTGGGCACCTTCACGTTGGTGAGGCGGATGCGCGCCTGCCAGGTGCCGCGGA
>CAZKHO010000036.1:0-20793 GCA_964552505.1 uncultured Bifidobacterium sp. | reverse complement strand
GGCCCACCTGCACCAGCTCGTCCAGGTCGGGCAGCTCGTTCATGGCGAAGATGCCCCGATGCATCCGCGGCACCAGACCGAAGTGCAGCGCCTCCTCGGCGCCCATGGAGGTGCCGGCGGCTAGCTTGGCCGGGTCGATCTCGCCGATCAGATCGGCGAACTTGGTTCCCGGAGCCAGACGCTCGGCGTAGCGCTGCTCGCGATGCCACCACGCGATCGGGACGGCCTCGGGCGGCTTGGACGCCAGCAGCTCGCGGCCCGCGCGCGTGATGGGCCGCTCGGGGTCCTCGTGCACGGAGCAGCCCGGCAGATCCACATACGGCAGCCACTCGTCCAGGAAGTTGGGCAGCAGGCGCATGAGCCGGCTCTTGCCCTGGCCCTTCTCGCCCAGGAACAGCAGGTCGTGCCCCGCGATGATCGCGGTGGCCAGGTCCGGCAGCACCGTGTCGTCGTAGCCCACGATGCCCGGGAACAGGCTGGAGGCGCCGCGCTCGCCTGCGGCCACGGCCTGCGCCAGCGCGCGCTCGAAGTTCTCGCGCAGCTCCTGCTTGACGCTGCGCGACGTCCAGCCGGAGGCGCGAAGGGCGGCGAGGGTGCGGATGGAGGGGGGCGCGTGGACGGCGGATGGATGCATGGAGGGTGGCGCTCCCGTGGAAGGCGCGCGGCGCATCGTAGGCCCGTGCTCCACCCGGGGCTGCACCGGACCATCATGGGAGGCGGAACGCTTCGCGCCCGTTCGGCGCCGCTGCCCGCGGCTCAGCGTGCGCGGCTGGCCTGCCCCCGCCGCAGCCACAGCGCCACCAGCGCCACGTCCGCCGGATTCACGCCCGCCAGTCGCGAAGCCTGCCCCAGCGTGGCCGGCCTGAACTTCCGCATCACTTCGCGCGCCTCGGCTCGCAGGCCCTTCACCGCGTCCGGGTCGAAGCCCGCGGGAATGGGCGCGTGTTCGCTCTCGCGCTGGCGCCGGATCTCCGCGCGCTGACGCACCAGATAGCCCTGGTAGCGAAGGTCCGTCACCAGCCGGTCCAGACGCGCCGCGTCCACCGGCCCCCTCAGCGCCGCCGCCAGCCGGTCCAGCGTGGCGTCCGGTCGCCGCGCCCACAGTGCCGCGCTCTGCCCGTCGATGCGCGCCGCCTCCAGCGCCGCGCGCATGGCCTGCAACGCGGCATGCTCGCCTTGGAAGGCGTCCCATCGGGCGTCATCCACAAGGCCCCACGCGCGACCGTCCGGCGTGAGGCGCTCGTCGGCGTTGTCGCTGCGGAGGCTCAGGCGATGCTCCGCGCGGCTGGTGAACATGCGATACGGCTCGCGCGGCTGCCGCACCACCAGGTCGTCCATCAGCACGCCCATGTACGCCTGGTCGCGGCCCAGGCGCACCGGCTCCTGCCCCGCCACGCGACGCGCGGCGTTCAAGCCGGCCACCAGTCCCTGCGCCGCCGCCTCCTCGTAGCCGCTGGTGCCGTTGATCTGCCCCGCGAGGAACAGCCCCGGCACCGACTTGGTCTCGGCGGTGGCGTCGATCTGGTGCGGCCAGACCATGTCGTACTCCACGGCGTAGCCGGGGCGGATGATCTCCGCGCGCGAGCATCCCGGCATGTGACGCACCAGCTGGCGCTGGATCTCCGCGGGCAGGCTGGTGCTGATGCCGTTGCAGTAGATCTCGTCGGTGAAGAGGCACTCCGGCTCCAGGAAGACGCCGTGACTGTCGCGGTCGGCGAAGCGGACCACCTTGTCCTCCACGCTGGGGCAGTAGCGCGGCCCCTGCTGCGTCTCCATGGCGCCGGCGTACATGGGCGCGCGGTGCAGGTTGTCGCGGATGAGTTCGTGCATCGCCGGTGTGGTGCCGGTCTGCCGGCACTCCACCTGCCGAAGCTTGGGAAAGCGGCCCATCTCCATGCAACGGGCGGGCAGGAAGCTGAACGGCTGCGGCGGATCGTCGCCGTGCTGCGGCGGCAGCGATTCCCAGTCGATGGACCCGCGACGCAGACGCGGCGGCGTGCCCGTCTTGAGGCGACCAAGTTCGAACCCCAGTTCGCGAAGAGCGCCGCTGATGCCCGCGGCCACGCCCTCGCCCACACGGCCCCCTGCCGTGCGGCTCTCGCCGGTGTGCATCAGCGCTCGCATGAAGGTGCCGGTGGTCAGCACCACCGCGTCGGCTTGGATCTCGGCCTCCACCGCCTCGCCGACGACCGGCTCGTACACGGGCCTGGCGCGACGCTCGCCACTGCGGTTCCACTCGATCGCCTGGCTCGATGCGCGCCACGCGGGCGCGGGCTGCGCCAGCCGCACGCCGACACAACGACCGCCTTCCACCACGATGCGCTCCACCAGCCCCTGCAGCACGCGCACGCCGTGCGCGGCCAGCAGCCGCTGCACCTCGGCCAGGTAGGCCTCCTTGTCGCACTGCGCCCGCGGCCCGCGCACCGCGGGGCCCTTGCTGGCGTTGAGCACCTTGAACTGGATGCCCGCGTGGTCGGCCGCCACGCCCATGACGCCGCCAAGCGCGTCGATCTCGCGAACCATCTGGCCCTTGGCCAGGCCGCCGATCGCGGGGTTGCAGCTCATGGCCCCGATGCGTGCAGGATCCATGCTGACCATCCACACGCCCGCACCGGAGCCCAGCGCGCGTGCCGCGGCCGCCGCGGCTTCCACGCCGGCGTGACCGCCACCCACCACCAGGACCCTGCATCGGGGCTGCATTCCGGGAGCCTAGCCGTGCCCCCGCTCGCCGCGGAAACGGGCCGCTTCTACACTGGGCTCCCCATGTACCGACTCCTCTCCCTCGGCACCGGATCCCGCCCCCTCCAGCTGCACTTCACCTTCGGCACCGAGAAGCCCGCCAAGGGCGCCCGCGGCGCCGAGGCGCTCTCCGTGGCTCTGGCGTCGCCCGGCTTCAAGGGCGAAGCGGGCGAGTGCGCGGCCGCCGGCGCGCGCGACCTGGTGGTGGGACTGGGCGAGCGCAAGGACTTCACCTTGGCGCGCCTGCGCACCGCCACCGCCCGGATGGCGAAGGTGCTGCACCGCCGCGGGGTGACCGCGGTGGCCGTGCACGCGCCGCAGGGTCTGGACCGCCGCCGCTTCGACCCTCGCGCGCTGGGTCAGGCCTTCGCAGAGGCGCTGGCCATCGCGGCGTGGCGCGTGGACTTCTTCGACGGCACCGCCAGCGTGCGCAGCGCGGCGCTGCCCAGGCTCTCCGTCACCAGCGCCGACGGTGCCTTCGCCGAAGGCATGGCCGACGGCCTGGCCGTGGCCGAGGGCGTGAACGCGGCGCGCCGCCTGGGCGCCACGCCACCCAACATCTGCAATCCCGGCTGGATGGCGCGCGAGGCCAAGGCCCTGGGCCGCAAGGCCGGCCTGCGCGTGCGCACCATCGACTTCGCGCAGGCGAAGGCCATGGGCATGGGCGGCCTGGTGAACGTGGGCCGCGGCAGCGACGCCAAGCCCTGCCTGATCGTGGTGGAGCACCGCCCGCGCAAGATCGCGCGCGCCTGCCGCAACGAGCACCTGGTGCTGGTGGGCAAGACCATCACCTACGACACCGGCGGCTACTCGCTCAAGGTGAACAACGGCATGGTGGGCATGAAGTACGACAAGAGCGGCGGCACCAACGTGCTGGGCGCCATGCTGGCCATCGCCCGCATGAAGCTGCCCATGAAGGTGACCGCCCTGCTGCCCGCCGCCGAGAACATGGTGAACGGCGACAGCTACCGTCCGGACGACATCATCACCATGCACAACGGCATCACCGTGGAGGTGACCAACACCGACGCCGAAGGCCGTCTGGTGCTGGCCGACGCGCTCAGCTACGCCTGCGAGAAGCTGGAACCCACCGCCATCGTCGACATGGCCACCCTCACGGGCGGCGTGGTGGTGGCACTGGGCCACTTCAGCGCCGGCATGTTCTGCGAGCACGACGCCCTCCGCCGCCGCGTGGAGGAGGCCACCGACGCCACCGGCGAGCGCGTCTGGCGTCTGCCCCTGTGGAGCGACCACCGCGACTACATGCGCAGCCCGCACGCGGACATCCTGAACTCCAACCCCGCCCGGATGGCCCATCCCATCCAGGGCGCCGCATTCCTGAGCTACTTCGTGCCGCGCGACATGCCGTGGTGCCACCTGGACATCGCGGGCGTGGCCAGCATGGAGGGGGCCAGCGACCAGTTCGTGAAGGGCCCCACCGGCTGGGGCGTGCGCACGCTGGTGGAGCTGGTGCGGAACTGGTCGGGCGGCTGAGCCCGGTCAGGCCGCGGACGGATCCTGCCCGTTCTCGATCTTGACGATCTTGTGCAGGCGGCGCTCGTGGCGGCCGCCGTCGAAACCCGTGCGGAACCAGACGTCCACGATGCGCTTCACCAGCGTCTGGCCGATCAGGTCGGCGCTGAGGCAGAGCACGTTGGCGTCGTTGTGGGTGCGGCTGAGCTGCGCGCTCAGTTCGTCCTGCGCCAGGGCGGCGCGGATGCCCTTGAGCTTGTTGGCGGCGATGCACATGCCGATGCCGGTGCCGCAGATCAGGATGCCGCGCTCGGCCTTGCCGTCGGCCACGGCGCTGGCCACCACCCACGCCACGTCGGGGTAGTCGCACATGCTGCCGCTGCATTCGCCCAGCACGGTCACCTGATGGCCTTCGGCGCGCAACTGGGTGAGCAGCGCCTGCGCCATCTGGCTGCCACGGTGATCGGATCCGAGCGCGATCTTCATGAGGTCCTCGTCCTTGGGCGATTCAGCGGGCCGGCTGTCCGGCCAGCGCGTCCGCCAGCCGTCGCGGCACCAGACGCCGCAGCCTCTTCGCCAGCGCATGGTACGCCGAGACCCCGTGCCCGATGGGGTCGTCCAGGTCGCCTTCCGGATCCAGCCGCTCCACACGGGCCTTGGCGCGCTCGTCGTCGCCCAGCAGCCGCTGGGCCGCCCGGAGGTGGCCGTCGGTCATCACGAAGACCCGGTCCGCCTTGCGCAGCATCTCCGCCGTGGCGGGCTTGCTGGAACCCTCGTGGGTGATGCCCAGCGCCTCCAGCGCCTCCAGCGTCTCGTCGCTCACCGGCACCCCTTCGCCCGCGGCCAGACCGGCGCTGGCCACGAAGACCCGGTCCGTCACCCCCGCCACCTCCCCCGCCTCCAGCGCGTGCCGGGCGATGGCCTCGGCCATGGGGCTCCGGCAGGTGTTGCCGGTGCAGAGGAAGAGCACGGTGCGCATGCGGCGATGGTAGCGGCCGGGCGCTCCATGCCCGGCCGCCGGGGCGGCTACATTGCCCCGTGCCCCGGACCGCGGGGCAAGCGAGCCAACCGTGGAATTCGTCGACCTCGAAGAAGCGTGGGCCCCGCTCCGCCGCCAAGGCGTGGTGAAGGCGGTGGATTCGCCCAAGGAGCTCCGCCTGGAGCTGGCCGACAGCGACAGCGTGGTGGTGCTGGACATCGCCACGCAGGACCATCCGCACGCCAAGGATCTGGACGCCAGCATCCGCCGCGTGCCGCGCGGCGCCATCGCCAACTTCGTGGAGTCGGTGGTGCACAAGATGCACCTGCAGCGCACCTTCGCCATCCCCGTGGGGCGCTGGCGCGAGGTGTTCGACGCGGTCAGCGAGGGCATGGCCGGCAACGCGGCGTGGCGTGAGATCGACACCAGCGCCAGCATCGAGCTGAACAAGCGCGATCCCATCGCCTTCGCCCTGGCCGACGCCCACACCCTACGCCACCTGATCCGCACCCTGCTCTCGGCCTCCGGGGCGGCCGACCACGGCCTGACGCTGTGCAGCGACGGCGCCCCGCTGGTGCTGGAGATCATGCCCCGCGGCGAACTGATCGTCTTCGCCGGCCACGCCAGCCTGGCCCGCCAGTGCGAGGAACTGCTCTCGCACGCCAAGGTGGACTGACCGCCGGCTTCAGGCCACCGACATCTGGACGGCGTCCACGGGCTCCTGTCGGGTCTGCGTGCCTTCGGTGTCGAAGCGCGCGGCGCAGCCGCGGCAGGTCCACTCGCCCTGCGCCTGCGGGCGCTCCACCGGGCCCAGCCGACACGCCGGGCAGCGGCCGCGCAGCAGCGCACGCCGGCTCATCCATCGCTCCACCGCCCGAAGCAGATCCCATCCCAGCGCCACGAACGCCAGGCTGAGCACGCCCAGCACCACCAGCGTCAGCGCCAGCAGCGGAAAGGTGAACATGCTGACGAAGGCCACCACGAAGGCGGCCATGTAGCAGGCCAGCGCCACGAAGGGGTACGCGCGGTTCAGGAATCGGAGGATGCGCAGCACCATGGAAACCGCAGCGTAGTCGCGGGCCCCGGCCGGGTCGCGCGGAACGGCCGGACAATCCACCGGGTTTCCGGGCCCCGTTACACTCCGGGTTGCGGCGACCGTCGCCGCGCTCCACCACCCATGGAAGGCGGACTCCACTCATGAAACTGATCTGCGACCGGGCCGTGCTTGCCGCGGCCGTGCAACTGGCCCAGCAGGCCGTGGCCACCCGCGCCGCGGTGCCGGCCCTCTCCTGCATCAAGCTCACCGCCAAGGACGGTCGCCTCACCCTGCAGGCCGCCGACAAGGACATCGCGCTGGAGGTGCCGGTGGCGGCCGTGGAGGTGAAGGAGCCGGGCGAGGCGCTGGTGCCGGCCCGAAAGCTCTCCGAGGTGGTCAGCGAATGCGAAGGCGCCACGGTCAGCTTCGAGGTGGCCAAGCACGCGCTCACCATCAAGGCCGAGCGCATGAAGTTCAGCATCCTGGGCTTCGATCCCAAGGAATTCCCCAGCCCCAAGGACCCCGCCACCAAGCCGGAATTCTCGGTGACGGCCGAGACGCTGCGCCGGCTCATCGTGCGCAGCGTGTTCGCCGCGGCCACGGAGAGCACCCGCTACGCCATGGGCGGCATCTTCGTGGAGCGCAAGGGCAAGCGGCTGCGCCTGGTGGCCACCGACGGCAAGCGCCTGGTGGTGACGCGCGGCGACTGCACCGGCGGCGAGGGCGACACCGTGGCCATCGTGCCCACCAAGGCCATGAACCTGCTGCAGCGCCTGGCCTCGCAGCCGGACGACGTGGTGCAGGTGGCCCGGCTGGACGGCCGACTGGCCTTCACGGTGGGCGAGGGCCCCGAGGCCTCGCGCCTGACCACCAGCCTGATCGAGGGCACCTTCCCTCCGTTCGAGGACGTGATCCCCAAGGAGCACGACCGCAAGGTCACCTGCGACGTGCAGCAGCTGCTGGCCAGCGTGCGCCGTGCGGGCATCCTGACCACCGAGCAGAGCAAGGGCGTGAAGCTGGGCTTCAACGCCACGGAGCTCAAGATCAGCGGAAGCTCGCCGGACGTGGGCGAGGCCGAGATCAGCATGCCGCTGGAAGGCTTCCAGGGCCAGCCCATCGACATCATCTTCAACCCCGGCTACATCACCGAGGCGCTGAAGCTGGTGGACAGCCCGGACATCACGCTGGAGATGAAGGCCCCCAACAAGCCCGGCGTCTTCCGGGTGGGCCAGGAGTTCACCTACGTGATCATGCCCACGGCGCAGGCCTGAGCCCGCCGCGCGCCACAGCCAACGCACAGGAGCCCGGCCATGCGGCCGGGCTCCTTTCGTTCATGGTCTGGGCGTTGGGTGAACGGCGGCTTCAGCCGGCCTTGCCGTACTTCACGCTGCAGCCGTAGGCCTTGGTGCTGCCCGGGCTGACCGCCTGACCCGCCTTCAGCTGCGTGAGCGCGTTGATCACGTAGTTGGTCTTGCCGGCGGTCTCGCCGCGGTCCGCGCTGTCGTCGATGGCGCCGGAGTAGACCAGCGTGCCCTTGGCGTCCACCACGAAGAGGTGCGGCGTGGTCTTGGCGCCAAAGAGCCGGCCCACGGTGCCGTCACCGTCCACGATGGCCGCGGAGGCGTTGACGCCGTGGCTGGACAGGTAGTCCTTGGTCATGGCGGGCTTGGAGGCCATCTTGGCGGTGCTGTTCACCATCAGGAACACCACGCTCGGGTCGATGGCCTTGGCGTCGGCGATCATCTTCTTCACCAGGCCGCTCTCGGTCACCTTGCGGCACACCGGACAGTCCGGGTTCACCCACTCCAGCACCACGGTCTTGCCGGCGTAGTCGCTGAACTTCACGGGCTTGCCGTCCACGTCGGTGGCGGTGAAGTCGGGCACCTTGGCGCCCACCTCCACGGCCTTGGTCTCCTTGTGCTTGGACTTGTGCGAGGACTCGTCGCCCTTGGGGGCGCCCGCGGAATCCTGCGCCAGGGCGACGGAGGCGAGCGCCAGCGAGGCGCTGGCCAGAAGAGCGGCGACAAGACGGGTGTGCTTCATGGGGGGTCTCCTTGGTTGGAAGGCGAAAAGCCTAGGGGGCAACGGCGGGCTTCGACGCCGATTGCGGCACCGATGCACGGATCCAGACACATGGATCGCCCTGGCCTGGACCCAGCAGCACCAGACCGCTGGCCGCAAGTGGCTTTCCAAGCGCGTCTTGAGGCCGGATCTCCAGCGGCAGTTCCAGGGTGGCCCGCCCCCCCGCCACCGTCATGCGGACCGGGTTGCGCGAACCCACGCTCACGCCGGGATCCGTGGCCTGCAGGAAGCGGGCTTCCGTGCAGCCGCGTGCGTCCACGTCCAGACGGAGCGTGCCGCCCTCCACCAGGATCCGATCACCGGCGGCGGGCGTCGCGGGAAACGCGCTTCCACCCACCCGCGTGGGCGCCGGCGAAGGCTCGCCCGCCGGAGGCGCCACCTTCACCTGACGCCGGCCCAGCACGCACGCCTCCTTGCACGCCATCCACGAGAGGTCCAGCTGCACGGGCTGATCCGGGACCGCCCGCGGCGCAGGGCCTTCCACCGGCACCAGCCAGCCCCACTCGCCCTCGTGGATGAACAGGCTGTCGCCGTTCAGCGTGTGCACGGACGGACGCGGCCACACGGGCTCCCCCAGCTTCCACCCGGCCGGCAGTTCGGCCCTGGCCGTCGGAGGTGCGCCGCTGTCCCCGGGGTTGGTCCAGTACATGTGCCAGTCGCGCTGCACTTCAAAGCGCACCAGCAGCGCGGCGCGTCCGTCGGCCAGACGGTGCCACGAGGTGCCCGCCACCTGCACGGGCTCCGGCTTGTCGCCGCCACCCAGGCCAAGCGCACCCAGTGCGATCAAGGACGCCGCCATCAGCCGGAGCCTCTGCATGAAGCGCATGCTACGAACCCCGCGTGCGTCGCCCGCCGGCCTTGCGGGCACGGCGCCCCGCCTGATCCGCCGCCGCCAGCAGCGCACGCACGGCCCTCTGCAGCTTGGGCGTGGTCGCGGCAGCTGACGCCAGCCCGGGCACCGGCTGCGCGCGCGCGGTCCACGGCGGCGGCGCGTGTCCGGAGCGCTTGCCACGGCTCTTGCGCACGCGCGGTGCTGGCGGCGGCTGCAGGTCCGGGCGCATGGGATGAAAGGTGTCTCGGTGAAATCTGGACATGCCGCGCACGGTAGTTCCGCCGTCGCATGAAACAACCCGGGGGGGCATGGATTGCAGCGATCTCGTGCGAGAGCAAGACCGCGTGGAAGCGAACCACGGACGGATCCGAGGTGATCCATCGCGCAAGGCACGCCATGCTCACGCATCGCGTGCCTGCACCAGCACACACCGCGTACGCTGCGCGCCGCACCAGTAGACACGTCATCCGGTGGGTTGTCGGTGGAAAGTCTCTCCATCCTGCGTAGGTTGGCTCGCGTCACGCCGCTTCGCCCTGGTCCGGGCCCGGCGCGACCACTGCACAGGGCCGCGCCCGCGGCCAGGAGAAAGGACACGCCATGAACCTTGCCATCTGGAAGCACCGACACCCCATCAACGGCGAACTCAACCGGCTTCGCGACGAGATGGATCGCACCATCGACCGCCTGCTGGGCGGCTCGTTCCTGGAGCCCAAGGCCGTGCGCCTGGAGGGCTGGATGCCGGTGGTGGACGTGAGCGAGAGCGAAGGCGAGTTCGTGGTGCGCGCCGAGGTGCCTGGCATCGCGGCGGGCGACCTGGACGTCTCCATCTCCGGCACCAGCCTGGTGATCAGCGGCAAGAAGAAGGAAGAGGAGGAGAAGAGCGGCGAGGACTTCTACCAGTGCGAGCGCCGATTCGGCACCTTCCGCCGCACCATCGAGCTGCCGGAGACGGTGGACCCCGAGAAGATCACCGCCGAGACCGACGCCGGCGTGGTCACGGTGCATGTGGGCAAGCGCACCGGCGTGAAGCCCAAGCATGTCCCCATCCGCACATCCAACGGCCGTCGCGGCGCGCTGGTGGGCTGAATCGATGGACCCGTCGATCATCGAGCCGCCCGCGACGGAAACCCCGTCGCGGGCGGCCGAGACGGCTCCGGCGGGTCCCACGGGGGACCGCACCCGCCTTCGCAGCCTGCTGTGCCACCAACTGAACGACCTCTATGCCGCCGAGAAGGACACCATCCAGGTGCTGGGCGAACTGGCCGGCGCGGCCTCCAGTCCGCAACTGGGCTACCTGTTCAGGCTGCATGTGACCGAGACCCGCGAACAGATCCAGCGGCTGCGACAGGTGCTGGACGCGCTTGGCGTGCACGCCGGGCCCATGCGCCAGCGCGGCAAGCGGGGTCTGCTGGAGGACTGCGTGGAGATCGCGTCCAGTCCGGGGCTGCCCGGCCCCCTGCGCGACGCCGCGCTGATCGCGGTGGCGCAGCACCTGGAGCACGACGCCATCGCCAGCTACGACTGCGTCTGTCAGTGGGCCGGACTGCTGGGGCTCCGGCACGCCTCCGGGCTGCTGGCCCTCAGCATGGCCGAGGAACGCCGTGCGGAAGCACGGCTGCGAAGGCTGGGCGAAACGCTGCAGGGCGCCATGCTGGAAGCCGACGCGACGCGTCCACCGGTTCCCGGGGGGGCGAAGCCATGAAGCAAGCCATCAGAGAACTGGAGCGATTTCGCAGAATCGCAGGTCTCATCCAAATGTCGGATGTTCGTTTGGAGGTCATTGGACTGAATTCCATCTGGATGACTGCTGCCCGCGTGGCGGCCGCATGTTTGTCTGATTTCAGACCCAAGGCAGGCTGGAGCAACAAAGTCGCCCTAGCCTGCCACCCCGGGGGCCTGCTCCGCACCAGCAGCTGGCCCGCACTTGAGGTGTTCCCGCAGATCGGGGCTGCGGCGTTCGCGCTCTCTGTCCGCTCAACCACCTCAGGAGGCACTTCATGCAGATCGACTCGATGACTCCGGGCGCCATCGCGCAGACCATGGAACGCGTGGACCCCTTCCTGGCGCTGGTGGACGGTGACGGCACCATCCATGACCGCCGCCTGTCGCGCAGCGCCAGCCTTCCGGAGGACCTGCGCTCCGCCGGGAGCCTGCGCTCGGTGCTCTCGCCGCCGGTGCTCACCGAGTGGCTTCGCATGTTCCGGAGCACCATCTCCAACGGCCATCCGCACGCCGCCCTGGCCGTGCTGGACGGACGCGCCACCGAGGTGATGAGCGTGCCGCACCCGCTGCGCCGCGAAGGATCCGAGTTGCCGGCCGCGCTGGTGGGTCTCTTCCAGGGCGCCCTGCCGCAGGCCGCACGAGGGCCCGCCGCCCCAAGGCTGCCGTGGATCCCGGTCTCGCTCACGGAGCACGAGTGGGGCCCGCTGGAGTCCCTCACCCGCTGCCAGCTGGACACGCTTCGGCGCGTCAGCCAGGGCCTGAGCAACGACGAGATCGCCAAGGCCATCTTCCGGACCAAGCGCGCGGTGGAGTGGCACATCCGCTTCCTGAACGAGACGCTGCAGGTGCACGGTCGCGAGCGGCTGGGCATGATCGGCCGCGAGGCCGGGCTGCACCTCTTTGCGGACGACGACTGGAAGCGCATGCTCAAGACCCGACCCGCGCGGCGGACCGCCGGTCCAGTCTCGGTGAGTTCGTCGCTGCTGCCCTCCTGAGCGCAGGCCGTTGCACACCTGCGGCCGGCGGGCCACAATCGCGCCATGCGATCCCGTGACCTCGTGCTGGCCGTCGCCCTGCTGTTGCCCGTGGCCGCCGGCTGCTCCACCAAGACCAGCGACCTGGACCTTCGCTACCTGAATCCGTTCCAGGCGATCGAGAAGACCAACGCCACGCCGGGACTGTTCGAGCACGACGTGCGCACCGCGTGGGTGGACCCGCGCACCCCGGAGCAGTACGCCGCCGAGCACATTCCGGGCGCCATCAGCCTGCCCTTTCCGCGGATCCCGTCGGAGGCCGCCACGGTGCTGAAGGGCTACGACCAGTTCGTGGTCTACGACACCGACTACGACGACACCATCGGCAAGGCCGCGGCCAAGCGCCTGATGGAGGAGGGCTTCAAGGACGTCTTCTCGCTTGAAGGCGGCCTGAAGGCCTGGAAGCGGGACGGCAACCCCGTGGAGAAGAGCGCCAACGCGCCGGCCCCGGCGCCTGCCAAGGGTGCCGCCGCTGCGGCGAAGGCGCCTCCGGCACCCACCGCGCCGACCGCTCCCACCAAGGCCGCACCCGCCGCCGCGCCCACGGCCCCCACGACGACGCCGATCCCCGCGCCGGCTGCCTCCCCTGCACCGGGCGCTCCGGCGGCACCCAAGCCTGCAGTCCCACCGGCTCCAGCCCCGGCGCCCGCCGCGCCTCCTCGCTGAGCGCACGCCGCACCGGAAAGAGACCGG
Source organism: uncultured Bifidobacterium sp. (assembly GCA_964552505.1). GTDB lineage: Bacteria > Planctomycetota > Phycisphaerae > Phycisphaerales > SM1A02 > SYAC01. Next base: position 8,203 of record CAZKHO010000036.1, on the reverse strand, counting down.
CCCGCTCCTGAGGAGCGGGCCGGCTGCGTTTCAAGCGTCCGGGACCACGGGGATCACTCCAGCGCGGCGGCGCCGGACACGATCTCCGTGAGCTCCGTGGTGATCCGCGCCTGACGGGCGCGGTTGTAGCTGCGGTTCAGCGTGCGGCCCAGACCCGCGGCGTTGTCGGTGGCGCTCTTCATGGCCACCATGCGCATCACGTTCTCGCTGACCACCGCGTCGATGATGGCCTGGAACAGGCTCACCTTGACGGTGCGCGGCAGCAGCTCGCCCAGCAGCTGGTCGGCCGCGGGGGTGAACTCGTAGAGGCTCTCGCCGCCCTTGGCCTCGGCCTTGGCGGCCGTGGGCAGGCTCATGGGCAGCAGCTGCAGACTCTCGGGGACCTGCTTGCTGTTGCTGACGAACTTCATGAAGACCACGCGGCAGGCGTCGAACTGCCCGGCCAGGTACTCGTTCATCAGGCGCTCGGCCAGCGGCTCCACCTGCTCGAACCTGGGGCGGTCGCCGAACGCGTGTCGCTGGGCGATGGCGATCTTCTGGAACTTGAAGAAGGCCACGGCCTTCTTGCCCACCACCTCCACCACCGGCTCGCGACCCGCCTCGCGGCAGGCCTTGATGGCCTTCATGGCGGTGCGCAGCACGTGGCCGTTGTAGGCGCCGCAGAGGCCGCGGTCGCTGCTGACCACCAGGATCAGCTCGCGCTTGGCGGCCTTGGCGGGCGGCTGGCACAGCGCGTGACCGGCGTCGCCGGCGCGGGCGGCCACTTCGGCCACCAGCTGGCGGATGCGCTCCATGTAGGGACGGCTGGCCTTGGCGCGCGACAGGCTGGCGGTGAACTTGGCGGTGGCGATCATCTGCATCGTCTTGGTGATGCGACGGATGGTCCGCACCGCCACGATGCGCTTCTTGATCTCGCGGATCTGTGCCATGGGGCGGGAATGGTAGCCGAAACGGCCCTTCCCCTCCACGGCCGCGGGACCGCGCCGGAGCCGCGTTCCCGCCGCGGCAAGGGGTCAGGGCAGCGCCATGCCGTCGAAGCCCAGCCGCATGCCCGGGGGCAGCGTGGGGTCCACTTCCGCGTGCCGGATGTCGTGGGTCATGTGCACGAAGACCGTCCGCCCCGCCCCGATCTCCGCCGCGGCCGCGACGGCCTGCTCGCAGGTGAAGTGGGTGTCGTGGGCGCGCGGGCGGAGCATGTCCAGCACCAGCGTGCCCAGCCCCGCCAGATGCGGTCGGCTCTCCGCCGGAATGCGGTTCACGTCGGTGCAGTAGGCCAGCGGGAACAGCGGGTCGTCGGCCGGCCCGTCGATGCGCCAGCCCAGGATGGGCAGCTTGCCGTGCCACAGCGTGAACGCGGTGGCGCGAAGACCGTGCAGGTCCACGGTGTCGCCCGCCCGCACGCGATGCGGCGTCAGGTCCGCCACGAAGCTGTCGTTCACGTTCCGCTCGCGGAACAGGATGTGTCCGTACACGCGCTCCAGCTGCTCCCAGGTGGGCGCGTCGCCCCACACGGGAATGGGCCGACGCATGAGCACGTTGTATCGCCGCACCTCGTCCAGTCCGAACACGTGGTCCACGTGCGCGTGCGTGAGCAGGATGCCGTCGCAGCGCGACAGACCGGCGCGCAGGCTCTGCTCGCGATGATCGGGCGGCACGTCCAGCAGCACGGCGCGGCGCTCACCCCCGGGGCAGGTGAACTCCAGCAGCGCACCACAGCGGAGGCGGCGGTCGCGTGGATCGTCGCTGCGGCAGGTGGCGCAGTCGCAGCCGATCACGGGCACGCCGCTGCTGGTGCCGGTGCCCAGCAGCGTGAGTCGGGCGGGCGCGGCGCTCATGGCACGGTGGCCGCCGCACGCAGCGGCTCGCACAGGGCCGCCGCCACCGCGCCGGGATCCGGGGCGCCGCAGAGGGCCGCGCTCACGGCCACGCCGCGGGCGCCGGCGGCGGCCAGAAGACCCACGTTGGCGGGCGTGACGCCGCCGATGGCCAGGTGCGGCGTGCGCGGGAAGCGATCCAGGTACGCGCGCAGGTACGCCGTGCCGCCCGGCACGCGTTCCGGCTTCAGCGCCGTGGCGAACATGGCGCCCACGCCGCAGAGGTCCGCCCCCGCCTCCACCGCGGCGCCGGCCTCGCCCAGGTCGTGCGTGCTGGCGCCCAGCAGCAGCCCGGTGCCGGCCAGTCGGCGCGCCTCCATCAGCGGCAGATCGTCGGTGCCCAGGTGCACGCCGTCCGCGCCGGCGGCCACGGCGATGTCCGCGCGATCGTTCACCACCACCGGCACGCCGCGGGTTCTGCTCAGGGCGATCACCTCGCGCACGCGGGCCAGCAGTGCGCGCGACGAAAGATCCTTCTCGCGCACCTGCACCATGTCCACGCCGCCCTGCAGCGCGGCCTCCAGCACCTCCCTCCACGGACGCGCGCAGAGACGCTCCGTGAGCAGCAGGCACAGCGTGGGCTGAAAGCGGCGCGGAGATCCCAGCGCCAGCACCGCGTCGCGCTCCAGGTCGTACGCCGCGTAGCGCAGGCGCGCCGCATCCGCGCTCAGCGCCGGATCCGTCAGCTTGCCGAACTCCTCCAGCGACCGAAGCGCCTCGATGGCGCGCCGCACGGCCGCCAGCGCCACGCCCTGCACGCCCTGACGGTCGCCGTCGCGACCGCCCGTCACCTCCCGCCCCGCGTCGCCCGCCGCGTCGCGATGCGCCATGGCGCGCCCCGCCGGCAGCCGCTCCATGGCGGTGCGCACGCCGTGCCGGAGGGCCTTGGCGCGCTCCACCAGGTCGCCGCGATCCAGGCAGAACCGCAGCGCGTCCTCCAGCGTGCGCAGCCCTTCCGCCGCGCGGTTGGCGGAAGCGTCCAGCAGTCGGTCGGCCTGCGTCATGCGCGCAAGCCTACGCCGCGCCGCAGGTTCGGCGAAGGCTTGCGCCGAACGCGCGGGCCGGTGGCGCCCCCGCTTCCCGCACCCTATCGTTCGCCCTCATGACCGATCCGCGGAACCCGCGCAGGGACTTCCTCAAGGGCTCGCTCGCCTCGCTGGGCGCCGTGGTGGCGCTGGGCGGCGTGCAGGCCTGCGCGGCGGCCGCAAAGCCCTCTTCCTCTTCCAGCCCGAACCCCCAGGAGCGACCCATGCCCTTCACCCTGCCCGCGCTGCCGTACCCCGAGAACGCCCTCGAGCCCTCCATCGACGCGCAGACCATGAACATCCACCGCACCAAGCACCACCAGGCGTACGTGGACAACCTGAACAAGGCGCTGGAGGGCCACGCGGACCTGCAGTCGAAGTCCATCGAGCAGCTCTGTGCGGGCATCTCGGGCCTGCCGGACGCCGTCAAGGCCCCGGTGCGCAACAACGGCGGCGGCCACTACAACCACTCGCTGTTCTGGATGCTGATGGCGCCCAAGGGCCAGGGCGGCGCGCCCAGCGCGGCGCTGGCGGCGGCCATGGACAAGGCCTTCGGCAGCATGGACGAGTTCAAGGCCAAGTTCGCCGACGCCGGCATGAAGCGCTTCGGCAGCGGCTGGGCGTGGCTGATCAAGAAGGCCGACGGATCGCTGGCCATCGTGAGCACGCCCAACCAGGACAACCCGCTCATGACCGGGCTGGTGGACGCCACCGGCACGCCGCTGCTGGGCTGCGACGTGTGGGAGCACGCCTACTACCTCAAGTACCAGAACCGCCGCGCCGACTACCTGAAGAGCTGGTGGGACGTGGTGAACTGGAACGAGGTGAACAAGCGCTTCCAGTGAGCCGGCGGGACCCGGTCCCGCCCCGACCGTCCACGCACCGACCGAACCCTCGCCTTCACGGCAGGCGGTTCACTTCTTCGCTTCGCCGCGGCCCTCGGGCTCCAGCAGCTTGCCGATGTCGTAGGCGCCCGCGTCGTCGATGTTGGGGATGGCGGTGCGCCAGCTGGCGGGGTCCTCGCCCATCTTCCGTCCCAGCTCCACCAGCGACTGCATGGTGGGCTTCTTGAAGTTGCCCTTCACCGGGGGCACCCACTCGTCCGGGATGGCCACGAAGCGAAGCTCCACCTCGCCCGGCATGTTGCGGTCCACCTCCAGCGCGGCGTAGGCCGACAGCCGGAGGTCCTTCAGCATGGTGGAGCGGAGCATGATGGACAGCCCGCGACTCGCCAGGTCGATCCACTCGCGCTTGGCGGGCGCTTCCCTGGGGAAGAGCTGGTTGTTCACGATCACCCAGATGCGCACCTTGGGCGGCGTCTTGCCCGGATTGGCTCGGAGCCAGCGCTGCAGCACGCTCTGCGGGTGCGACTGGTCGCGCACCGCCCAGATGTTGGCCGTGGCGCCGCCGTCCACGTAGAGCGATCCGTCCATCTCCACCGGCGGAAAGGCCGCGGGAATGGCGGACGAGGCCATGAGTCGCTCCACGATGGACGCGCGGAAGGTGTCGTCGTCGCGGTCGGCCATCTCCAGCAGATCGAAGGGCCGGAAGGTGCCGAAGTCCGCGTTGGTGGTGGCGCAGCAGAGCGAGCGCGACTGGTCACGCTCCGCGCGCAGCTGACGGAGCATGCCGGCGTCCAGCTGCTGCTCCAGCGTGCGGCGCAGGCCGGTGGGCTTCATCAGCGACTCGTTCCACGGCAGGATGGACAGCAGCCCGTTGGGCTCCACCAGGTCGGAGGGCGGGTCGGAGTAGAGGTCCACGCCCACCTGCAGCGAAGCGTCCGTGCCCACGAACGCCAGCGGCGCAAGCAGCGCGCCCGTGCTGGTGCCGAACACGCCGTCGAACTGCGGCCTGCGCGCCGACGGATCCTTGGCGTGGCCCCACCCCTGCAGGAATCCCGCTCCGAAGGCGCCGAAGTCGCCGCCGCCGGAGAGCACCAGGATGTCCAGCGTGGTGTGCGCCTTGGCGTCGTCGTCCAGCCGGCGCGACATGCGGCCGGCCAGCCCGTTGAAGAAGTTGCGGCACGACTCCTGCTCACGAGCGGAGCGCTGGGCGAACTGCTCGGGCGTCTCCGGCGCACGCTGCGGGCCCTGGCAGGCGCCCAGCGCGGCCACGCTGGCCAGCGCGGCCACGCGCAGCAGACGGCGGACGGAACCACGGGGCAGGGCCTGAATCATCATGTCGGGAAGGGTATCGGCACGCCACGGGCGCGTGGACGGCGTGGCGCGCCCGTCCGTCTCAGCGCTGCTCGCGCACGCCCAGCGCCAGCGTCTCGAACTCCGCACGCGCGGCCTCCACCGCCGCCTTCGCGCCCAGCAGTCGCACGAACACCGACTGCTTCGGCCCCTGCACGATGGCGCCCAGCTGCGCCATGCCGGACTTCGCCTGCGCCATGCCCATGCCCTTGAAGTCGCCTTCGAAGTCCACGCGCGTCACGCGCAGCGCCCCCACGGCGCGTTCGCTGCGAGCCTTCACGCTGCCCGGACCGCCGAACTGCTTCGCCCATCGCTCGATGTTGGCGTCCACCGCACCGCCGTCGCCCGCCGGGAACACGCTCACCACCAGCTCCGCGTCGCCCGGCACCGCGTACTGCAGCGTCCGGAAGGGCGCGGTGGGCTGCACCCACGCCCACGCGGCGGGCTTGGGGAATTCCATGGAGCCGCACTGCATCCACGCGGGGTCGCTGGTCACCGTGCTCAGCCCTTGCGGCGGTGGCGGAGGCGTCACGCCCAAGGCGCCGGCCGTGGGCGGCGTGGCGGCAGGTGCGGCTTGCATCGCGCCGGAGGTCCCGGCGGCCACCGGAAACGGCGCCGGCGGCTTGGGCTCCGCGCCGCTGGGGCCGCACGCGGTCAGCAGGGCGATCGATCCGAGCACCACGGGAAGTTGCGGACGCATCTCCCTACGATACCCGTCCCATGCCCCGCCTTCGCGTGCGCGCCGAGCGCATCTGGACCGCCGACGCCGCCATGCCTGCCGCGCGCTCGCTGGTGGTGCAAGGTCCGCGGATCCATTCGATCGACGCAGGCGCCTTCGACCGTGAACTGGACGGCGGTCCTTGGGTGGGGCCGGCGTTCATCGACGCGCACCTGCACCTCACGCTGGGCGGGCTCTCGCTGGCGCAGACCGATCTCTCCCACGCGCGATCACGCGCCTCCTTCGAGTCCGCCGCGGCGGAGGCCCACGCGCGGCTTCCGCAGGGCCGATGGCTTCGCGCCAACGGGTGGGATCAGGGACGCTGGGGCGGCGAACTCCCCACCGCGGAATGGCTGTCCGGCTGCGGCGACCGGCCCGCCGTGGCCTGGCGCATGGACCAGCATGCGTGCGTCCTGAACCGCGCGGCGCTGCGCCTGGTGGCCGCGCGCTTCGACCTCTCCCGCGATCCGCCGGGCGGCGCGGTGCAGCGCGACCCCCACGGCCAGCCCACCGGACTCTTCCTGGAGCAGGCCGCCTGGAAGTGGGCCAAGGCCTGCGTGCCGGAGCCCACCGTGCAGGAGCGGCGCGAGGGCCTTCGAGCGGCCGACGCGTTTCTGGCGCGACACGGCATCGCCACCGTGGGAAGCATGGAGTACGCCCGCGACCTGGTGGAGGCCGTCGATCCACTCCGTCGCGAGCTGTCGCTGCGCATCCAGGCCACGCTGCTGGACCGCGACTGGCCGCTGGACTGGAACCTGGCCAACGGTGTGCATCGCGACGAGATGCTGGCCGTGATCGGCTGGAAGGCGTTCGTGGACGGCACGCTCGGGAGCCGGACCGCGTGCATGCTGGAACCCTTCAGCGACGCGCCCGCCAACCGGGGCCTGCTGGTGGAGCTGGCGCAGGGCGGGCAGCTTGCCGACTGGCTCCGCGAAGGACTGCGACGCGACTTCAGCATGAGCCTGCACGTGATCGGCGACGCGGCCCTGCGCGCCGCGCTGGACGCCGCCGACCAGGCGGAGTTCCGCGGCGTGACCGCTCGCGAGGCGCTGCGCCTGGAGCACGCGCAGACCGTGCACCCGGCGGACCTGCCGCGCATGAAGGGCCGCTGGGCCAGCATGCAGCCGTTGCACAAGGCCTACGACGCGCCGGGCGCGGAAGCGGCGCTGGGCGCCGAGCGCATGAACCGGTTCTTCCCGTTCCGCGCGCTGCAGGCCGCCGGCGCGCAGCTGGCCTTCGGCAGCGACTGGCCCATCGTGCCCCCGGACGTGATCGCGGGACTGCGCGCCGCCATCACCGGGCTGGACGTGCAAGGCGACGTCTGCCGCCCCGACGACAACCTGGATCCAGAGAGCGCGCTGCGGGCCTTCACCGTGGACGCCGCGCGCTGCCTGCGCTGCAACGGCCGCACCGGGCGCGTGGCGCCGGGGCTCTTCGCGGACCTGGTCTCGCTGGACCGCGACCCGTTCCGCTGCAACTGGGTGACGGATCCGCCGCGGGTGCGCTGGTGCATGCGCGGCGGCCAGCTGGCCTTCGAGGGCTGAGCCCGCGCGCGGCCGCCCAACTATGCTCCGCGCATGACCGGATGGTGGGTGCACGATCTGTGGGAGCGCAGCCCCGTGCTGCTGGCCAGCTGGGTGTTCTGGATCCTGCTCAGCATCATGCTGCACGAGCTGGCCCATGGCTGGGCCGCGCTGTGGCAGGGCGACGACACCCCCCGCGTCACCGGCCACATGAACTTCAATCCCGTGACGCACATGGGCGTCACCTCGCTGCTGTTCTTCGCGCTGCTGGGCTTTGCGTGGGGCCAGATGCCGGTCTCGCCGTGGCGCTTCCGCATGGGCCGCATGGGTGACGTGCTGGTGAGCGCGGCGGGCCCCGCCATGAACCTGGCGCTGGCGGCGATCGCGCTGACGGCGCTGGGCGTCTGGGAGGCCAAGGGTGGCGCTGCGCAGCCCACGCACGTGAACGTGGGGACCTTCCTCTCCACCGGAGGGTGGCTCAACCTGTTCCTGGCGGCCTTCAACATGCTGCCCTTCCCTCCACTGGACGGAAGCAGCGTGTTCGCTGGACTGGTGCCGCCGCTGCGACCGCTGCTGGAGAGCCCCGGGGCTCGGCAGTACGGCTGGCTGGCCATCTTCGCATGCAGCTATCTGGGCCTCTTCCGGCCGGTGATGCTGGCCTGCCACGCGCTGGCCGACGCCTGGTCCGACCGCGTCTACCTCTGGTGCTCCTGAACCTCCGGCTTTCCAAGGGGTTGGACAGCCCCCGGGCTTCCGCTACACTCGTCGATTCGCACCTGCCCGTTCGAAGGTGACCGGCACGGCGCGGCCTGAAGGCCCGCCCCACCGGCACCCGGGACTGGCGAGCCGTTCGAGTGAACGGCGCGTC
>CAZKHO010000035.1:16031-21019 GCA_964552505.1 uncultured Bifidobacterium sp. | reverse complement strand
ACGACTTTGTGGTGCTCTCCGAGCCGACCAGCGAGGCCTTTGTCCAGTTCTGCGTGGGCCAAGAAGGGCCGCAGATCAGCATTCCCATTCCCGACCAGCGCAATGCGCGAATCGAGAGGCTTCTCGGATTCATGGAGCAGACTCAACTTCAGTCCGAGCGCGAGGACAGCCTTCTTGAGTACTGGTGCGAGTTCAAGACACAGCAACTTGACGAACTGGTCAGTCTCGCCCTGCGTGCGATGCATGGAGGCCAGGCCGTGCCACTGAACGGCACGCTCTCGATTCAACGGGGATGGCAATCCTAGGAGTTCGCTCTTTCGCCATGGGTGCCTGCCTACGACCAGAAGGTCCGGCGCAGCACCCCACGGGATGGCCAGCGACACGTGCGTTTGAGAATGGGAAGACCCATGAACAAGACCAGCAAATCTGAAATCGAAACAATCGTCAAGGACTGTGACGCAGTGTGCATCGCTCTCAGTCTCTCGCCAGCCGATGCCAATTTGGTCAAGACGGCCTACGCCACCGCGCGAAAGTTCAAGGATCCCATCGCGACCCTTTCCACGCTGTGCACCTACCTGCGTCGTGCCCAGATGAACGAGCTGGAGGCCCATTGGGACGAGGTCGCGCGCATCCTGGAACTGCTCGAGACGATGCCGGAGAAGGCCCCAAAGGGCGCGGCCGCCTCGACCGACACCGCAGACGTCGTGGCATTCACCCCAAAGAAGCATGCCGAATTCACCTTCACGCCAACCGCGACCTTCCGCAAGAAGTCCGGCTCCCCGCACCCGGATGTAGGACTCTTCCTCGACAAGGGAGAGCATCTGGTGCTCGAGGGGGCCACACGGTCGGCCAAGTCGGATCGCACCTTCCTGAAGATCAAGGAAGGCACGGTTTCTCTCGTCACCGACGAGTGGAAGGAACTTTCACCATCCCAGGTCGCGAAGCTCGTTACCGCGAAGGCGTCCAAGTCCAGCGTCTTCGATCGCGATCGAATCATCGACGAGTATCTGAACTAGGCGAGATGCGCTCATGAACATCGAATCCGGCAACAACGTGCAATCCACCATCGCTTCCGGTGCGTCGAATGCCCCCGACATCCTGAAGTCCGCCGACCGGATGAAGTACGCCCCGGAGCACTTCAAGTATCTCGCCGATCAGCGCATGAAGACGTTCAACTACTACGCGATCGTGGTGGCCGCATCGATCACCGGTTCGATCACCGCGTTCGGCAAGTGCCCGTGGCAGCTGGTAGCGGCGCTCGGCGTGGTCCATCTCGCGATGGCGTGGATCTTCTTCGTGATCGACATCAGGAATTCCCGCCTGGTGTTCTTCGCAAGAAAGGCGCTCAGGCATTTCGAGACGGCTTGTGACCTCGACCCGTCATTGCGAGTGATCTGCGAAGACCACGACTCCACAGCTAACACAAGAAAAACAGGCCTCACGATGATTGGCAGAAAGGGCATCCGTTTCGAAGGCTCGCCGACCTTCTTTGTGGGATGGTCGGCAGTAAAGGAGGCGCAAGCTTCACCGCAGCCTTCAACATGGCATTCCTGCTGCAAGTGACCTGCGGCCTGGCCATCATCGCGGCGACCTGGTGGCTGAAGGGTCCGGGCGCAACAGCGGGCCACTAAATCGGTAACTTGGCGGTATGTGAGGCGAAGGCCGCCTCCAATTCCAGGGTCCTCCTTCGGGAAATCACATCATGAGCAACGAACGGCAATGGGTCGTGCGCTACAAGCTTCCGGGTGATCAGGTGCGCACGCCGCGGGAGATCGTGGTGTCCGCCACCACCCAGTCCGACGCCCGCAAGGTGGCGCAAGCCATGATCCCCGAGGCCCAGATCCTGGGCGGCCCGCAGCCTCTTCGCTGAGGAATCCGGGTGGGGGCCCCGCCGGAAAATCGACCGCTCTCGAAATCGCAGTTCAAGACCGGTCTCGAGTGCCCGCGAAAGCTGGCATACGCCCGCGAGCGCTATCCGAGCGCGGCGAAGGAGGATCCGTATCTCAAGTATCTCGCCGAGGGCGGCTTCATGGTGGAGGCCATCGCCCGCGCCCTGTTCCCCTCCGGTCAGGAGGTGCACCCGCTCGGCCACGAGACCCCTGCTCAGGCCACGCAGCGCCTGCTGATGTCGGCAGGCGAAGTGGACCTGTTCGAAGCGGTGTTCGAGCATGACGGCTGCAGCGCCCGAGTGGACATCCTTTCGCGGCGAGGGGACACGATCGATCTGATCGAGATCAAGGCAAAGAGCTTCAAGTCCGTCAAGGACGTGCCAAGCCCCTTCCGTGGCAAGCGCGGCGGCATCGACGGGGATTGGCTTCCCTATCTGCAGGACGTGGCGTTCCAGACGACGGTGGTGCGCGGTGCCGTGTCGAGGAAGTTCCGGGTGGTGCCCAAACTGTGCCTCGTGGACACCGCCCGCACGTGCGGCGACGCCGCGACCTACAACCGCATCGAACTGCTCCCCGAGAGCGATGTCTCGTTCGGCATGCCGCGAGCCAGATATCTCGGCGATCCCTCGGCGCTGAAGCACGATCACTTCCTCAGCTTCGAGGACGTGAGCGGCGAGGTGGAGGAACTCCTCGCTGACGTCAAGGATGATGGCGTCGAACCCACCCGCACCAGGCTCGCCAAGGCCGCACACGACGGATCGCTTCGGCAGTTGCCGATCGAACTGGGCACGCATTGCCGGAAGTGCGAGTACCGCCATGCTGTCGCGGACGGCGATCAGCGCAACGGCTTCCGGGAGTGCTGGGGACCGCTCGCCGACCTCGAACCGCATGTGCTCGACCTGTATCGCGTCGATCTGCTCGCCGGCAGGGATGGAAAGCGCCTTCAGTCGCTGCTCAAGAAGGGCATCGCAGGCATCCGGGACATTCCTTCAAGCGCCATCGACTCGGAATCCGACATCGCTGCGCGACAGCGCGTGCAGGTTCAGGCGGTGCGCGAGGGGCGAGAGTGGCGAGGACCGGGCCTGCAGCCGGCGCTGGCGGAACTTCGCATGCCCTTCCACTTCGTGGACTTCGAGACCTCGCGCATGGCGGCCCCCTTCCACGCGGGCATGCCGCCGTATGGGCAGGTGGCATTCCAGTTCAGCTGCCACACGCTCGAGAGCGCGGCTTCCACCAAGCTGGTGCACAAGGAGTGGATCAACCCCCAGGATGCGTGGCCCAACGTCGAGTTCGCGCAGGCCTTGCGCGAGGCGATCGGCGACTCGGGCCAGATGCTCGTGTGGTCCCATCACGAACGCAGCGTGCTACGCGACATTGCCGCGGACATCCGAACGTTCGGCAAGGGGCCGAAGGATCTTGCCGACTGGCTCGAGCCTCTCACCAGGCCCTACGACGAGGGCGGACGCATGGTGGACCTCTACGACATCTGCCGCAGGCACTACTACCACCCTGCCATGGGCGGCAAGACGTCCATCAAGGCCGTGCTGAAGGCGGTGTGGCAGGAGAATCGATCGCTGCACGACCACCCGTGGTTCCAGGGCTACCTGCTGGAGAAGGACGGAAAGGTGCTGTCGCCCTACGAGACGCTGCCCGCCGTCGATCTGGGAGGAGGCGAATCACGCACCGTGCGCGACGGCACCGGGGCCATGCGCGCCTACTCCGACATGGTGTACGGCCTGCGCAAGAACGACGAGCGGTACCGCATGGCATGCAGAGACGTGCTGCTGCGGTACTGCAAACTCGACACCCTCGCCATGGTGATGGTGTGGGTGCATTGGAATCGAGTAAGCCAAAGTTCAACGCCATGAAGACGCACACTCAAGGAAACTTCCGATGACACAAATCGTTGGCGGCAATGAAGTTCTTCACCCCTTTGGGCCATTTCATCTGGTGTTCAGCAAACACCGCCTCGGAGGCCGCAAGATTGAGGTGTCCAAGTCGAAGATGCAGATTCGCAAGCAGATAGAGCACCTGAAGAAACGCCCTGCGCTCCAATGCGGGGACCTGCATCAAAAGAACGGGCTCTACGTTTTCGCCATCAAGACCCCAGGCAAGGGTGGTCCAATCAGGCCGTTTTACGTCGGCAAGACGGATCGGCAGGGCCTACTCGACGAAGCTTTCAAGGATCATAAGGAGACTCACTTCAACGACGCCCTTGGTAATTGCAAAGGCATACCCTTGCTCTATTTCATCGCGCCCGAGGGAACGAAGAAGAAGTTGAATAAAGGACTGCTTCGTGATTGGGAGCGAATCCTGATCTACTTGGCTTACTCGCAAAATGCCGAACTTTGCAACACTCAACACGTGCCGCGTGACATACGGATCGAGGGGTTGCGAATCCTCTCACACCAGAACGGAACGTTTCGACGTGGGCAATCAAAGATGAGGGCAGCGGCGGACCTCAACAAAATGTTCGATCTCTAACAGCCACGCAAACGGCAACGCCCATCCCGATTGCACAATGCACAACAACTTCGTCCGAGTCCAAAACGGTCGTGTCCAACTCTTCCTGCCCCCTGCCGGGCAGCCCTACTGTGGCTTCTGCAATGACGCCGTCTCCGCGGTGGTGCAGGGAGACAATGTGATCGTGCAGTGCGAGAACGGCCGCACCGAGATCTGGAAGATCAATCCCGGCGGCAAGTCCGTCATGGGCCCGGTGCGAGTCATTCGCTGAAGCAGCACGCAGGCCCACCAGGCCTCAACCGTCCCCGAACCCAGCCGCTTCCCGCACCAACGGGATGCCGTTGTCGTCCTCGAAAGGATCCTTCTTCAGGGGCGCCAGCACCTTGTCGGCGTCGGACCAGGCAGCCAGCCGAACGATGCGCGCCGCCCACATGCGATGCTCCCATCGCTTGTGCTTGAGGCGCTTCACCACCTCCACACGCGCCTCTTCGAACCGCACGCTCCACGCCGCCAAGGCCTCCGAAGCGCGGACCTTGGTCTCGTACCCGCAACCCGGAACGTCACCCTCCAGCCAGCGAGACATCAGGAGATCGCGGAACTCCTTGTTGGTGCTGCCGACGCAGTTGGCCATCCGCT
>CAZKHO010000035.1:0-16021 GCA_964552505.1 uncultured Bifidobacterium sp. | reverse complement strand
CCTCAGCAAGCGCCTCAAGCCGGTCCTCCACCGCGTAGTCGACCTCCTTCTTGCCACCGCCCGAGAGGCGATGCAGCACCTTGGGCAGCTCGTCGTCGGAGGAGTAAAGAAGCTCCATCGCCTCGACGAAACGCGGCTTCACCTTCATCTCCTTCAGCGACTGTCGGATCGATGCGACATCCCGGCGAGCGCCAGCCTTGCCTGCCGTTGCGCCGCCACCGGCCTGGCGCAGCGTTCCAACCTGGACCGTTATCGCCGCGTCAGGCTCAAGCTCAAGAACCTCACCGTCGGCATCCGCCAGACCCGCGCTCACCGCTGCTGCGGCCGACGCAGCGGCTGCAAACTGAGGATCCTTCGTCAGGTCGGAGTCGGGCATGGCCCAGACACCCTTCAGCTTCACCGTCAACCGCTCCCCCGCCCACTTGAACACCACCAGACCCTTGGGTGCATCGGTGACCCAAAGCGAGGTCATCATCGCACCCCCGTCGGCCGTGGCCACCTCGAGAGAGATGCCGTAATCGCCGCCGGTGATCAGCTTCTTCAGCGCCGCAGCCCGCGGTGCTGGCGTGACGCGACAGTGGATCTGACCATCGAACTGGATCTCGTACTTGGCTTTCGGCATTTGCGTGATGCTCCGCGGAAATGGTCGACTTGCAGCGCCCCAGCGTCAGGCGATCCAGAGATTGCAGTTCTCCTTGAGCTCGTAATCTACCCCCGATTCCAGTTCTCTTCCGTCCACGATCACCTCAAGAACGTAGTCGGAACCGGTCTCGGCGCCCTTCAGATCCTTCGCCATCGCCTTGTCGGCGATGGTGATCTCGCCCTCGAACTCCACATAGAGCTCCTTTCCGATCACATCGGCAAACCACTCGATTGACTGTTCGATCGGCACGATCTCGTGGTCATCGTCGCCGTCGTTGAACAACAGGTGAGCCAAGCGAAACTCTCGGGCTTTGCCCCAATTCTTCGCCCTCTTCAGCTTGAAGCTTGCACCAGCCCGCCGACCCGTGCCGACACGAATCTTGGCCCCCGAGCTGGAGATGCCCTTCCTTGACATCGCGAAAGTTTCCTTGGCGGTTCGTCCTAACCAGAGTTGTACCGACGGTCTGTCCTGAACAGATGCTGCATGCCAGATTTGGACAGTCTACAAACGCACCTCACCGCCGAGTCCATCATGGAATCCGGAAATCGGCTCGCGAAGGCGGCCATGCAGGCGGGGCGGTGTCCGTGACCAGCGGTCCGCTCCCCCCGCTACCTTCCACCTCATGTCCACCCCCTCCGGCATCGACAGCGTGCTGCAGGAAAGCCGCGTCTTCCCGCCTCCGGCCGACTTCGCCGCGCGCATGGGCGGCGTGCATGTGCCGGACCTGGCAACCTGGCGCGCCCAGCACGAGCGCTCGCTCCGCGACCCGGAGGGGTTCTGGGGCGAGGTGGCCCAGGGCTTCCACTGGTTCAAGCCGTGGGGCAAGGTGCTGGAGTGGAACCTCCCCGACGCGAAGTGGTTCGTGGGCGGCCAGACCAACGCCTGCTTCAACGCCGTCGACCGACAGGTGGAACAGGGCCACGGTGACGAGATCGCGATCCTCTGGGAGGGCGAGCCCAGCGCGCCAGGCCCCCACGGCCACGAGGTGCGCCGCATCACCTACCGCCAGCTTCGCGACGAGGTGGCCCGCTGCGCCGCGGCGCTCGAATCGCTCGGCGTGAGGAAGGGCGACGTGGTCACGCTCTACATGGGCATGGTGCCGGAGCTGGCCGTCGCCGTGCTCGCCTGTGCGCGTCTGGGCGCCCCGCACAGCGTGATCTTCGGCGGCTTCGCGGCACAGGCCATCGTGGACCGCGTGCAGGACGCGGACAGCAAGGTCATCGTCACCTGCGACGGCGCACACCGCCGCGGAACCGTGGTGCCGCTCAAGGCCAACGTGGACGCGGCCTGCGAGCGCCTGCCCCAGGTGCGCAGCGTGCTGGTGCTGCGCCGCACCGGCACCCAGGTGCCCATGAAGGCGGGCCGCGACGTGTGGTGGCACGACCTGGTGCCCACGCAGCCCACCACGCGCGCCTGCGAACCCGTGGACGCCGAGCACCCGCTCTTCCTGCTCTACACCAGCGGCAGCACCGGCAAGCCCAAGGGCATCCTGCACACCACCGGCGGCTACATGGTGTTCACCGCCGCCACCGCACGCTGGACCTTCAACCTGCAGCCCGGCACGAAGCAGGTCTACTTCTGCACGGCGGACCTCGGCTGGATCACCGGCCACAGCTACATCGTCTACGGCATCCTGCCCAACCGCGTGCCCACGCTGATGTACGAAGGCGCGCCCAACTGGCCCGCCGAGGACCGCTTCTGGTCGATCGTGGCGCGCCACAAGGTGACGCACTTCTACACCGCCCCCACCGCCATCCGCAGCTTCATGCGATGGGGCGACCAGCACCCCGCAAAGCACGACCTGTCCAGCCTGCGCGTGCTGGGCACCGTGGGCGAGCCCATCAATCCCGAGGCCTGGATCTGGTACCACGAGCGGATCGGCGGCGGCCGCTGCCCCATCGTGGACACCATGTGGCAGACCGAGACGGGCGGACACGTCATCACGCCGCTGCCCGGCGCCACGCCCACCGTGCCTGGCAGCTGCACGCTGCCCATGTTCGGCGTGGACGCGGCGGTGGTGGACGAGGACGGCGTGGAGCAGCCCGCCAACAAGGGCGGCCTGCTGGTGATCCGCAAGCCGTGGCCGGGCATGCTGCGCGGCATCCACGGCGACCGCCAGCGCTTCATCGACACCTACTTCAGCCGCGTGAAGGGCATGTATCTGGCGGGCGACGGCGCGCGCCGCGACGAGCGCGGCTACTTCTGGATCATGGGCCGCATCGACGACGTGCTCAACGTGAGCGGCCACCGCCTGGGCACCGCCGAGGTGGAGAGCAGCCTGGTGGGCAGCAAGCTGGTGGTGGAGGCCGCCGTGGTGGGCATGCCGCACGAGATCAAGGGCACCGGCATCGCCGCCTTCTGCGTGCTGCACCCCGACCACGCCGCGCACGCCGACGAGTCCATGCGCAAGCGCCTCATGGAGCACGTGGCCCGCGACATCGGCGCCATCGCGCGCCCGGACGTGATCCGCTTCACCCACGCGCTGCCCAAGACGCGCAGCGGCAAGATCATGCGCCGGCTGCTGCGCGACGTGGCCGCGGGCAAGGAGACCACGCAGGACACCACCACCCTGGAGGACTTCGGCGTGCTGGCCAAGCTGCGCGAGAGTGACGAGGCCTGAGGCCGACGCTCCGCGCGTGAGACCTCAGGGGAAACGCCACAGGCAAAGCCCCTGCTATCCTCGACGATTCGTCCGGATTTGAAGTTGCCGC
Source organism: uncultured Bifidobacterium sp. (assembly GCA_964552505.1). Classification (GTDB taxonomy): domain Bacteria; phylum Planctomycetota; class Phycisphaerae; order Phycisphaerales; family SM1A02; genus SYAC01. Next base: position 12,667 of record CAZKHO010000035.1, on the reverse strand, counting down.
CGCGCCCCATCGCTCCAACAGGAACTCGGGCGCTTCGACGCGGCCGCACCCGCCCGTTCCGCCAAAGAAGGACCGCATGAACGCCACCGCCACCGTCTCCCAAAGCTCGTCTCGCACCCTCGGCCGAGACCTGATCGCCGGACTGGTGGTCTTCCTGGTGGCGGTTCCCCTCTGTCTGGGCATCGCGCACGCGTCGGGAGCGCCCATCATCGCCGGCATCCTCTCGGGGATCGTCGGCGGCATCCTGGTGGGTCTTCTCAGCGGCTCGCACGTCAGCGTCACCGGTCCGGCGGCAGGCCTGACCGCGATCGTGCTCTCGCAGATCAAGGATCTGGGATCGTTCGAGACCTTCCTGCTGGCGGTGATGATCAGCGGACTGCTGCAGGTGGTGCTGGGCTCCGTCCGCGCGGGCGTCCTGGCCAATTACGTGCCCAACAACGTCATCAAGGGCCTGCTCGCCGCGATCGGCGTCATCCTGATCCTGAAGCAGGCGCCGCATCTGGTGGGTCATGACGCCGACTACGAGGGCGACTCGTCGTTCGTGCAGGAGGACGGCCAGAACACCTTCAGCGAGCTGATGCAGGGCCTCCGCATGTTCCTGCCTGGCGCGGCCGCCATCGGCCTTGGATGCGCCGGACTGCTGCTCGCCTGGGACCGCACGCGCCTGAAGAAGTCGCTCTTTCCTGCGCCGCTGGCCGCCGTGCTCCTGGGCGTGGCGGTCAACGAGATCCTTCGCGCGGCCGGATCCGGCTGGGCCGTGGCGGAGACGCATCTGGTGGAGGTGCCGGTGATCGGCCAGGGCGGCCAGGGCTGGGGCGACGTCTTCCGGATGCCCAACTTTGGCCAGTTCTCCAATCCCAAGGTGTACACCGCCGCACTCACGCTGGCGGTGGTGGCGAGTCTGGAGACGCTCCTCAACCTGGAGGCCACCGACAAGCTGGATCCACTCAAGCGCGCCTCGCCCCCCAACCGCGAGCTGGTGGCCCAGGGCCTGGGAAACACCGTGGCCGGTCTCGTGGGCGGCCTTCCCATGACTTCGGTGATCGTGCGGAGCTCGGTGAACGCCAACGCCGGCGGCCGCACCCGGCTCTCGGCCGTCTTCCACGGCGTCCTGCTGGTGGTCTGCGTGTTCCTGCTGCCCACCCTGCTCAACCGCATCCCGCTCAGCGCGCTCGCGGCCATCCTGGTGGTGACCGGCTTCAAGCTGGCCAGTCCCGCCCTCTTCCGTCAGATGTGGCGGGCGGGCGCCGGGCAGTTCGTGCCTTTCGCCGTCACGGTGATCTCCATCGTGCTCACGGATCTGCTCGTGGGCGTGCTGGTCGGACTGGGCGTCAGCATCCTCTTCCTGCTGAACGGCAACCTGCGACGCGGTGTCCGGATGATCCGCGAGACCCATGCCGCCGGCGTGGTGACGCGCATCGAGCTGGCCAGTCAGGTGAGCTTCCTGAACCGCGCGGCGCTGCTGGCGGCCTTGAGCCGATTCCGCAGCGGAGACCATGTGGTGATCGACGCGCGCACCTGCGACTACGTGGATCCCGACATTCTGGCTGCCATCCGGGAGTTCCACGACCAGGGCGGTCCGGCGCGCGGCATCCGCGTGAGTCTGGAGGGCTTCCAGGACCGCTACTCCATGGCCGATTCCGTGCAGTACGTGGACGTCAGCACGCGCGAAGTGCAGGCTGCGCTGAATCCCGGCCGGGTGCTGCAGCTGCTGCGGGAGGGCAACGAGCGGTTCGTGTCCGGACGCCGGCTGCATCGCGACCTGGCGCGCCAGGTGGACGCCACCAGCGATGGACAGCATCCCATGGCCGTGGTGCTGAGCTGCATCGACTCGCGCGCCCCGGTGGAGATGCTGTTCGACCTTGGCATCGGCGACGTCTTCAGCTGCCGACTGGCGGGCAACGTGGTCTCCCCGATGGCGCTGGGAAGCATGGAATTCGCGTGCCGGGTGGCTGGCGCGAAGATGGTGCTGGTGCTTGGGCACACCCGCTGCGGGGCCGTGAAGGCGGCATGCGACTTCGCCGCCTCCGGGAAGGACGTGCGCGAGGCCACGGGGCTGGACAATCTCGGAAGCCTCATCGAGCCCATCAAGCGAGCCGTGGCGATGGAGCAGGTCACCTCGGCCGAGCGGACTGGCGCCAACGAGGCCTTCGTGGACCGCGTGGCGGAGCTGAACGTCCGGAACGTGATGGATGCGGTCCGTGCGGGAAGTCCCACGCTCCGGGCCATGATCGACGCCGGCGAGATCGGTCTGGTGGGTGCCATGTACGACGTGCGCACCGGCTCGGTGCAGTGGCTGCAGAGCGCAAGCGGCGGCGTCATGCCGACGGCGCCCTCCAGTGCCGCGCCCTGAGGCGGCGCGCGTCAGCCGCGGCGGCGGCGGGCCACCACCATGGCCACCGCCACCAGCGCACCCGCTCCGGGCGCCGGCACCGCGAAGGTGATCGGCGGCGACACCAGTCCCGCGGGCTCCGACGTGATCCCCCAGAACGACAGTCGAAGGTCCTGCCGACCCGCCTGCTCCACCAGCGGAAGCGCCAGCGAACCGGAAGCATCCGCCGACGCCGCCGCGTCGCCCAGCGCCTGCCACGACGCGCCGTCCCAGGACACGCCGGCGATCGGCGTGTCCCGGGCGTCCAGACGCGCGACGCTCCAGCCCAGCCAGCGGCTTGGAGCCTCGTTCGTGAAATCCCATTCCACCGTGACGGACGGATCCCTGAGCAGACCGAAGTCCACCCAACCCGCGAAGGGCACAGGACCGGAACCGCCATGTCGACCGCCGCCTCCGAAGCCGATCCCGTTGGTCGGCTCCGACCAGGTCACCGGCACGAACCCCGTTGCGCTCGTGACGGTGACGAAGGGCGACGCGCCGCCCGACACGTCGGCGGCCGCGCGCAGGGCGAGCAGCCCGATGGCGAAGACGCCGGCGTGAGGGGCGATGCGCATGACGAGTGTCTCCTTCTGCTGGCACCGTCTCCACCGTCCGAGGAACCGCTGGCCGAAGGGCCTGCCCCGCGCCCGTCCCGGTGCCACCGCTGGAGGGACGCTTGGAGCACCCCCGAATACGGACCGCGCGTCCGCGTGTGAAACGGACCATGAACAGGCCAAAATCAGGGCAATTTTGAGGTTTCAGGCCAGCGTCCGGAAGGCCACCAGCGCCAGCACCAGCGCCAAGGCCGTCCGCAGCCAGGCTGGCCGAGCGCGGAGCGCCACCGCGCTTCCCAGCAGCACCGCCGGCAGCGATCCCACCAGCATGCTCAGCAGCATGCCGCCGTCCACCAGTCCTGCGATCAGGTAGCCAGATCCCGCCACCACCGCCAGCGGGATCGCATGCGCGATGTCGGTGGCCACCAGTCGCTGCGGCGTCATGCGAAGCGGATACAGCGCCAGGATCATCACCGTGCCAAGCGCACCGGCACCCACCGAGGTCAGCGCCACCAGCAGTCCCAGCAGCGCGCCCGCAAGCACCGTCCAGAGCGGCTGCCTGGCCTTGAACGCGGCGGGCGCCTCGATGCGGCGCTCTCGCATGCGCCGCTGCAGCGCCGGCGCCGTCAGCAGCCCCACGGCCGCGATCAGCACCACCACGCCCACGGCACGGGTGAGCCAGTCCAGCCGCTCCATGCGCGCGCCCATGGCCACCAGCACCACCGTGGCCAGCGCCACCGGCAGGCTTCCGGCCCACAGCCTTCGCACCACCTGCCAGTCCACCTGTCCGCCGCGTTGGTGCACGGGCACGGCCACCGCCTTGGTGATGGCTGCAAACCACAGATCCGTGGCCACGGCCGTGTGCGGCGCCACGCCAAAGACCAGCAGCAGGATCGGCGTCATCAGCGCACCACCTCCCACGCCCGTGAGTCCCACCACGAACCCCGTGGCGGCGCCGGCCAGCGCGTAGGCGCCGTCGAAGGTCATGCGCCGCTCCCCTGCACCGGCGGCAGCGTCCACGCCGACGCCACGAAGCCCTCGTTCCGGTTGATCGCCTTGCCGTACCGCAGCGGACGTCCGTGCAGATCGTGCACCACGCCGCCGGCACCTTCCAGCACGGCCTGCGCGGCCGCGGTGTCCCATTCGGCCGTGGGCCCGATGCGCGGATACGCGTCCGCGGATCCCTCGGCCACGCGGCAGAACTTGAGCGAACTCCCGGCCTGCACCAGCGAGTGCTCGCCCAGCCGTGCCAGGTAGGCGCGCGTCTCTTCCGTCATGTGGCTCTTGCTGGCCACCACGCGCATGGCCTGCCCGGGCCGAGCGCGTGCCACGGACACGGCCTGGCGCTGGCCGGACCGCTCGCGCACGGATCCCATGCCCGGCCCGCCCAGGAACAGCTCGTCCGTCACCGGCGCGAACACGGCACCCAGCACCGCCACGCCGTCCCGCACCAGCGCGATGTTGACGGTGAACTCGCCATTGCGCGCGATGAACTCCTTGGTGCCGTCCAGCGGATCGATGAGCCAGAAGGTGCCCATGGGCACGCGATGCGCATGCGACGCCTCGTCCTCCTCGCTCACCACGGGCGTGGCCGGATCCAGCACACCCAGGGCCTCCACGATGCGGTGATGTGCGGCCAGATCCGCCTCCGTCAATGGCGTGGCGTCGCTCTTGGTGGACACGCCTGCCCCACCCACGACGTCAGGACGGTGGTAGACCGCCAGGATCGCCGCACCCGCCTCACGACAGACCTTTGGGAGCGCTTCCAGTCGACTTGTGTCGGATAACTGCTGTCGCATCATGCTTCTTGAGTCTATCGGAACGGCGCTTGTGTCGACTCGATCTGCGACATGAATCCAGAAGGTCGATACGATGCATTTTGCGACAGATGACCCCGCCCTTCGCCGACGACCTGCTTGGACTGGATGCCCCGCGCGCCTGGGACACCGACACTGCGTTCAACCACCTGAAGGCCCGCGGCGAGTGCGACAGCAAGCGGACCGCGGAGCGGCGCCTGCGCGAACTGGATGTGGTCCCCGCACCGCTGGAGCCTGCGCACCTGCGGAACGAGCGCGGCGACGAACCCACGCGCCTGCTTCTGGAATGGGAACTGGGCGAAGCGCGCGCCAAGCGACGCCTGGTCCTCTTCGCGCAGCTGCACACCCTCCGCAACGGACGCCCATGCCTCTGCGCCAACGACGCCCGCGGCGCCAACTTCTGGGTCCCCCTCCAGGGGCCGCCCGACGCCAAGGGCGTGAGCGACGCGCTGGCCACGCTCCGCGCGCACGCCGGCAAGACCATCGCCGTGTTCCCGCACGGGGAACTCCACGCCCTGCTGCGCAACGCCGCCGTTCCCAAGGACGTGGAACTGCACGCGCTCTTCCACGCGCCGATCCCCGAGGTGCCGCAGCCGCAGCCTCGCCCCCGCCGACACGGCCATCGCAGCCACCTGGATCACCTGGAGGACGAGAGCATCCACATCCTGCGCGAGGCCGTGGCCGAGAGCGAGAAGCCGGTGATGCTCTACTCCATCGGCAAGGACAGCTCGGTGATGGTGCACCTGGCGCGCAAGGCCTTCCACCCGGCGCCGCCGCCCTTTCCGCTCATGCACATCGACACGCGGTGGAAGTTCCGCGAGATGTACTTCTTCCGCGAGACCATGGCCACGCTGGCGGGCATGCGGCTCATCCGATACGTGAATCCGGAGGCGGTGGAGCGTGACATCAACCCCTTCGACCACGGCTCGCAGCTGCACACGCACGTCACCAAGACCGAGGGCCTGAAGAAGGCCCTGGACGAGCACGGCTTCGACCTGGCCTTCGGCGGCGCGCGCCGCGACGAGGAGAAGAGCCGCGCCAAGGAGCGCGTGTTCAGCTTCCGCACCAGCACGCATCGCTGGGATCCCAAGAACCAGCGTCCCGAGGTGTGGAACCTCTACAACGCGCACAAGGCCCGGGGCGAGAGCATCCGCGTCTTCCCGCTCTCCAACTGGACCGAGCTGGACGTGTGGGAGTACATCCTGCGCGAAGGCATCCCCGTGGTGCCGCTCTACTTCGCCAAGGAGCGACCGGTGGTGGAGCGTGACGGGGCGCTCCTGATGGTGGACGACGACCGCATGCGCCTCCTGCCCGGCGAGCGGATCCAGCGCCGTCGAGTGCGCTTCCGCACGCTGGGCTGCTACCCGCTCAGCGGCGCCATCGAGTCCGACGCCACCAGCCTGGAGGACATCCTGGCCGAGCTCATCGCCGCGCGCAGCTCCGAGCGGCAGGGCCGCGTGATCGACCACGACCAGGCGGCCAGCATGGAGAAGAAGAAGCACGAGGGCTACTTCTGATGCCGCGCGCCTCCAGGGATCCGCTGCCCACCCGCCCCGATCCGCGCGCCGCGCTGGAGACGTTCCTGGAGCGCCAGGAGCGCGTGGGACTGCTCCGCTTCATCACCTGCGGCAGCGTGGACGACGGCAAGAGCACGCTCATCGGCCGCCTGCTGTGGGAGAGCCACCTGCTGTTCGAGGACACCCTGGCCTCGCTGGAGAGCGACTCCCGGCGTCACGGCACGCAGGGCGGCGACATCGACTTCGCGCTGCTGGTGGACGGCCTGGCCGCCGAACGCGAGCAGGGCATCACCATCGACGTGGCGTACCGGTTCTTCTCCACCGACCGCCGGCGCTTCATCGTGGCGGACACGCCAGGCCACGAGCAGTACACGCGCAACATGATCACGGGCGCCAGCACGGCCGACGCGGCCATCCTGCTGGTGGACGCGCGCCAGGGCCTGATGGTGCAGACGCGCCGGCACGCGTTCCTGGTCTCGCTCATGGGCATCCGGCACGTGGCGCTGGCCGTGAACAAGATGGACCTGGTGGGCTTCGACCGCGCCGTGTTCGACCGCATCACGCAGGAATTCCAGGCCTTCGCGCGGCCGCTGGGCTTCGCGTCCGTCACCCCCCTTCCCATCTCCGCCCTCAAGGGCGACAACGTGATCGCCCGTTCGGCACACACCCGCTGGCACGCCGGCCCCACGCTCATGGGATGGCTGGAGACCGTGGAAACCACGCCGCCCGCGGACGGCCGCTTCATCTTCCCGGTGCAGCTGGTGAGCCGCCCGGACCTGGACTTCCGCGGATTCGCAGGCACCGTGGCTCAGGGGTGGGTGCGCCCCGGCGACGCCGTGCGCGTGACCGCCAGCGGACAGACCGCCCGCGTGCAGCGCGTGGTGACCATGGACGGCGACCTGGATCGCGCCGACGCGGGTCGCGCCGTCATGCTCACGCTGGATCGCGAGATCGACGCCAGCCGCGGCGACGTGATCACCTGCAGCCAGGCGCTGGACACCACCGAGCAGTTCGAGGCCACCCTGGTGTGGATGCACGCGGACGCGGGCCACACCGGCCGCGGCTACCTGCTGAAGCTGGCCACCCAGACGGTGCCCGCCACCATCACGGCCATCAAGCACGGCGTCAACGTGAACACCCTGGCGCACGAGCCGCGCAGCGCGCTGGCCCTCAACGACATCAGCGTCTGCACGCTGGCCACCGGCAGACCGGTGGCGTTCGAGACCTTCGACCGCTCCCGCGCCATGGGCAGCTTCATCCTGGTGGACCGCTTCACCAACGCCACGGTGGCGGTGGGCATGATCCGCCACAGCCTGCGCCGCTCGCAGAACGTGCATCGGCAGGCCCTCACCGTGACCCGCGCCGACCGAGAGCGGCTGAACGGGCATCCGGGGCGGGTGATCTGGTTCACCGGTCTCTCCGGCAGCGGCAAGAGCACCATCGCCAACGCGGTGGAGGTGGCGCTGCACGCGCAGGGGCGTCGCACGTACATCCTGGACGGCGACAACGTGCGTCAGGGCCTGAACCGGGACCTGGGCTTCACCGACGCCGACCGCGTGGAGAACATCCGGCGCGTGGCCGAGGTGGCCCGGCTGATGTCGGATGCGGGCCTCATCGTCATGACCAGCTTCATCTCCCCGTTCCGGGCGGAGCGCGAGATGGCCCGCGACCTGGTGGGCGCCGACCGCTTCACCGAGGTGTTCGTGAGCACGCCCCTGGAGGCGTGCGAACGGCGCGACGTGAAGGGCCTGTACCGGAAGGCGCGTTCGGGCCAGCTGCCCAACCTGAGCGGCGTGGGCAGCCCCTACGAGCCCCCCGCCACGCCCGACCTCACCATCGACACCGAGCGGGTGCAGGTGGAGGAGGCGGTGCAGATGGTGCTGCGGGCCATCCAAGGCGCGGCCTGACGGCCGCGCCAGGGCGGGTGGAAGTGGAGCCGAGGGGAGTCGAACCCCTGTGCCGAGACGCTCGCAACGAAGGCTTCTACGCGTGTATCCAGCTATTCCATCTCGAATCCCGTGTCAGTCGCTGGACACTTCACGGGATTCCAGACAGACAAGATGTCGCAGGGAACCGCCTGTCAGGGTTCACCCACCAGCCTGATGTTTATGGACATTCACGCCATCAGGCGTCACATGGTGTCCATGCAGCCAAATTAGGCCGCGAGAGCGTACTGCGTGTTGGCAGACGTTGTTGTGCCTACTTTTTACGTGGCCAGCAGGCTCCACGACGCGCGACCTTCGTCCGATTGCGCCCGGTCGATGCCGGTACGGCCCCAGTTGTCACAGAACGGGTCCATTGTAGGCGGGCGTGCACGCCCCGCGAAACGCCGCGTCACTTGGCCACGGAATCCAGCGCACGAAGGCGGTTCAGGCAGTTCAGCGCGGCCACCTTGTAGCACTCGGCGAAGGTGGGGTAGTTGAAGACGGTGCTCAGGAAGTAGTCCAGGCCGCCCCCCAGCGCCATCACCGCCTGACCGATGTGCACCAGCTCGGTCGCCTGGCTGCCGATGCAGTGCACGCCCAGCAGCGTCCGGTTCTCGCGATGGAAGATCAGCTTCATCAGTCCGGAGTCGTCGCCGCGGATCTGCCCGCGCGCGCTCTCCATGTACCGGGCCACGCCGATCTCGTAGGGCACGCAGTCCTTGGTGAGCTGCTCCTCCGTCTGGCCGGCGCAGCTCAGCTCGGGCACGGCGTAGATGCCGTACGGCCAGTGCGGGCTCATGCCCGGGTGCGGCTCGCCGAACATCTCGCACGCGGCGATGCGGCCCTGCTCGTAGCTGGTGGCCGCCAGCCCCGGCGCGCCGATCACGTCGCCCGCCGCGAAGATCCACGGCACGGCGGTGCGGAAGCGGTCGTCCACCTTCAGTCGGCCGCGATCGTCGGGCTGCAGGCCCACCGACGCCAGGTTCAGCGCCTCCACGTTGCCGGTCCGACCGGCGCTCACCAGCACCATCTCGGCGGTCAGCTTCTTGCCGCTCCGGGTGGCCACCGTGACGCGGGTGTGGCCGTCGGCCGTCCTCTCCTTGGAGGCGCCCGCCACCTCCTCGCCCAGCCGGAAGGTGACCTGCGCCAGTCGCATCTGGTGGACCAGCTCGTCGATGATCTCGTGATCGATGAATCCCAGCGGGCGGTCCGCCTTGTCCATCACCGTCACCTGCACCCCCGCATGCGCGAACATGCTGGCGTACTCCATGCCGATCACGCCCGCGCCGATCACCAGCAGGGTGCGCGGCAGCCGCGGCGCCCGAAGGATGGAGTCGCCCGTGAAGACGCACTCCAGGTCCTCCTGCGTCTCTCCAGGCATGATGGCGCGGCTGCCGGTGGCGATCATGACGAAACGCGCCGACAGGTGCTTCAGGCCCTCCGCCCCCTGCACCGCGATCCGGTTGGGACCGTCCAGGCTGGCGGTGCCGTGCATGAGCTCGATCTCGTTGCGGTCGAACTGGTCATGCACCACCAGGCTCTCCCGTTCCACCACGCTGTTCACGCGGCTCAGGAGCGCCTGCATGGTGGGGCGCACGGGTCGTGCGCCGATGGAGTAGAGGCTCAGCATCAGGCTGCGGCGGGTGAGGCTGCGCACCGCCTCGCGGAAGGTCTTGCTGGGGATGGTGCCGATGTCGACGCAGTTGCCGCCGATGTGCCTGCCCTTCTCGACCACGCAGACCCGCTTGCCCAGCTTGCTGGCCTGCACGGCCGCGCGCTGGCCCGCCGGGCCGCTTCCGATCACCACCAGGTCGAAGTCGTACTCGGGTTCGGGCATGCGTCCGAGCATATCGGCCTTGCGCGCCATCCCCGCGTCCGATGCACAATGCGCGGATGCACCAAGGCATCGACCCCGCCCAGCTTCCGCCGGACCGACGCTACGCGCTGCTCATCGGCACCATCGTTCCACGTCCGATCGCGGTGGTGGGCACCTGCGCGCCTGACGGCACGCGCCCCAACCTGGCGCCCTTCTCCTTCTACGCCGGCGTCGGCAGCGATCCCATGTGCCTGCTCTTCTGTCCCGCCAACCGCGCGGACGGCGGCGAGAAGGACTCGCTGCGGAACGCCAAGCCACGCCAGGAGGGCGGCAGCGGCGAGTTCACGGTGGGCGTGGCCACCCAGGCGCTGGTGCGACGCGTGGTGGCCTGCGCGGAGGACCTGCCGCCCGAGCGCAGCGAGTTCGAACTGGCGGGCCTCACGCCGGTGCCGGGCACGCGGGTGCGCGCTCCGCGATGCGCGGAGAGCCCCATCTCCTTCGAATGCGTCACGCGCCAGGTGATCCGCACCAATCCGGGACGGGCCTCCGGCGGCAACGTGGTGCTGGGCGAGGTGGTGTGGATCCACGCGGATCCCGCGTTCCTGGACGAGCGCCTTCGCGTGAGCGCCGACCGGCTGCAGGCCGTGGGACGCATGGGCGGGACGGAGTTCACGCGCACGCAGGACCGCTTCGCGCTGCCCTACGGCGTGGCCGCCCTTCAGGCGCCCGGGACGGGCTCCTGAGCGCGCCCCGCGCGGGCCGGATCAGCCCTTGCGGCGCGCGAAGTCGCGCATGAAGTCGGCCAGCACGCGCGCGCCCGCCACCGGCATGGCGTTGTACATGCTGGCGCGGATGCCGCCCGTGCTGCGGTGACCGGCCAGACCGTCCATGCCGTGCGAGGCCGCCTCCGCCACGAACGCCGCGTCCAGCTGGGCGTCAGGGCTGCGGAAGAGCACGTTGATGGGACTCTGGCACCAGCGTTCGGCGTGCGCCTTCCAGAAGCCGCCGCTCTCGTCGATGGCCTTCAGCACCGTGCCGCATCGCTCCGCGGCCAGCCGCTGCATGGCCTTCACGCCGCCCTGCCGCTCGATCCAGCGGCACACCAGGCCCACCACGTGGATGCCGAAGGTGTTGGGGGTGTTGGGCCGGCTCTCGCCCTTCTCGAACTCGTCGTAGCGGAGCATGCTGGGCAGCGTGCGGCAGCTGCGCTCCAGCAGGTCGCGGCGGATCAGCACCATGGTCATGCCGCTGGGGCCCAGGTTCTTCTGCGCCGCCGCGTACACGAAGCCGTGGCCGGTCACGTCCAGCGGCTCCGCGAAGATGTCGCTGCTGGCGTCGCGCGCCAGCCAGGCGCCTTCGGCCGCCCGAGGCATGACGGTCCACTTGGTGCCGTCCACGGTGTTGTTGCTGCACCAATGGTGGTACGCCGCACCCTTGCTGGGCGCCGCCTCGTCCTGCCGCGGCGTGCGGTTGAACGCCACGGGCGTGCCGTCGAAGGTGACGTGCACCTTGCCCACCACCTTGGCGTCGGCGATGGCCTTGGTGGCCCACAGGCCGGTGTCGGCGTAGTCGGCGTGGCCGCCCTGCGGCAGGAAGTTCAGCGGCAGCATGCCGAACTGCAGCGTGGCGCCGCCCGGAATGAACAGCGCCGCCCAGTCCGCGCCCACGCCGGCCACGCGCAGGAACGCCGCGTGACTCTCCGCCAGCAGGCGGTCGAACACCGGACCTCGATGGCTGTGCTCCAGGATGCCGATGCCGCTGCCGCGCAGGTCCACCAGATCGCGCTGCAGCTCCTCCAGCACCTCCAGCGGCAGCGCCGCCGGGCCCGCGCTGAAGTTGAACACGCGTCCGCCGGGAAGCGGCCGCACCGGGGCGCCCTGCTGCATCGACTGCACCACGCTCATGCCCGCCTCGCGATGGTGAAGACGCCGGCGCTCAGCACGGCGGGATTCTTGCGGATGGCGGTCAGCTGCTCGTCGCTGGGCGCCTGATCCAGATGGATGCGTGCCATGGCCGCTTCACCTCCCTCGTAGATGATGTTCTCCATCTCCTCCACGTTGATGCCCGCCTGGCCCAGCGTGTAGAAGACGTGCGCCAGCACGCCCGGTCGGTTGAGATGCCGCACCGAGAGCAGCGTGGTGGCGGGCGTCTGGCGCGCGCGGTTCACGCAGTTGGGCGCGGTGCCCCGGTCCAGCCATTCGCGGATCACGCGCACCGTCTCCGTGGCCACCGCCAGCGCGGCCTGGTCCGTGCTGGCCGCCACGTGGAAGGTGCCGTAGACGCCCGGCAGCCTGGCCAGCGGGCTCTCGAAGGTGGCGCGGTCCGTCTCCGGCTCCTTGGCGAAGACGTCCAGTCCCGCCCGGATGCCGCGGTCGCGCACGGCGGCGGCCAGCGCCCCCTCGTCGATCACGCGGCCGCTGGAGATGTTCACCAGGATCGCGCCCGGCTTGAGCGCGTTCATGAACTTGTCGCCGATCAGTCCGTCCGTCTCCTCGTTGGTGGCCACGCAGACGCAGACCACGTCGGCCAGCTTGGCCAGGTTGACGATGTTGGCGCAGAAGTGCACGCCGGCGGCGTCGGCCTTGTCCTCGGTGAGGTGGCGGCTCCAGGCCACCACGCCCATGCCGAAGGTCTTGGCGCGGCGGGCGATCTCCATGCCCACCTGTC
>CAZKHO010000034.1:0-21205 GCA_964552505.1 uncultured Bifidobacterium sp. | reverse complement strand
TGTTCGGCGCCTTCAGCCCCGAGCGCGAGGATCCGGGTCGCAAGAGCCACAACACGCGGACCATCCCCAAGCTCTGCGGCGGTCTGGACGCGGCCAGCACGGAGCTGGCGTGCGCCGTCTACCGCAAGGGCATCGCCGAGGTGGTGCCGGTGTCCAGCGCCGAGGTGGCCGAGGCCGCCAAGATCCTGGAGAACACCTTCCGCGCGGTGAACATCGCGCTGGTGAACGAGCTCAAGGCCATCCTGGAGCCCATGAAGATCGACGTGTGGGAGGTGATCCGCGCCGCGGCCACCAAGCCCTTCGGCTACATGCCGTTCTTCCCTGGCCCGGGCCTCGGAGGCCACTGCATTCCCATCGATCCCTTCTATCTCACCTGGAAGGCGCGCGAGCATGGCCGCTTCACCCGCTTCATCGAGTTGGCGGGCGAGATCAACACGAACATGCCGCACTACGTGGTCGACCGCGTGGCGGAGCACCTGAACGAGCACGGCAAGCCCGTGAAGGGCAGCAAGGTGCTGGTGCTGGGTCTGGCCTACAAGGCCGACATCGACGACGTGCGCGAGAGCCCCAGCTTCGAGCTGATCGAGCTGCTCATGCACCGTGGTGCCAAGGTGGAGTACAGCGATCCGCACTGCGCCGAGACGAAGACCGTGCGCTCGTACGACCTGCGCATGAAGTCGGTGCCGCTCACGGCGGACACGCTGAAGCAGTTCGACTTGGTGCTGGTGTCCACGGCCCACTCGTCCTTCGACTGGGACATGATCGCCAAGCACTCCAGGCTGATCGTGGACACCCGTGACGCCATGCGGAAGTGGCACGGCGAGCTGGGCAACCGGCTGAAGCTGGCGTGATCCCGGAGCGGCAGCGTGCAGCCTGAGCCCCCGGCTGGCGCCGTAGGCTGGGCGGCTGCGTGGGGCGAGCGCAACTATCGCCTGTATGCCTGCGGCATGCTCGTGGCGGGCTTCGGCATGTCCATGCTGCAGACCGCGGTGCTGTGGGACGTGTGGGAACGCTCGCATCGCGCCATGGATCTGGGACTGGTGGGCCTGGCCCGCGCGCTGCCCGTGGTGGCGCTGGCGCTGCCCGCCGGTGCGCTGGTGGACCGTGTGCGGCGGCATCGCCTGCTGGCGCTGACGCAGGTGGGATTCGCGGTGGTGGCCACGCTGCTCGCCGTGGGAAGCTTCCTGGGCGCGCCGCTGTGGATCACCTACGCCACGCTGGTGCTGAGCGGCTGCGTGCGCGCCTTCAACATGCCCACGCGGCAGAGCCTGCTGCCGTCGCTGGTGCCGCCCGAGCGGTTCCAGAACGCCATCACCTGGAACAGCGCCATCTTCCAGGCGTGCGCCATCGGCGGCCCGGTCCTGGCCGGCACCGTGCTCAAGTTCACCGGGAAGTCATGGACCGTCTTCGCCGCCGCGGCGGTGGGGTGCCTGGCGTTTGCGGCGATGGCGTCGTTGCTGCGGCCGCGCACCGGCGAGACGCCGCCGCCCAGCCACTCGGCGCGCGGCATGTTCGCGGGCGTGAGCCACATCTGGCGCGAACGCACCATCCTGGGAGCGATCACGCTGGACCTGCTGGCGGTGCTCTTCGGTGGCGCCACGGCGCTGCTGCCGATCTTCGCCACCCAGATCCTGGACACCGACGCCTTCGGTCTGGGGCTTCTCAAGAGCGCGCCGTACGCGGGGGCGCTGCTCATGGCGGGCGTGCTGGCGGTGCGACCGGAGTTCCGTCGTGCCGGACCCGTGCTGCTGGGTTGCGTGGCGCTCTTCGGTGTGACCATCATCGTCTTCGGCTTCAGCACCTCGTTCTGGCTCAGCATGGCGATGCTGGCGGTGGGCGGCGCGGTGGACAACGTGAGCGTGGTCATCCGCCACGTCCTTGTGCAGTCGCGCACCCCCGACCACCTGCGCGGGCGCGTCACCGCCGTGAACAGCGTCTTCATCGAGTGCAGCAACGAGCTGGGCGGCTTCGAGAGCGGACTGGTGGCCATGTGGCTGGGTCCGGTGGTCAGCGTGGTCAGCGGCGGCTTTGGAACGCTGGCCATCACGGGCCTGGTGGCCTGGTGGCTGCCCGAACTGCGGCGCCTGGGACGCCTGGTGGAGACGCCGGCCGACGTGATGTACTCGGAGGCGGAGGAGAAGTCCGACGAGTGACTCAGGGCAGCAGGCCCGCGCGTCGGGCCAGCGTCCGCACCGGCTCGTGCCGGAAGCACGACACCAGGTGCTCGTTCACGCATCCCACCGCCTGCATATAGGCGTGGCAGATCACCGGGCCGCAGAAGGAGAAGCCGGCGTCCTTCAGCGCCCGTGAGAGCGCGCGGCTTTCCGGGCTCTCCGCCCGCACGTCGCCACGGCGCCGTGGCCGCCGCACCTTCACGGCGTGACCTGTGGGCTCCCAGACCAGGTCCCGGAAGGCGTTCCGGCCTCCGCGTTCCATCACGGCGCACCAGGCGCGGGCGTTTCGGATGGCCGAGTCCACCTTGGCGCGGCTCCGGATGATGCGCTCGTCCTGCAGCAGGCGGCGCACGTCGCGGGCGCCGTAGCGGGCCACACGCTCCGGATCCAGGCCGTCGAACGCGGCCAGGATGCCGGCGCGGCGGCGAAGGATGGTGATCCACGAGAGGCCCGCCTGGAAGCCGTCCAGCACCAGCTTGGCGTACAGCTCGCGGTCGTCGCGCAGCGGCACGCCCCATTCGGTGTCGTGATAGGCCACGTACAGCGGGTCGGTTCCGCACCACCAGCATCGATCCTTGGGGGCAGGCCGGCGGGACTTCATGTCAGGCTTCCCCCTGGCGCATGGCGCTCCGCGCGAACAGCAGTCCGGCCAAGCCCAGCGCGGTCAGCACGCCCAGCGGCACCGCCATCTCCGCCGCGCCGAATCCTCGCCAGACCGCGCCTTCGATGGCCAGGATGGACCAGCTGAAGGGACTGGCCTTGCTGGCCATGCGGAGGAACTCCGGCATGAACGCCAGCGGGATGGTGCCGCCGCCCACCATGGCCAGCACCAGCACCACGGCGTTGCCCGCGCTCCGCGCGCTGCCCTCGTGTCGGAAGAAGCCGGCCATGCCCACGGCCAGGCCGCTGAACGCGAAGGCCGAGGCCACCGCGGCCGCCGCCAGCAGGTCCCAGCGCTGCACGTGCACGCCCAGCGCCAGCGTGGCTGTGGCGGTCAGCAGGGCCGTGACCAGAAGTCCGCCCAGGAAGCAGCCGAGCGCCTTGCCCCCCAGGACGCCCAGGCGACCCACCGGCGCGGTGAGCAGCCGAAGCATGGTGCCGCGTCGACGCTCCTCGGCTAGGCTGGCTCCGAACGCGCCCACCAGCCCCATGAATCCCCACGCCACGCCCTGCGGAAAGGTGATGGCGAAGGCGTTCGCCGGCGGTTCGCCTTCGCGGGTGAACTCGATCTCGCGCACCTGCACCAGACGGCCCAGTCCTTCGCCGGCGGGATCGGCGCCGTCCGCCTCAGCGGCCCGCGTTCGCCTCAGCGCCCGCTGCATGGCGTCGGCGGCGTCCAGCATCTCGCGCATGGAGGCCTGCCGCTCCGAAGGCACCGCGGACATCGCCGTCAACGCCAGTCGCGCCTGCGAGAGCATGCGGGCGGAGACGGCCGGATCCTGGAACGCGCGGGCCACGCACTGGAAGCCCACCTTCATCAGCAGTCCCTGAAGCAGCCCCGCCTCGGCGCCACGCCGGGGGTCCGCCAGCAGGTCGATGCGCGCGCCGCCGGCCGCCAGCATCCGCGACACGCCCGCGTCGAAGTCCGCGGGCAGCGCCACCATCGCCGCCGCGGTGCCGTTTCGAACCATCTGCGCACCCTGGTCGCGCGACGCCACCGGCACCAGCTTCAGCGCCGCCTCGCCGGACAGGTCCGACGCGAAGGCCTTCGCCAGGGGCCCGTCCCCCTCGCGACACAACGCCACGGTCAGCGCCCCGTTCCGAGCGCCGGAGCCGAAGATGGACCCGAAGAACAGGCTGAGCGCCAGCGGGAAGACGAACACGAAGAACGCGCCGGTGCGGTCGCGCGCCAGCAGGCGCAGGTCCTTCAGGGCGATGGCGAGGGGCGCACGCATCAGTCGCGAAGGCTCCGTCCGGTGAGCGAGAGGAAGACGGTCTCCAGATCGGGGCGCTCCACGCGAAGACCCGTCACGTCGCCGGTCGCCAGCGCCTCGGACACCTCGCGCAGCGGGTCGCGCGTGGCCACGCGGCGTTCACCCTGGCCGCGGCGGTCGATGAAGACCATGGTCTCCCGCCCATGGCGCGCCAGCAGCTGATCCACGGTGCCCGCGTCCAGCAGCCGTCCGTGGTCCATCACGCCCACGCGATGGCAGAGGCGTTCCGCCTCCTCCATGTAGTGCGTGGTGTAGAGCACCGCGGTGCCGCCGGCGGCCAGATCGCGCACCAGGTCCAGCAGGCTGGCGCGACTCTGCGGATCCACGCCGGCGGTGGGCTCGTCCAGCAGCAGCACGGGCGGTCGGTGCAGGATGGCGGCGGCCAGGTTCAGCCGGCGTCGCATGCCGCCGGAGTAGGTCTTCACGCGGTCGCCCGCGCGAGCGGTCAGACCCACGCGATCCAGCGTCTCCTCCGCGGCGGAGCGGGGGCGCGGCACGCCCAGCAGTCGCGCGAAGAACACCAGGTTCTCCAGACCGGTCAGATCTTCGTAGAGCGCCTCGGCCTGAGGCGCCACGCCCAGGGCGGCGCGGGCGCGGGAATCCGCAGGCCGGCCGTGGCCTTGGATGGTCACCCCGCCCTCGTCCGGCTTCAGCAGCCCCATGGCCAGACCGATGGTGGTGCTCTTGCCGGCGCCGTTGGGTCCCAGCAGGCCGAAGATCTCGCCCTTGGCCACCTCCAGCGACAGGCCGTCCACGGCCGTGACCGCGCCAAACCGCTTCTTGAGGCCTTCCAGGCGCAGCATTCCGCCCAAGGTACCTCGCATCCCGCGGGCCGTTTCCGGCGAAGATGCCCCTTCCCATGATCCGCGTCGCGCTGGCCATGCTCACCCACGACAAGGCGAAGTACCTGGCCCTGGTGGCCGGCATCGCCTTCGCCACGCTGCTCATCAGCCAGCAGGCCGCCATCTTCTGGAGCGCGCTCCGCAGCAGCACCTACGGCGTGCAGTCGGCCAGCGCGGCGGACATCTGGGTGATGAAGCCCAACGTGGAGATCCTGGACCTGGCGGATCCCATGAAGGAAGGCGTGGTGAACCAGGTTCGATCCGTCTCCGGCGTGCAGTGGGCGGTGCCGTACTACCAGGCGCTGGGCATGGTGCGCACCCGGCAGGGATCGTTCCGGCCGGTGCTGGTGATCGGCGTGGACGACGCCACGCTCATCGGCGCGCCGGCGGCACGCATGGTGGCCGGGGACGTGCACGCGCTGGACGCGCCCAACGCCGTCATCTTCGACGTGAGCGGCTACCAGCAGAACTTCCCCGACCTGCCGGTGGAGATCGGGCAGGAGGTGGAGATCGGACAGACGCGCGCGGTGGTGGCGGGCTTCTGCAAGGCGCCGCCGGCGTGGGGCGGGCAGACCGTCATCTACGCCAAGCGCTCGCTGGCGGTGCGCATGAGCCGCGAGACCGACAACACCGTCAGCTTCGTGCTGGCCAAGGCGGAGGAGGGCGCGGATCCGGCCCAGGTGGCCGCGCGCATCCAGCGCGAGACCGGCCTGAAGGCCCGCAGCGGCGCCGCGTTCTCCGCCGAGATCATCACGTGGATGCTGAAGTTCTCCGGCGTGGCGGAGTTCTTCGGCGTCACCATCCTGATGGGCGTGGTGATCGGCATCGCCATCGTGGGACAGACCTTCTACCTCTTCAGCGTGGAGAACGTGAAGCAGTTCGCCACGCTGAAGGCCATCGGTCTGGGCAACCGGAAGGTGCTGGGCATGATCTTCCTGCAGGCCAGCTCGGTGGCCGCGCTGGGATTCGCGCTGGGCATCGGCGTGGCCAGCCTGTTCTTCGCGTGGTTCGGACCCGGCACCGGTGGTCTGCGCGGCATGAACATGCCGGTGGCGGTGTTCGTGGGCACGGGCGCCTTCATCTACGTGATGGTGGTGGCCAGCTGCTTCCTCTCCATCCGACGCGTGCTCACGGCCGATCCGGCCATCGTGTTCCGGAACTGACCCATGGAACCCGATCGCAACGGCGTCCACTGCATCGACCTGGAGCGGTCGTTCGACTCGGCCGGCGTCCGGCAGTCGGTGCTGAAGCGCCTGCGCTTCGACGCGGAGCCGGGGCAGCTCACCATGCTCATCGGCCCCTCGGGCTGCGGCAAGACCACCCTCATCTCCATCGTGGCGGGGCTGCTGCGCTCGGACGCCGGACAGGTGCGCGTGCTGGGCCACGAGCTGGCCGCCATGGACGCCGAGGCGCTGCTGGACCTGCGACTCAGGCGGATCGGCTTCGTGTTCCAGCAGTACAACCTGATCTGGGGACTCACGGCCGCGGAGAACGTGGCGGTGCCGCTGGTGGCCGCGGGACAGCGGTGGCCGGAGGCGTTGGAGCGCGCCAAGGCCATGCTGGCGCGGCTTGGACTGCAGGACCACGTCTCCAAGCTGCCCCGCCAGCTCAGCAGCGGACAGCAGCAGCGCGTGGCCATCGCCCGGGCGCTGGTGCACGATCCGGACCTGCTGCTCTGCGACGAGCCCACCGCGGCGCTGGACGCCCGCAGCGGACATCAGGTGATGGAGCTGCTCCGGGGCGTGGCGGTGCGTCCCGGGCGCGTGGTCATCGTGGTCAGCCACGACCAGCGCGTCTTCGGCTTCGCGGATCGGATCGCCGAGATGGACGACGGCGTGGTGGTCCGGGTGGAGGATCGCGTCCCCACGCAGGTCGCCTACCCTTCAGGTCATCCATGATCCGCCGCCTCCTGCCGCTGATCGCCGCCCTCAGCTTCGGCTTCGCCGTGGCCGTGACCTGGCTGCTCACCCCCAGCACCGCCGTGACCGCGCCGCCCAACCGGCCGTCACGGAGCACGCTGGAGGAGGGCCGCATCGCCGGTCTGGGCATCGTGGAGCCGCGCAGCGAGCGCGTGGCGGTGGGGAGCGCCGTGACCGGCATCGTGGATGCGGTGCTGGTGAAGCCGGGCGAACGCGTCAAGAAGGACCAGCCGCTGTTCACGCTGGAGAAGTCCGAGCGCCAGGCGGAGTTCGACGCACGCATGGCCGCGCTGCAGCTGGAGGAGAGCCGGTTGGCGCGTCTGGAGGCGCAGCCTCGCGCGGAGGACCTGCCGCCCATGGAGGCTCGTGTGCGCAGCGCCGAGATCGAGGCGCAGCGCACGCAGGGAACCTTCGAGCGCGTGAAGGCCGCCCGCGACTCGGGAGCCGCCAGCGTGGAGGACCTGGAGCAGCGGCGATTCGCCATGCTGGCCGCGCAGGCGGCGGTGGATCAGGCCAAGGCGGAACTGCTCCGCATGAAGAGCGGCGCGTGGAAGGCGGATCTGGAGGTGGCGCGGCGCGAGGTGCAGTCCGCACGCGCCGCCGTGGAGAAGGCCCGCGCCGACCTGGATCGGATGACCGTGCGCGCGCCCATGGACGCGCAGGTGCTCAAGGTGGACGTGCGCGACGGCGAGTTCGCCACCGCGGGGCGCCTGGACAGCCCCATGGTGACGCTGGGCGACGAAGGCCCGATGCGGGTGCGTGTGCAGGTGGACGAGGACGACGCCGCCCGCGTGCAGCCGGGCGCGGCGGCGGAGGCGTTCACGCGTGGCCGGGACCCCGTCCGGCTGCAGCTTCGATTCGTGCGGATCGAGCCCAGCGTGGAGCCCAAGACCACCCTCAAGGGCGTGGTGACCGAACGCGTGGACACGCGCGTGCTGGTGGTGCTCTACGAGGTGGAGAAGTCCGAGGGCCCCGTCTACGTGGGCCAGCAGGTGGACGTGTTCGTGGACGGCGCGGCGGCGGGCAAGGCCGCGGCCAAGCGGCCCGACTAGCGGGACTCGGCGGCCAGCACCTGCCCAAGATCCGCGGCCTCGGCGTCGGCCCGCTCGGCCACGGGCGCGCGCCGGACCACTTCCGTGAAGCAGATGAAGCGGTCGCAGGCCCCGCGCTCCTTGACGCGCCAGTCGGTCATGCCGTCGCCCACCATCACGCGGGGTCGGGGCACCGCCGCGGCCTCGATGGCCGTGGCTTTGCCGTGATCCACCATGCACGGTGACTCCGGATCCAGCTCAAGCAGACCACCGGCGGCTGGACGCAGACGATTGGCGATCACCCGGTCCGTGCGCAGGCCCAGCCGCTCCACGGTGGGCTCGATCCATTCGTGACAGCCGCCGCTCACCACCCAGACCCGGTCGCGCATGGACCGCAGGCGGTCCGCGTGCACCAGAAAGCTTGGCGTGACGGCCGCCGAGAGCCGCGCCACCAACGCAGGCACCATGGCGGGTCGGAGATGGAGCATGGCCATGCGTTCACGCAGGCTGGCGTCGATGCTCATGCGGCCTTCCATGCCCAGGGCGGTGATCTCGCGGATGCGGGCCAGCACCGCCGTCCGATCCGGCCGTCCCTCCAGGGCGATCTCCGCCAGCTCGTCCAGCGCCTCCACGCGCACCAGGGTGCTGTCGAAGTCGAAGATCCAGTGGGTGGCGGCGCTCATGCCGGCGCCTTCAGGTCGCGGAACATGAACCAGGCGGCGCCCACCAGGCACAAGCCGGCCCACAGGAAGTTCAGCGTCAGCCGCTCGCGCATCACCATCACGGCGAATCCGGCGAACACCGCCATGGTGATGACCTCCTGCATGACCTTGAGCTGCTGCAGGGACCACCCCGCCTGCTGGTAGCCCAGACGGTTGGCCGGCACCTGGAGCGAGTACTCCAGAAGCGCCACGCCCCAGGACACCAGCACCGCCATCCAGAGCGGACTGGACTTGAGGTCCCGCAGGTGTCCGTACCAGGCGTAGGTCATGAAGACGTTCGAGCCGACCAGCAGCAGGGGCGTCCAGAGGCGTTCCATGGGGAAAGAGTAGGAAGGAGGCGCTGGAAACAAGAAGGCCCCCCGCGATGCGGGAGGCCTTCACGGTCATCCAAGAATCGGTGGGGGCTCAGTGAGCCTTGTCCTTCTGGAACACCCACACGATCACGAACAGGGCGATCAGGCCGACCAGGCCGTTGCTGCCCAGCTGCGTGATGAAGTTCATCAGGTTGGTGGTCACGCTGTTGAAGAACGGCACGTTGCTGCCGAACAGGATCTGCACCATCACACCCACCGCCACGAACAGCACGGCGACATCCACGAACTCGCGAATCCAACCCTTCACGACCTTGAAGCTTTCCATTCGCTGATCTCCGTTGCGGGGTCCTTCCCGCGTTTGATGCGTGCCACGGCTCCGCCGGGCGGCGGGGCAGGCGGTCCACCGTGGAGCCGCCGCACACAGACCCTTTCGGCAGGATCACGCCGAAAAAGTGAGTAATTCACGGGCGTCTCCGTGGACGGAGCGGTTTTTGGGCCAAAAACGGGGTTTGATCCTGAAAAACCCACGAATACCCGCGGAGATCCGTCACTCCGCGCGGGCGGAGTGCGTCTCGGGTGCTTCGGCGGTCTGCGCCAGCAGGCGCTTGGGAAGTTCGCGTGAAGGCTCTCGCGCGCTGGCTTCGGTGAGCATGCGTCGAGCTTCCGTGCGATCGCCGCGCTCCAGGGCCGCCACGCCCAGCAGCATCCACCCGTCGGCGCTTCCGGGTCGACACTGGGTGAGTGCGTGTCCGGCCTCGTTCATGCGGTTGGCGTCTCCCAGCCGCATGGCGGCCATGCCCAGGATGGTGGCGTTGCGACCGTCCGCGTCCGTCTGGCTCCGCAGCGACAGCATGAGGTCGCGGGCCTCGCGCGGCCGGTCCAGCATCAGCAGGCAGCGGGCTCGAAGGCGCACCAGATCGGCGCGGCCGGCGGCGTCCTTCAGCGCCTCGTCGTCCAGCGCGGCGATGCACTCGGCCCAGTGGCCCATCTCGAACTCCGTGGCGGCGATCTCCTCGGCCAGGACCGAGGCCTTCGCGGGCTCCGTGCGAAGGCGCGCGGCGGCCAGCCATCGCGCACGGTCCGCCAGGTTGCCGCGCTGCCCAGCGATGTCCGCACGCACCCGGTCCAGCACCGGGCTGAACTCGAAGGTCTTCGAGACGGCGTCCAGGCGGCGCTCGGCGTCGTCCAGGCGGCCGGCGGAGACCAGCATCTCGCATTCGGCGGCCACGTACTGCAGCTGGGACGGCGCCAGTTCCGAGGCCTTCGCGTACTCGGCGGCGGCCTTGTCCAGCTCGTTCCAGCGCTGCAGCACGATGGCCAGGTAGTAGTGCGGCTCCGCGGCCTCCGGCGAGAGTTCGATCGCCTTGGAGAAGGACTCGCGCGCCAGGTCCACCCGCTTCATCTCCAGCAGGATCCGGCCGCGCAGCAGCGGGTACGAGCCCTCCTTGGGGAAGCGCGAGATGGCCTTGTCGATCTGCTCCAGCGCCTGCTCGAACTGGCCCGCGTGGAACGCCTGCAGCGCCTGGTCGTACACCACCTGCGCATTGGCGCGGTCGAAGCGATCGCGTGCGTCGTGACGCACCTGCTGCGAGCGGGGCGTGCCGCAGGCGCACAGCGCCAAGGCGCAGGCGACGAGCAGCGGGCGGATCCTCATGGCTTGGCCTCCGGGGCCGCGGGCGTCGCGGCGGGTGTCTCGACAGGAGTGGCCGGTGTGGTGGGCGCCGCAGGCATGTCCGGCGCGCCGCTTCCCTCGCGGGTGGTGGACGTGGGATCCTTGGGCACGCCCTGAGGGAAGCCCAGCAGCATGCCGTTGCGTCGGATGTAGTCGGGCAGCAGGTCCAGGGAGTCCAGCTTGTTGCGCCACGGGCCGGCGTTGTCCGCGCGGATGTCCTCGCGGAGCTGGATCATGCTGGGCGACTGCGGAGAGACGCGGAGCGCCTGATCGGCGTACAGGGCGGCCTTGGTCCGGTCGCCGTTGCGCCAGGCGTCCAGCGCGTGCAGCTGGTAGTTGCCGCCGATCTGGGCGTGCGAGAAGGGCAGCAGGCCGGCGCGCGCGCCCGTCTGCACGGCGTCGATCACCTTCAGCGCCTGGTCGCCGTCCACGGAACTCTTGGGATCCTCCACCACGATCGGCGTCACCAGGAAGATCACCTCCTGGCGGAGGGTCTTGTCCGACTGGCCGCTGAACGCGCCGGGGACCATGTCGCCCAGGAAGGGAATCTGTCGGTTGGTGTTGGCCGTGTCCTCGCGGAACAGGCCGCCCAGCACGATGGTCTGGCCGCTCTTGACGCGCACGTTGGTGCGCAGTTCCTGGGTGTTCTGGTTGGGGATCTGGGTGGTCGATCCCTGGAAGGTCACGTTCTTGTACTCGGCGCTGGTGATGCTGGGCGAGAGCTCCATTCGCACCATGCCGTCCGGGCTGATGAAGGCGCGGAAGGTGAGCTTGATGCCGGTGTCGATGTACTGGACTTCCTGCGTGGTGCTGGTCTGGGTCTGCGTGGTGCTCAGATAGCCCACCTTGGATCCGATGTTCACCTGCGCCTTCTGGCGGTTGAGCACGGTCACCGTGGGGCGGGCCAGCACGGTGGTGTTCTTCACCTGATCCAGCATCTGCAGGAAGATGGCCACGTCGTTGGTGAGCACGCCCACCTTCAGGGTGGGATCCGCCTCCGTCACCGGGAACATGGAGGCGTTGCTGGCGGTGGAGGGCACGGGCGAGGGGTAGCCGCTGGCCAGCGTGTTGTTCTTCAGGCCCGTGAAGGCGCTCATGGCGCCGCCGGTCACCTTGGAGAAGTCGATGTTGCCCACCACGGAGATGTCGGTGCCGAAGGCGTCCTCCTCGCTCACGTCGGTCACCAGGATGGTGGCCTCCACGCGCACCTGCTGAGGCTGCACGTCGGCTTCCTTCAGCACCTTGGCGGCCTTCTCGATGACCTCCGGGTAGTCGTTCACCAGCACGCGGGTGGCGAAGGCGTAGGTGTCGCTGCCGCCGTCGGCCACGGTGGGCTCGTAGCCCTCCTTCACCTTGCCCAGCGAGATGGCGGTGCCGCCCTCGCTCAGCAGGGGCTTGGCCAGCGCCAGCGCGTCGTCGGGCGCCAGGAACTGCAGCGTGAAGACGCGGGGTTCGCGCTTCATCTTGGCCTTGTCCATGGCGTCCTTCTCGGCGCGGGTGTAGACCATGATGAAGGGTCCGCTCCGCTCCCAGACGAACCCGTTCACGGTGAGCAGGGCGTCCAGCGCCTGGTCGATGGGCACGTCGTACAGGCTCACGCTGACCAGCGCCTTCACCTTCTCGCTGGCCACGATGTTCATGCGGCTCTTGATGCTCAGCAGCTCCAGCAGCTTGGTGATCTCGATGCCCTGTGCGGCCAGCGAGACGGTGCCGTGTTCGGAGACGCTCACGGACGGTGGCGGGGGAGCGTCCCCGGGACGGCTCTCGCCTGCCGGAGCGGCTCGACTCGAGGGCTCGGTGGCGGGTGCCGGCGCTGAGGCGGGTGGGGTGGCGGGCTTCGCGGGCGCCACCGGCGGAGCCACGCCCTGCGCCCATGCCGAAGCCGACCCCAGCATCAAGCCCAGGCAGGCGGCACGCAGGTATGGGAGGCATCCACGCTTCAAGCCGTCCTGTTTTCGACCGAATCGAGGACGGACCTGCGTGGGAAGGGTCACGGATTGATCCAGGAGGTCTGAATGTTCCCTGTACCGGATTCAAAAGTTATACGACATTGAGTAACAATGTCTGATAATGCAAAGGAAATCGAAGCTGGAGACTGCCTGACCCCTCCAAAGGGCTCAAATTCCACGGTGCGCTGGGAGTTGCTGATCGAAACCAGTTTCACGCCAGCGGAAGCCTCCGAAACACCGGTGCCAAGGGTCCGACGCATGGTCGAACCATCCGCGGCCGTCAGGGGCGTGTCGGGGGTGGAGAGGCGGGAGACCAGCCACCCCGATCCGTCGGTGGCCAGACGGATGGTGGCCGGGTCGCTCGGGTTGGTGAGGGTGGCGCTGCGGGCCCACTCCACGTCACGGGCGAACAGGCGCACGGCTCCCTGGATGCGCTCCTCAGCGCTTGGGCGCATGAGGTCGATCGAGAGCGCCGACAGGGTGGCGATGATCAGCACCACCACCAGCAGTTCGAGCAGCGTGAAGCCGCGTCGTCCGCTCATGGGGCGGTGCCTCGGTCAGGGCCCCAGCGGAGCAGGCGGATGGGGAAGAGCGACTCGGGGTCGCCGCCGCGGTTGGGAGCGCGACCCTCGGTGAGACCGGTCAGGTCGTCCAGCGCGTGGTCGTAGCGCACGCGGCTGGTGCCCGTCAGGCAGACCGAGTCCGCGGCGATGCGGCCATAGAGCTGCGAGTTGCCCGAGAAGATCACCGTGCTGGTGGGCAGGAAGAGGCTGCCCACGATGCTTGTGTTGTTCACGTTCCAGGTGCAGTTGGGGCTCTGCTGCGAACCGATCGGGTAGATGCGGACGTGCCACGGCTCGAAGTAGTGCGGCTCGTCCGGCTGGGTGGCGTCGCATTCGGTGGCCTGGAAGCCCCGGCCCATCCACGCGCGCATGTGCGGATCACCCGTGCCCTTGGTCTGGTCCTGTTCGCCCAGGCACTGGTAGTAGCCGCCGATCCAGCAGCGATCCATGCTCAGGCGGTAGCCGTTGTCGATCTCCAGGTCCGCGCCTTCCTGCAGCTCCACCGTGGTGTTGCTCCAGTCGATGCCGGTGAACTGCGGGCTGTCGCCGTTGCCCGCCTCCTGGTCGGTGGTGTTGCCGCTGGGGCTCACCACGATCTTGACGGAGCCCTGCACGCGGATCGTGGCGCCGCTGGCCTTCCAGCTGCCGTAGATCTCGTAGGTGCCGTCGGTCAGCAGCAGGGTGCAGTTGTTGGTGGTGAAGATGGTGTTGCCCTTGCCCTTGGAGTTGCCCACCCGGAAGGGGTAGAGCGTGCGGGAGCCGCTGCTGATGGTGTTGCCGCCCGTCAGGGTGGGCAGGGTGGGCACGGTGGGGGCGGGTGCCGGCGACGGCTTCATCCTGATCGATTCGTCGGAGCTCATCCGGTTGGTCGCCACCTTGGAGGCGCCCGGCCCGCTCACCGAGAAGTTGCTGGCGGCACTGACACCTGTGGGCCGGGTGCAGTCTGTGCCGCCCGTGTAGGGGTAGTAGACCCAGGTGCTCTTCAGCGACCGTGCGTCCTCCGGGTCGATCGGGGACACCTCCGATTCCAGGATGAGGTCGCTGTCCAGCCACACGCCCTTCCACGACGGCACTGCGCCGGAGAAGGTGGTGAGGTTGGCCATGGTGCCCAGATTGATGCGCCGCTTCTCGCAGCTCTTGGGGGCGCGCAGCCACCGGCCGATCTGGTTGTTGGTGCCGTTCACCCAGAGCATGCGGTTGGCGAAGATGGCGTACTGGCCCTTGGTCACCTGTGGAATGCTCATGTCCGCCAGCGAGGTCCAGGTGCTGCCGTCCACCGCCGCAGTGACGGCGATCTCCACCTCGGTGGTGCTGGCGTCCGGCACGCTGGCGGAGGCCGAGGCGCCCGCCTGCCGCTTGGCGATGTCGGTCAGTTTCACGGTGACGGCGCCGCCGTCCAGCGCATAGTCCTGCAGCAGCACGCCCCGGTTGTGGTTGGTGCGCCAGTTGGAGGTGTCGCTGTGCAGGATGCTCTTGGCCACCTCCAGGCCGCTGGTGGCCAGCTGGCGCACACGCATGGAGGTGTCGATGTTGCGGGTCACCAGCACGCTGGTCTGGCGGCTGGCGGAGAAGGCCAGCGTGGCGGTGCCCACCACCATGAGGGTGATGAGCGCCATCATCAGTGCGGTGCCACGGCGAGCGCGGCGGGTGGGACGGTGGGTGTGGTCGTGGTGGCTCATGGGCAATCCGGATGCCTCTGGCCGTTGAGCAGAAGGCCCCCGAGGTGCACGGCAAGCGCCCCGTGGTTCCCATCCATCGCGCCTTGGAAGGTGAATCGTCGCACGCTGCAGGCGTCCCCGTCCTCCACCTGGAAGGCGCCATCCCCCAGGCCTTCCAGCACGGGCACGCTGGTGAGCTGGGATCGCATGCCCAGCGTCTGCCGCAGCGCCGCCCAGTCGGTGGAGAGTCCGTAGGAAGTCCGGTCGCTCCGGTTGGTCAGGTAGACCAGGGACAGCACGCCCTTCGAGGGGTCCATCACGTACCACGCCAGTTCGTTGGCGTTGATGGTGTCGTAGTCGGTGGTGTTTCCGGCGCTGGAGGAGAAGGCCTCCGACGGAAGCCAGAGCGCGATCTCGCCCGACGCCTGCGACAGCAGCAGCCGCGCGCGCTGGGCATGGTCGGCCAGACGGACGTCCGCACGCGCCACGCGGGCCATGGTCTCCCCCGCGGTGTCCTGCTGGCTCATGGCTTCCGCAAGGGTGCGAGCCACACCCACCATCGCCATGGCGGAGAGCGCCGTCACGGCCGACGCCACCAGCATCTCGATGAGCGTGAAGGCGCGGCGGTTCACGTCTGCTGCTCCTTGCTCCGGTGCCGCCGGATGGTGGCATAGACCGTCCCGTCGGGACCGAACACCTGCACCTCGATGCGGGTGCCCTCCACGGTCAGGCCGGAGTACTGGCTGAACGTGAACGGCTCGTTGGTCAACGTGGTGGTGCGGCCCAGGACGCTCCAGGCGCCGCCGAGCACGTTGGGGCGGTCCACGGCGCCGGCGGCGGGAGGGGCGGCCATCCGGCCAGGTTCCTCGGTGCCTGCGAAGCCGGCCATGTCGTCGTACGGCTGCTCCAGAAGGAAGTCCACCTGCTGCTGGGCCGCCATGCCGGCCAGCTGGGCCAGCTGCGCCTCCTGCTGGGTGGCGGAGGCCAGTCCCACCGCCACGGCACCCGCACTGGCCACCATGGCCAGGACCACGATCGAGACCAGGGCCTCGACCAGCGTGAAGCCGCGGGGGCCTTGGCGGGAAAGTTGGGAGGAAATTCGTCGTGCCATCTCAAGCCTCACCATCGACCCTCCGATACCCCGACTGAAGCGGCAATGCGCCGCGTGTCGGAAGTCGGACAAAACTTGAACTTTGTCGGAAACGGAACTTGCCCCGCGGTGGGGCGCATCGGAATGTGCTCCCGGTCGGGCGTCCGGCAAGGACACGATTCACCTCATTCACCCCTCAAGGGAAAGGACCCCAGTCATGACGAACTCGAACAACACCACGAAGAACGGCAGCACGTACGGCACCAAGCGCGGCAAGCGCCGCGGATTCACGCTGATCGAGATCCTGATCGTGGTGGTGATCCTGGGCGTCCTGGCGGCCCTGGTGATCCCGGGCGTGACCGGCGCGCTTTCGGACGCCAACAGCAACGCAGCCGTGGCCCGTGCTTCGCAGATCACCACCATGGTCACCCGCCTGAACCAGTTCAAGCCGGGTGGCGCCAGCATCACGCTGGCGGACGGCCAGGAGTACAAGGCCGCCGATCTTGGCGCGCTGGTGACCGCCAACTACTGCTCGACCGACGACCTGTCCAACCAGGTCGACGGCACCAAGGGCTGGGTCTGGAACGCCAGCACCAGCAAGTTCACCCCGGCGCCCTGACGCCGGACCACTCGGCGGCCAACGCGCCGCCCTTGCAACGCACAGATCTGAGGGACCCCGGAAACGGGGTCCCTCAGTCTTTTCCCGGGTTCGCGCGAACGGGGCGTGAACCCCATGTCCGGAACGGCCGATGGAGGCAGGGAACACATGGACGCGATCCGCAACATGCTGAAGGGCCGGAACGTGAGCGCCGCGATCGACTTCGCGGCCGATCGGACCCGCCTGCTGGTGCAGGAAGGCTCGCGCACCCGTGCCGTGGAGCTGCCTGGCGCGGATCTGGCGACGGGCGTGCGCGACTCCGTGGTGGACGCGCTCCGCCAGAAGGTGGCGGAGTTTCGGATGCGCGACGGGCGCTGCCGCGTGAGCGTGGCGGCCTCGTGCTTCCGCTGCGAGATGGCCACGCTGCCTTCGATGACGGATGCCGAACTTTCCTCCAGCGCCCGCTTCGAGGCGATGGATCGATTCGCCGTGGAGCCCACGGACGCCGTGATCCGACATCTGGCGCTGGGCGGCGTGCGCGGCTCGGGGCGGTCGGTCCTGCTGCTGGCGCTTCCCATGGGCGCCGCGCGTCATGCCGCCGAAGCCGTGATGGCGGCGGGCCTCCGCATGGATTCGTTGGAGCACGCGGCCATCGCCGGTCTGCGAGCCGCGAGCACCATGGACGCGGGCATGGCCACGGGCACCGTGGCGTGGCTGCATGTGGAGCCTCGCGTGGCCTCGCTGCTGGTCCAGCAGGACGGGGACCTGCGCTTCATGCGCGACTTCGAGGGCGAGTGGGCCGTGTCGCCCCGGACGCAGACGCGCACCCGCGTGGCGGTCCGCAAGGACGACGACTCGATCCCGCTGGCGCCGGAGGAGGATCAGGACGAGAGCTGGCGCTGGAGCTGCCTGGCCGAGGAGGTGCTGCGCAGCCTGCGGCACGCCGGCGAGGGGGACGCGTGGCCCGCACGCCTGATGGTGGCGGGCGGCACCGCGGACGCCTCGCTGTGCGACGCGCTGGGTGGCGTGTGCGGCGTCGACGTCACCCTGGCCGCCTGTGCAGGGTGGGGAACCGTGGAGGGATCCCGGGATCACGCCTGGGCTGCGGCGATGGGCACGGGTCTGGACGGTCGCACCGAAGGCGCACGGAGGGCCGCGTGAGCACGCCCCGCATCGACTTCATGCCCGAGGAGGTGCGCCGCGAGATCCAGGTGCGCCTCTCGCGCCGGCGAAGCAACCTGCTTCTGGTGCTGCTGGCCATGAGCAGCCTGGGCGTGGGCTTCCACAGCTGGAACAGCGCGCGTTCCGCCGACATCGCACGTTCGGTGGAGGCGCAGCTGGCGGCCAACGCACCCGGCAACGAGGAGCTGATGGGGCGTCTGGCGTCGGAGCGCGGCGATCTGGAGCGCGCGCTGCGGGTGACCGACGGCCTGGTGCCGCCCATCGCGGCCTCCACCGTGATCGCCACCGTGTCCCACATGCTTCCGGAGCAGGTGACGCTGACGGGGCTGCGACTGGACGCGGATGAATCGCCGCGCCAGCTGCAGGTGACCCTGAAGGGCTTCGCAGGAAGCGGCACCTCGCTCAGCGACTTCGAGCGACAGCTGGCCCGCTTCTCCGCGTTCTCCGGCGTCACCATGTCGGAGCGCAAGCTGACCGAGTTCCGTGGCCACCGCGCCGAGGAGTTCTCGGTGGCGTTCCGTGTGCCGCTGGACGTGGTCCTTCGCAACCCCGGATCGATGCGCGTGGCGCAGGGAGAAGTGGAATGAGCCCCAGGTTCCGGAACCTCCTCCGTCAGGGCACCCTGGCCACCGCCGTGCCACTCACCGTGGCGGTGGCGGTGCTGGGACTGTTCACCATCCCCAACTACCTTCGCGCCGCCGCGTGGAGCCGCGAGGCTCGCCAATTGCGCACGGTGGCGCTGGAGTCGGCTGCGCGACAGGACAATCTCCGCGACCTGCAGCGCAGCGTGGAGCAACTGCGTTCGGAGCTGGCGCGCCGTGGTCGCACCCTGCCCACCACCCCCGATCAGGGCGCGCTGCTGGCCAGCCTGGCCCGAAGCGGCGAGCGCAAGGGCATGCAGTCGAGCGAGGCACGCACCGGCAAGATGACCGTGGTGGGGGTGCCGGGCCTGCCGGACGGCAAGGCCGCGCGTCGTGGGGTGGAGGCGCAGGTGAGCGGCTCCTTCGACGCCATCTTCTCGTCTCTGGCTGCCGCCGAGGCGCTGCCCGTCCTGGTGGCGGTCCGCAGCGTGGAACTGGGAAGCGGCTCGGGAGCGGAAGGCGGCTTGGTGGAAGGCCGGCTGTCCTTCGACGAGTTCTTCGTCGAGCAGGCGGCAGGCTCCGCACAGGCCGCGGCAAAGGCGGGCACGCCATGAGCGACCTGAAGACCGGATGGAACGCCTTGTGCAGCCGCATGGGCGTGAAGCCGAAGCAGTTTGGCGCCCTGCTGGCGGTGCTGGTGGTGTCGGTGGGTGGTCTTGGCCTGAAGGCGATGACCGGTCCTCGCAAGGCTGGAGCGGCCGTTCCGGCGGCGCCTGCGCCACGCGTCGACGCCGGTGCCAAGCCCACCGCGAAGGCGGCGAACGGAACCAGGACCGCGCCGTCCGCGGCCGGCGCGCGTCGCGTGATCGAATGCTCCATGGAGCGCGTGCCGGCCCGTGATCCGTTCCGCGCGTGGGGTCTGCCGGAGCCGGTGGCGCCTGCCGCCGCGCCCGTGGCACGACCCACGGGCGACGCGGAGCCCGGCCTGCTGCCGGGCCTTCCGCTTCGCGCGGTGCTGCGGGGCGAGCTGGCCGTGTTCGGCGACCAGACCGTGCGTCCGGGCGACTCCATCTCGCTGCCCGACGGTTCGTTTGCGCGGGTGCGCGTCATCGGCGACCGCAGCGTGACGGTCGACTGGGGCGGGCGTGGCATCGACGTGATGTTCGGTGGTGGAACGGCGGCCCCGGGCAAGGCGCCGGCGGCAGGAGGCTTCAAGTGAACGACGAGACCCGGTCGGGCGGCAGGCCGCTCAGCGGCATCGAGCTTCGCACGCTTCCGCGCGTGGGCCAGGCCTTGGTGGAGGAAGGTGCGATCACCGTGGCGCAGCTTCGCGAGGCGCTCCGTCGCCAGACCGCCGGCGGTCAGCGCCTGCTCCTGGGCGAGGTGCTGCTGCAGATGGAGCTGGTCGATCGCGTCACGCTGCTCAAGGCGGTGGCGCGCAGCCTGGAGATCGAGTTCGTGGCCGAGCCCGCGCTGGAGGCGGACACGGCCGTGATCAAGTCGCTGCCGGAGCCGATGCGCCGCGAGCACCGCGTGGTGCCGCTCCGACGCGAGGGCGAGACGCTGGTGGTGGCCACGGCCGACCCGCAGAACGACCATGTGCGCGAGCTGGCGCAGCGCGAGAGCGGCCTGCGCGTGCGCTTCGTGGCCAGCCCCGAGGACCGTCTGGACGCCATGCTGGCCGAGAGCGGTCCCGCGGAAGCCGTGCAGGAGAAGGCCGAGGAGATCGTGGCCGAACTGCTGCAGCGACCCGAGGACGGCGCCTTCAGCCTGCAGGAGAAGCAGGTGGAGGAGATGGTGGGCAAGGGCGAGGGCGACGACATGGCGCCCGTGGTCAAGCTGGTGAACTTCATCATCTGCTCGGCCGTGGAGGAGGGCGCCAGCGACATCCACATCGAGCCCGACGACGCGGTGATGCGCGTCCGCTTCCGCATCGACGGCGTGCTGGCGCACCGCATGTCGCCGCCGTGGCGCATGAACGCCGCCATCGCCAGCCGCGTGAAGATCATGGCGCACCTGGACATCAGCGAGCGCCGCATGCCGCAGGACGGCGAGATCAGCGTCCGCGTGAACGGACGGCCCATCGACCTGCGCGTGAGCACGCTGCCAGGCAAGTTCGGCGAGAAGATCGTGATGCGCGTGGTGGACGGCGGGGCGGGCCGGCTGGGACTGGAGCAGCTGGGCTTCCGCCCGGAGATGCTCTCGCGTTTCCAGCAGGTGCTGGACCAGCCCTACGGCATCGCGCTGGTGACCGGCCCCACGGGCTCGGGCAAGAGCACCACCCTGTACAGCGCGCTGCAGACCTTCGACCGCACCTCCATCAACGTGAGCACGGTGGAGGATCCGGTGGAGTCCAACCTGGAAGGCGTGCATCAGGCGCAGGTGAATCCCAAGGCGGGCTTCACCTTCGCGTCGGCGCTTCGCGCGCTGCTGCGCCAGGACCCGGACGTGATCATGGTGGGCGAGATCCGCGACACGGAGACGGCGCAGATCGCGGTGCAGGCCGCGCTGACCGGCCACGTGGTGCTGAGCACGCTGCACACCAACGACGCGCCCAGCGCCATCACCCGTCTGGGCAACCTGGGCGTGGAGAACTTCCTGATCGCCGCCGCGCTCCGAGGCGTGCTGGCGCAGCGACTGGTTCGCCGCATCTGCCGACAGTGCGGCGAGGCCTGCGAGCTGACCGAGGCTGAGCGAACCTCGATGGGGCTGTACGGCTTCGAGAAGGGAACGCCCATGAAGGGCAAGGGCTGCCGCAAGTGCCGACAGACCGGCCTGAGCGGCCGCGTGGGCCTGTACGAACTGATGGTGCCCGACCAGCGGATGAACGACCTGCTGTGCGGCACCTGCGACCCCGCCGCCATCCGCGCGCTGCTGCGCGAGCAGGGCTTCGAGACCCTGTGGGACGACGGCATGCGCAAGGTGCTCGCCGGCCTGACCACGCCCGAGGAGGTGCACGGTGCCTGCCGCCACTGA
>CAZKHO010000033.1:0-21437 GCA_964552505.1 uncultured Bifidobacterium sp. | reverse complement strand
CGAAGTCGCGCTCCGGCCCGAAGATGCGCTCGCAGAACAGGCCGTCGCGCTCGGGACGGTAGGTGCGGTAGTTGATGGTCTCCGGCTTCTTGACCTCGCCGAAGCTCCACGAACGGATGTCGTTGGGGCCGGCGAGGCTGATGCGGACGGCTCCGTAGTCGTTCACGCGGTCGTAGACGTTGTCACTGGCGGCGGCGCTGTTGGCTGCGATGGTCATGGCGTTGGTCTCGTTCGTGACGGGTCGAGTCGTGTGCGGGATGCGTTTCGGTTCAGAGCAGCGGGGCGCTGTCGGTGCCGAGCTTCTCGAGCTGGATGTTCATGCCGAGGCCCTTGATCTCGTGGCAGAGCACGTCGAACACCACGGGCATGCCTGCCTGCAGCGTGTTCGTGCCCTTCACCATGCTGTCGTAGATCTTGGTGCGGCCTTCCACGTCGTCGCTCTTGACGGTGAGGAGCTCCTGCAGCACGTAGGCGGCGCCGTAGGCCTCGAGCGCCCACACTTCCATCTCGCCGAAGCGCTGGCCGCCCGTGCGGGCCTTGCCGCCCAGCGGCTGCTGGGTGATGAGGCTGTACGGACCGGTGCTGCGCGCGTGGATCTTGTCGTCCACCAGGTGGTGCAGCTTGAGCAGGTACATGTAGCCCACGGTGGTCTTCTGGTGGAACGGCTCGCCCGTGCGGCCGTCGTGCAGCTGGACCTTGCCGCCGAAGGGGATCTCGGCCAGCAGTTCGCGGGCGTGGCCCGGCTCCTTGCCGGTCTTCTCGAAGGCCTGCACGCGATCGCGCACGTGCTTGTTGGCCTCGCCGATGGCCTCCATGATCTCGGCCTCCTTGGCGCCGTCGAACACGGGGGTGATCGCCTGGAAGCCCAGGACCTTGGCGGCCCAGCCCAGGTGCGTCTCCAGGATCTGGCCCACGTTCATGCGGCTGGGCACGCCCAGCGGGTTGAGCAGCACGTCGACGGGGGTGCCGTCGGCCATGAAGGGCATGTCCTCCTCCGGCACGATTCGGGCGATGACGCCCTTGTTGCCGTGACGGCCGGCCATCTTGTCGCCCACGCTCAGCTGTCGCTTGGTGGCCAGGTAGACCTTGACCATCTCCAGCACGCCGCTGGCCAGCTCGTCGCCACGCTTCATGTGGCCGACCTTGCGCTCCTTCTCCTCGCGGAGGGCCTGCACGCGCGGCCAGAACTGACCGTAGGTCACCTCGGCGTTCGCCTTCGCGTCGGCCGAGCCCTTGATCCACTTCGGGTTGAAGCCCTCGATCTGCTCCAGGATGACCTCGGGGAGATCGCTGAGGCCCACCTTCTGGCGGGTGCTGGGATCGACCATCTCGCTGCCGGTGGCCTTGTTGATCTCCGCCACCATCTGCTTGAACAGCTGGATGGTCTTGCGGTCCATCTCGTCCTCGTACGCCGACATCTCCTTCTTGAGCGCCTTCTTCTGGTCGTCGCTCAGGTGCATGCGGCGGCTGAAGCGCTTGGCGCCGATCACGATGCCCTCGGTGCCCGCGGGCACCTCGAGCGAGTCGTTCTTCACGTCCTCGCCGGCTCGGCCGAAGATGGCGTGCAGCAGCTTCTCCTCGGGGCTCAGCTCGGACTTGCTCTTGGGGCTGACCTTGCCCACCAGGATGTCGCCGGGGCCCACCTTGGCGCCAACGCGGATCACCCCGTTGTCGTCCAGGTTGCGAAGCAGACGCTCGCTGACGTTGGGGATGTCGCGCGTGAACTCCTCGCGGCCCAGCTTGGTCTCGCGCAGCTCCACGTCGAAGCTCTCGATGTGGATGCTGGTGAACGCGTCGTCCTTCACCAGGCGCTCGTTGATGACGATGGCGTCCTCGAAGTTGTAGCCGTCGAAGGTGTTGAAGGCCACGAGCACGTTGCGGCCGATGGCCAGCTCGCCCTGCAGCGTGCTGGCGCCGTCGGCGATGATGTCGCCGGCCTTGACCTTCTGTCCCATCTTGACCAGCGGTCGCTGGTTCTGGCAGGTCCGCTCGTTCAGGCCCACGAACTTGCGCAGCACGTACTCGTCGGCGTTGTCGATGACCACGCGCTCGGCGTCCACCTGGGTGACGGTGCCGCCGCGCTTGGCCTTCACGATCATGCCGCTGTGGCCGCCCACCACCCGCTCCATGCCCGTGGCCACCACCGGCGGGTCCACGCGGACCAGCGGCACGGCCTGTCGCTGCATGTTGCTTCCCATGAGCGCGCGGTTGGCGTCGTCATGCTCCAGGAAGGGGATGAGGCTGGCGCTGACGCCCACGATCTGCTTGGGGCTGATGTCCACGAACTCGATGTCGCCGGCGGCCAGCGGGGTGAGGTCGCCGTCGCGGCGAGCCACCACCATGTCGCCGGTGAAGCGGCCGTCGCGCTCGATGGTGTCGCTGGGGGCGAGCACCTTGCGCAGCTCCTCGTCGGCGCGCAGGCGGCGCACCTTGCCGGTGGCCTTGCCGTCCTTCACCTCGCGGTACGGGGTGAGCAGGAAGCCGTAGTCGTCGATCTCGCTGTAGATGCCCAGGCTGGCGATCAGGCCGATGTTGGTGCCTTCCGGCGTCTCGATGGGGCAGATGCGGCCGTAGTGCGAGATGTGCACGTCGCGCACCTCGAAGGTGGCGCGCTTGCGGTTGAGGCCGCCGGGGCCCAGGGCCGAGAGGCGGCGCTCGTGGACCAGCATGCTGAGCGGGTTGGTCTGGTCGACCACCTGGCTGAGCTCGCTGCGGCCGAAGAAGAACTCGATGGCGCTGGAGATGCTCTTGGAGTTGACCAGGTCGGCGATCTTGCCCAGCTCGTTGGGATCCTTGACGCTCATGCGCTCCTGGACGGTGCGGCGCAGCTTGAGGAAGCCCTTGCGGATCTCCTCCACGGCCAGCTCGTCCAGCGTGCGCAGGCGGCGGTTGCCCAGGTGATCGATGTCGTCCACGTGCGCGCGCGGGTTGCGCGAGCGCAGGTCCAGGATGTACTGCACCACCGCCAGGAAGTCCTCGGCGCGCAGGTGCTGGGTGCGGGCGTCGGCCTCGCTCCACTTCCAGTTGCGGCCCTCGCCCTTGCCGCTCTCCTTGTAGATCTCGAACTTCCGGTTCATGCGGAAGCGGCCCACGCGGCCGAGGCGATAGCGGTTCTCGTCGAAGAACTTCTCCTTGAACAGCGCCACGGCCTTGTCCACCTGCGGCGGGTTGCCCGGACGCAGCTTGCCGTAGATCTTCAGAAGGGCCGCCTGGTACTCGGTGATGTCCGCGAAGAAGTTGAGGTCCTCGTGGGCGATGGTGTTCAGGATCAGGGAGTCGCCGGGGTTGGCGATGACGCTGGCGGTCTTCAGGGCGCTGGCCTGGATCACGGCCACGCCCTTCTCGCCCAGCTCCTGACCCGGGTTGCAGATGACCTCGCCGGTGTCGCTGTCCACGATGAGCTCCGCGCTGCGGTGCTCGGGCTTCAGCTTCTCCACCTTCACCTGCTCGATCTCGTAGAACAGCTTGAGCAGGCTTTCGGTGCTGCCGAAACGCTCGTCCAGGGCGCGCAGGAAGGTGGTCGCGGCCAGCTTCGTGCTCTGGTCGATGCGCATCGTGAGCACATCCTTCTTGGTGACCTCGAGCTCGATCCAGCTGCCGCGCTCGGGGCTGATGCGCGCGCTGTGCAGCGGGCGGTCGCCGATGCTGCTGGCGATGCTGAAGTCCACGCCGGGGCTGCGGTGCAGCTGGCTCACGATGACGCGCTCGGCGCCGTTCACGATGAACTCGCCGCCGCCCATCATGATCGGGATCTCGCCGAGGTAGATCTCCTCCTCGCTGATCGTGCCGCCGCCCTCGCGGGTCAGGCGCACGCCGACGCGGAAGGGCATGCCGTAGGTGAGACGAAGCTCGCGGCACTCGTCGGGCGTGTAGCGCGGCTGCTCCAGGCGATAGTGCAGGTACTCGAGCTTGACCTTGCCGTCGTAGCTCTCGATGGGGAAGACCTCGCGGAGCAGCGACTCGATGCCGATGCTCTGGTCGCGCTGCGCAGGTTCCTTGTCCTGCTGCAGGAAGCGGTCATATGCCGCTCGCTGGACCTGGGTGAGATTGGGGACGGGGGTCGCGTCGCCGCGCTTCGAGAAGTCGCGAGTCTTCAGGGCCATGAGGTCCGTGCTCCAGTTGTCTGTGCGCAGCAATCACCGACGCGGCTCCTGCCGAGGAGCCGTGGTTTAACGCGTGGAATCGAAGATGGCTGCGCCCACCGCCAAGTCCCGCAGGTTAGCAAGAACCGGGCCAAGACCGCAACAAGGGGAGGGAACCGACTTGAATCTTTTTGTGGAGGGTCGGAGGTAGTTATTGGCCATCTGAAACAAGTGGTCAATAACTACCTCCGACCCTGTTACGGGGACGTGAAAAAGGGAACGGGCCCGGTCTTGCGACCAGGCCCGTTGGATCTCGGGGTCGAGATGGCGGGGCAGGAGCCCCGCGCGAAAGTCACTTGATCGTGACCTTGGCGCCAGCCGCCTCGAGGGCGGTCTTGAGCTTCTCGGCGTCGTCCTTGGAGATCTTCTCCTTGACGGGCTTCGGAGCGCCATCGACCAGGTCCTTGGCCTCCTTCAGGCCGAGGCCGGTCGCCTCGCGGACGACCTTGATCACCTGGATCTTGTTCGCGCCGCCGTTGTCGAGGATGACATCGAACTCGGTCTGCGCCGCAGCAGCCGCCGCGCCGCCACCCGCCGCGCCGCCCGCAGCAGCCATCATGACCGCGCCGCCGGCCGCCGGCTCGATGCCGTACTTGTCCTTCATGTACTCGGCCAGGTCGACAGCCTCCTTCAGGGTCAGGCTGGCGATCTCGTCGCCGATCTTGGTCACCTTCGCATCAAACGTCTTGGTCTCAGACATGTCTCAAACTCCTGTGCCTGTTCCGAGAGGCGCCGGACCTTCCGGCGTTTGACCCGACAGGGCCAGTCAGAATCAGGGCAAAAAGGTTCAGTGAAGTGAACGACTCGTGCGTCAGGCCTTGGCGGCGATGGTCTCGCCCGCCTCGAGCTTGCGCTGGATCTCCTTGAGGATGCCGCCGATGCGGCCGGCCGGGCCCTTGACGGCGCCGACCACGTTGCGCGCGGGGGAGAGGACCAGGGTGATGACCTTGGCCTGCGCCTCCTCGCGAGTGGGATACTTGCTGAGCGCCTCGACGCCCGCCTTGCCCTCGAAGGTGATGCCGTCCAGGATGGCGGCCTTGAACTGCAGGGCCTCCTTGTCCTTGGCCAGCTCCACGATCTCGCGGGCCACCTCCACGACGCTGTTGCCGCCGTAGACCAGCGCGCTGGGGCCGCTGAGGTACTTGGACAGGCCCTCGAGGGCGGTGCCCTGGAACGCCTTGCGCGCCAGCGTGTTCTTGACCACGGTGACGCGGATCTGCTTGTCCACCAGGGTGGTGCGCAGGCGGTTGTTGGTGCCCGCGTCCAGTCCACGGATCTCGACGAGCACGCCGCCCTCGACGCCTTCGAAGCGCTCCTGATACTCGCGAACGACCAGTTGCTTGATCTGCTTGCTCATGGGTGTGTGCTCCGTTTCAGGCGCTGACCAGCACGCCGGGGCTCATGGCGGCGCTGATGACGCACTTCTTGAGGTAGGTGCCCTTCACGCTGGCCGGTCGAGCCTTCTCGATCGTCGCGATGAAGTGCGACAGGTTGGCGACGAGCTGCTCGTCCTTGAAGCTCATCTTGCCGATGACGCAGTGGATGTTGCCGCCGTCGTCGTTGCGGTACTCCTGCTTGCCGGCGCCGTACTCCTTCACCGCGGCCGCCACGTCGGGGGTCACGGTGCCGGCCTTCGGGCTGGGCATGAGTCCCTTGGGACCGAGCACCTTGCCCAGCTTGCTGACCACGCGCATCATGTCCGGGCTGGCCACCGCCACGTCGAACTCCATCCAGCCGCCCTCGATCTTGGCGACCAGCTCCTCGCCGCCCGCCTCGATGGCGCCGGCGGCCTTGGCCGCGGCCACCTTGTCGCTCTGGCAGAAGCACACCACGCGGGCGCTCCGGCCGATGCCGTGCGGCATGGCGATGGAGCCGCGAAGGGCCTGATCGGCGGCCTTCGGGTCGATGCCCAGGTTCACCACCACGTTGACCGTCTGGTCGAACTTGGGGGCCTTGAAGGTGCGGAGGGCCTTGACGGCGTCCGCGGGGGAGAGGGCCGTCTTGGGCTTGACTTCCAGGCTGGCGCGCATGCGCTTGCCGAAGCCGCGGAAGGCGATCTTCTTCTTGCTGCTGGTCAGGGTGCTCATGTTCAGGCCTCCACCGTCACGCCCATGCTTCG
Source organism: uncultured Bifidobacterium sp. (assembly GCA_964552505.1). GTDB lineage: Bacteria > Planctomycetota > Phycisphaerae > Phycisphaerales > SM1A02 > SYAC01. The sequence continues at coordinate 15,176 of CAZKHO010000033.1, read as the reverse complement.
GGCGGTGCCGGCCACGACGCGCATGGCGGCCTCAAGGCTGCGGGTGTTCAGATCCTTCAGCTTCTCCTCGGCGATCTTGCGGACCTGGTCCTTGGAGAGCTTGCCCACCTTCACGGTGTTGGGGGTGCCGGAACCCTTCTCGATCTTCAGGGCGGCGGCGATCATCACGCTCACCGGGCTGGACTTGATCTCGAGCTCGAAGGTGCGGTCGGAGAAGACGGTGACCACGCAGCCGACCACGCGGCCGTTGAGTTCACGGGTCTTCTCGTTGAACTGGGTGATGAACTGGCCGGGGTTGACGCCGTTGGCGCCAAGCACCGGACCGAGCGGCGGGGCCGGCGTGGCCTTGCCACCCGGAGCCATGATCTTGAAAACCTTTGCAACCTTCTTGGCCATGGGTCCTTACCTCCTACCTTGCGGGCCCCTCCGTGGGGCGCAGCCGGCTCAGCCAAGAGTCCGGCACCGGTTCGGTAGTTCGAACGGCGTGCGATGTCGAGCCGGGCAGTCTATCGGGACCTCGGGGGGGCTGCAAGGGGGTGGGTCGGAGGCCGGACCCCTGAAAACGGGCGCGCCCCCGGTGGTTGGCCGGGGGCGGCGCAAGGTCCGAGGCCGGTGCCGGGTGGTCAGTACAGCAGCAGGAGGGCGATGTCGCCGGCATCGATCTCGCCGGAGCCGTCCAGATCCTCCGGGCAGCTGCAGGAGAGGTCGATGCCGACCACCTGCTGGCCGTTGGGATCGCCGTAGCAGCGTCGGCCGGGGCAGTCGCCGCCGAAGCTCAGCAGCAGGTAGGCCACATCCCCGGAGTCCACGGAGCCGGAGCCGTCCAGGTCGTACAGCTGTCCGCCGTGGCTGATGGCGGAACTTGGCACCAGCACGCGGGTGGTGGTGCCGGGTGTGGCCCACTTCAGCTGCAGGCCGCAGTTGCCCGTGGCCTCGAAGTACGGGATGCGCACCGAGTGGAAGCCCGCCTTGAGGTACACGGTGTTGGTCTTCTCGCTGTAGACGTGCAGTCCGTTGTGGTCGATGATCAGTTCGCCGTCCAGGTAGAGCTGGGAACCGGCGTCCGACACCAGGCCCATGACGTAGTTGCCCTCCACGGGCGCCTCGATCCAGCCCTCGAAGACCGCGCCCATGTTGTCGGCCACGCCGCTGCCCACGCACACGCCGCTGCTGCTGCTGAACACCAGCGAGGGCACCGTGCCGTAGAGGAAGGGCGTGAGCACGTCGAAGTTGGGCAGCGTGGTGGGCGCGGTGAGCGTGTAGTAGCGAGCGTTGAAGCCGGGCTCCTGCCCGGCCAGGCCCGAGAAGGCCTGCAGCACGGGCTTCACGTCCACGCTCACCGTGACGGTGGACGAGACCTGGTTGCTGGCGTCGCGGAGGCTGTAGGTGAAGGTGTCGGCACCCCGGATGCCGGCCGCGGGGCTGTAGGCCACCGCCGGACCGCCGCTGGGGCTGCCGGTGGGCTGGATCGAGAGCGGAACGCCGCGGGCGCTCAGCGCGGGGAGGCCCTCGATGCTCACGGCCTCGCAGTTGGCCGGCAGGTCGTTGGCCAGGATGTCGAGCGTGTTCACGCTGCCTTCCATCACGGTCCAGGTGTCGCCGGTGGCCACGGGGAGGGCGGTGCTGGGGGCGGTGCAGGACTTGCCGCCCACATGGCTGATGACGGTGGGGATGTTGACCGAATCGAAGACCAGGTTGATGTTGGCCACGCCGCCGGTGCACAGGTGGCAGTAGCTCATCACGGTGCCCTGCAGCCGCTGCGTGCAGGCGCCCAGTCCGGACGCCGTGTAGCAGTCGTCCACGCCCAGATCGTGCGTGTGCGAGGCGTTCATGTTGTGACCGATCTCGTGGCTGGTGACGATGATGTCCCAGTTGGCGCCGTTCTGGCTCTGCAGGGGATACGGGAAGCTGCCGGCCAGATTGGCGCAGACCGAGTACCCGTAGCCGCTGCCGGCGGTGCTGGCGCAGGTCTGGCCCAGCCACGCCACGCCGCCGCCCAGACCGCGCGCGGAGAGCAGCGTGGCCAGCGAGCGCGGGGTGCTGCGCATGTTGGCGTTCCAATAGGTGCGGAACTCGGTCAGCTGCGCGGAGGTTCCGCTGGTGATGGTCCACGGATCCGTGGTGGTCCACCAGCGCAGATAGCAGAGGCCGGGTCGGATGTTGAAGTCGCGGGTGTAGATGTCGGCCATGCCCGCGAAGAGCGTGGCCACGTAGGCGCTGGCGGCGGTGGTGTTGCCGGAGAACTTGGCCAGCAGTTCCTGGTCCGTGTCCACGGCCACGGGAAGCTGCCGGCACGCCGGCGGCATGAACCACGCGCTGGGCATGGAGGCGGCCTCAAGCTGGTCGGCGGGATCGACGGCCGGCGGCTCCTCGCACACCGGCTGGGTGACGCCCAGGGCGGCGGCGTCGGTGATCATGGGCACGCGTGCCGCGCCGGCCTCGCCGGAGGAGAGGATCTCGGTGTGGCCGTCGAACTGGATCCAGCCGAGAAGGCCGGCTTCGCTCCGCGCCAGGAACGCTCGCGAGCCGGGACGACCGGCCACTTCTCCGGCCCACGCGGAGATGGACGGGCGCTCGATCTCGCGTTCAACCTGCCTGCCATTCACCAACTCCACCACCACGATGCGCGCGTCGGCGGTGAAGGGGTTCACGCGGCTCAGCCGAAGGTCCACCGTGGAACCGTCGGAGAGCGGCACGCGGTCGATCCACGCCACATCGCCGCCTTCCAGCTGCGCCCACGCCGCCTCGTCCACTTCCAATGCCGCGGCGGGCGTGGTGGGTCCAGTCAGTCCCTCCGGGAGCGAGAGTGGGTCGTGCGCCTTTCGGAACGCCTGCACGGGCGCGGGGGCGCTGGCGTTCTGGGTGGCAGCATCCGAGGTTGCCGCCAGGAAGACGGCCGCGAGTGCAAGGAGAGTGCGATGCATGCCGCCACGGTAGTCCGGATTCAGCCGCGATCGAGCGAATACAGACAAGTTCTCTGGAATCAAAATTACAGGACTTTGTTCAACGGGCGGTACCGGTCGATCGCGCTGACTGTCCGTTCCGGAGGCCGCTGACGGCGGATCAGTAGAGCAGCAGAAGGGCCACGTCGCCGAAGTCCACTTCGCCGGAGCCGTCCAGATCCTCTGGACAGGAGCAGGGCGGGTCGAAGCCGATGAACTGCCGGCCGTTGGCGTCGCCGTAGCAGCGCTGGCCTGAGCAGTCGGAGCCGAAGCTGAGAAGCAGGTACGAGAGATCGCCCGAGTCCACCGTGCCGCTGCCGTCCAGGTCGTACACCTGCCCGCCGCGGCTGAGCGCCGTGGCCGGCACGAAGACGCGACTGCTGGTGCCCGGTGGCGCCCACTTCAGCTGCAGCCCGCATGCGCCGGTGTACTCGAAGAAAGGCACCTGCAGCGCGTGGTAGCCGGCCTTCAGGTAGACGGTGCCGGTCTTCTCGTTGAAGGCGTGGATGCCGTCGTGATCGATCACGCGGAAGCCGTCGATGACCAGCCGCGAGCCCGCGTCGCTGGTGAGCGAGAACGTGTAGGTGCCCTCGGTGGGCGCCAGCAGCCAGCCTTCGAACACCACGCCGAAGTTGTCGGCGCGCCCGCTGCCCACGCAGTTGGCCAGCGTGGAGCCGAAGGAGAGCAGCGGCACGTTGCCGTACTGGTACGGCGTCAGCGCGTCGAAGTCGGGAAGCGCCGTCACGTTGGTGAGCGCGTAGTAGCGGCCGCGCAGGCCCTGTTCGTCACCGGTGACGCCCGCGGTGGCGGCCAGGATGGGCTTCACGTCCACGCTCACCGTGACCGTGTTGGACACCTGGCTGCTGGCGTCGCGCAGGCGGTAGGTGAACGAGTCCGCGCCGCGAACGCCGGGGCCGGGCGTGTAGGCCACCGCCGGACCTCCCGCGGGCCCGCCGGTGGGCAGCACCGCCAGCGACGCGCCCAGCGCGCTGGTGGCGGGCAGGCCCTCGATGGTGACCGCCTCGCAGTTGGACGGCAGGTCGTTCAGCAGCACGTCCAGCACGGAGGGCGTGCCCTCCCACATGGAGTAGGTGTCGCCCAAGGCCACGGGGTTGTTGGATTCCGGCGCGGTGCAGCCGGCGTCGTTCACCAGGTAGTCCTGCACCCCCGCGATGTTCACGGGGTCGAAGTTCATGTTGATGTTGGCCACGCCGCCCGAGCACAGGTGGCAGTAGCTCATGATGGTGCCCTGGCGTGCCAGCGTGCAGTCGCCGTTGCCGCAGCCGTCCACGCCCACATCGTGCGTGTGGTACGCGCTCAGGTTGTGGCCCAGCTCGTGCGCCACCACGATCAGGTCCCAGTTGCCGCCGTTCTGCGTGAGGATGGGGTACGGGAAGCTGCCGGCCAGATTGGCCGAGACGGAGTAGCCGTAGCCACCGAAGGGATCCTCGCAGGTGGCCCACAGCCACGCGCAGCCGCCGCCCAGGCTCCGGCCGGAGAGCAGGCCCGCCAGCGCGCGGGGCACCGACTGCATGTTGGCGTTCCACCAGGAGCGCATCTCGCCCAGCTGGTCGGATCCGGCGCCGCCGCAGGTGCCGGACTGCGTCCACGGATCGGTGGTGGTCCACCAGCGCAGGTAGCAGAGGCTGGGACGAAGGTTGAAGTCGCGGCTGTAGATGTCCGTGAGCGCGGCCATCAGCGTGGCCACGTACGCGGAGGCCGTGGTGGTGTTGCCGCTGAAACGGGCCAGCAGTTCCTGGTCGGTGTCGAACGCGATGGGCACCTGCCGGCAGGCCGCGGTGAGCGGCGTGCGGCCGGATGGGCGCGTTCCCAGGCCCAGTGCGTTCGGATTGGGAATGGCGCCGCCGCACTGGAAGTCGGCGGGGGGAAGGGCGGCGGCGCTGGAGATGAAGGGCGTGCCGCCCTCGTGCTCGGGTCCGCTGGAGATGACCTCCGTGCGACCGTCGAACTGAATCCAGCCCTGCAGGCCCGCGGCGCTTCGCGCGATGAACGCCCGCGAGCCCGGCCTTCCGGCGATCGTGCCCGCCCACGCGGAGAGGGCGGGGCGCGGAAGTTGGCGCTCCACCGCGCGGCCGTCCGGGCCGGCCTCCATCACCACGATGCGCGCGTCCTTGGTGAAGGGATCCACGCGGGTGAGGCGCAGATCCACGGTGGAGCCGTCCGAGAGCGGCATCTGGTCCAGCCACGCCACGTCGCCCGTGTCCATGGCGGTCCAGGCCGCGTCGTCCACGCGCAGCGGCACGGCGGGCACCACCGGACCGGCGTCCGCGTCGCCCACCAGCGTGACCGGGGCGATGGCCGAGATCGGGCTCACGCGGGGCGGGAGCTGTCCCGCGCCGGTCTCCACGGGACGACCCGCAGCGAGCGCCAGGCATGCGAACAGCGTGGAGACGGGCGGAAGGGCGATCATGAGACGGCAAAGGTAGCCCCGGAACGCTGAATCCCCAAGCGAAATCGCGCGTGATCCCGTCGGAACGTGCGGCGTGCGCAGGCCCGCTCAGAATTCCATCAGCAGCAGCGCGATGTCGCCGAAGTCGACCAGCCCCGAGCCGTCCAGGTCCTGCGGGCAGCCGCACGGCGGATCGAAGCCGATCAACTGCTGGCCGTTGGGATCGCGATAGCAGCTGCCCATGGGGCATTCGGTCCCGTAGTCGAGCAGCATGGTGGCGATGTCGCCGTAGTCCACCGTGCCCGAGCCGTCCAGATCGAAGCTCTGTCCGCCGTGACTGAGCGAGGTCCACGGCACGGCCACGCGCGAGGAGGTTCCCGGTGGCGCCCACTTGAGCGTGAGCCCGCAGGAGCCCGTGGCCTCGAAGAACGAGACGCGGATGGCGTGGCGTCCCGCCTCCAGCCACGCGGTGGCGGTCTTCTCCGTGTACGAGTGCAGCCCGTCGTGGTCCACCACAAGCACGCCGTCCACCCACAGCCGCGAACCGGCGTCGCTGGTGAGGGACAGCGTGTGCATGCCTTCGGTCCCCACCATGAGCCAGCCCTCGAAGACCGCGCCCACGTTGTCGGTGCGTCCGCTGCCCACGCAGGTGCCGGTGGTGCTGCCGTAGCTGAGCGCCGGCACGGTGGCGTACTGGAAGGGCGTGAGCGCGGTGAAGTCCGGGAGCGCGGTGGGCGCGGTGAGGTCGTAGAGGCGCACCTGCAGGTACGGCGCGTCGTTGGAGACGCCGCGGAAGGCGGGGAGCACGGGACGCACGTCCAGCGTGACCTGCACGGGATCGCTGACCTGCCCGCTGGCGTCTGTGAGCGTGTAGGTGAACGCGTCGGTCCCGGTGGCGTCCGCCGGCGCCGCGTAGGCGATGGCCGGTCCGCCGCCGGGCGCGCCGGTGAGGTTCACGGACACCTGTCCGCCCAGAGCGGTGGCGGCGGGAAGGCCGCCGATGGAGACGGTCTCGCAGTTGGACGGGAGATCGTTCACCAGCACGTCCAGCGTGCTGGCGCGACCCTGGAGCGCCGCGAAGGTGTCGGGCAGGCCCACCGGGCGGGCCACGGAGGGCGCCGTGCAGCTCTTGGAGCTCACATGCGAGATCATGGAGGTGACGTTGGTGGCGTCGAACTTGAGCGCGATGTTGGTGTACCCGCCCGAGCACTGGTGGCAGTAGCTCATGATGGTGCCCGTGGCCTTCTGCGTGCAGGCGCCCAGGCTGCCGGTGGCGGGATCCCAGCAGTCGTCCAGGCCCAGGTCGTGGGTGTGGCGGGCGCTCATCACGTGGCCCAGCTCGTGCGCCGACACGATGATGTCCCAGTTGCTCGAGCTGTTGTCCACCAGTGGATAGGGGAAGCTGCCCTTGAGGCTTCCCATGACCGCGTAGCCGTAACTGGCGCAGGTGTTGGACAGCCACGCGATGCCGCCGCCCAAGCTTCGGCCGCAGGCCTGCATCACGATGGCGCGCTGCACCGAGCCCATGTTGGCGATCCAGTGGTCACGCAGTTCCGTGAGCGTGCCGCTGGTGGTGCCCGTGATGGTCCAGGGATCCGCGGTGGTCCACCAACGCAGGTAGCAGATGGCGGGGCGGCCGTCGAAGTCCCGTGCGTAGATGTCCATGAGGCCCGCGAAGATGGTGGCCACGTAGGCGCTGGCCGCGGTGGTGCCGGTGAACTTGGCCAGCAGTTCCTGATCCGTGTCCACCGCGACCGGCAGCTGTCGGCAGCCGCTGCCGAACATGGCGGCGGGCGCCACGGGGTCCTCCAGCGCGGCGTCCGCCGGCGCGGCCGGCGTGTCGCAGGTGAAGGCGGTGGGCGGCAGCCACGCGGTGTCGCTCACCAGGATGGGCTGACGCGTGCGCTGGTCGCCCGAGGAGACGATCTCCGTGCGGCCGTCGAACTGGATCCAGCCGTGCAGGCCCGCCTCCGAGCGCGCCAGGAACGCTCGGGAGCCGGGATGGCCGGCCACCTCGCCGCGCCACGCGCTGAGCGCCGGTCGGGGCAGGGCGCGCTCCACGAGTCGGCCGTCGGGCCCGGTCGCCATCTCCACGATGCGCGCGTCCGCCGTGAACGGGTCCACGCGGTTCATGCGCAGGTCCACCGTGGATCCGTCCGAGAGCGGGACCGCGTCGAACCACGCCACACGTTCGCCGTCCACGGCGCGCCACGCGTCCGGGTCCGCGCGCAGGGCCTGCGCGTGCAGCTCCGGCCCGGCGGCGTCGTCGGGCAGCGGCGCCGGACCGGGTTCGGCGAGCAACGGCACCACGCGTGCAGGCTCCCGCACGCCCACCGTGACGGCGCCCGCGCAGGGCGAGCCCAGCAGGGCCGCCGCCAGCAGGGCGGTCAGGGTGCGAAGCGCGCGCGACATGCGTGGAAAGGTACCCCGTTCGGCGGCACTTCCAAGCGCAGCGACGCGGATTGGCGCGTTCCGGGACTCAGGCCGGCGCCAGCGCCAGATGCACCATGGTCTCCACGCCGGTGGCGATGGCCTGGTCGTGGAAGTCGAAGGTGGGATCGTGGAGCGGCGCGCACGGACGCTGGGGGTCGTCCAGTCCCAGCGCGAAGAAGCACGCGCGGGCGCTGCGGCCGTAGAAGGAGAAGTCCTCGGCGCCCATGACTGGGTCGCCGAAGTCGCGCACGCGGTCCGCGCCCAGCGCCTGCGTGGCCACGCGCTCGAATCGGGCGAAGGCCGCCGCATCGTTCACCGTCACGGGCGTGGCCGGCCGGAACGACACGGTGGCGGTGCAGCCGTGAGCCGCGGCCACCTGGCCCGCCACCTCGTGGATGCGCGTGTGCAGCAGCGCGTGCACCTGGTCGCTGAACGCCCGCGTGGTGCCGCGCAGTTCGGCGCGGTCGGGAATCACGTTGTAGGCCTCGCCGGCCAGGAAGGCCGTGACGGTGATCACCGCCGCGTCCAGCGGACGCACGTTCCGCGAGACGATGGACTGCAGCGACTGCACGATGGCGGCGCCGGCCACCACCGGATCACGCGTCAGGTGCGGCCACGCGGCGTGGCCGCCCGCGCCCAGCACCTGGATCTGGAAGGCGTCGGCCGAGGCCAGCATGGGCCCCGGCCGCGAGGCCACCGTGCCCACCGGCAGGCTGGGCCAGCCGTGCAGTCCGTACACCTGCGACACGGCGGGCCCCAGCACGCGACCGTCCAGCGCGCCGTCCTCCACCATGCGCGCGCCGCCGTTGCCGCCTTCCTCCGCGGGCTGGAAGAGCAGCGTCACCGGATTGGGCAGCGGCGCCTCCGCGGACAGGCGCTGCAGCACGCGCGCCGCGCCCACCAGGATGGCGGTGTGTCCGTCGTGGCCGCAGGCGTGCGCGCGGCCCTCCACGCGGCTCTTCCAGGGCTGCGTGCCCTGGTCCGGCATGGGAAGCGCGTCGATGTCCGTGCGCAGCGCGATGGCGGTGGCGGCTGCACCGCCGCCTGGAATGTGCGCCAGCGTGCCCGTGCCGCCCGCCAGTCCGTCGGTGTGCCGCACGCCGGCCGCCGACAGTTCCGTGCGGATGCGTTCGGCGGTCCGGTGCTCCTGATAGCCGATCTCGGGGTGCTGATGCAGGTCGCGACGAAGCTGGATCAGCGACGGCAACTGCTCGGCGATCAGGGCGCGGATGCGACCGGCGTCATGCATGCGCGCAGCGTAGCCGGGGCCTGGAGCGCGGCGAAACGGCGCGTCAGTGCTCGGCGCCGCCCGTGAGGGGCCGGTCCCCGGACGTCTCGAGCGCGGCCTCCAGCGCGGCGCACACGCCCTGCACCATCTGCGCCAGCGTGAGGCTGGGGACCGGTGCGTCCACCTTCACCTGTTCGGGCAGCAGGGGCAGGTGCATGAAACCGCCGCGCAGGCCCGGGCGTTGCTGCAGATGCTCCATCAGCCCGTAGAAGACGTGATTGCACACGAAGGTGCCCGCCGTCTGCGAGACGGCCGCCGGCAGGCCCGCCTGCGTGATCGCCGCCACCATGGCCTTGATGGGAAGCGAGGCGAAGTGCGCCGCCGCACCGCCTTCGATCACCGGCTGGTCCACGGGCTGCGCGCCGGCATTGTCGGGAATGCGCGCATCGGCCACGTTGATGGCCACGCGCTCCACGGTGAGGCCCGTGCGTCCCGCGGCCTGGCCCGTGGCCAGCACCAGCGTGGGGGTGGCGTCCTGGATGGTGCGCCGCAGCACGGGCCACGCGTGCGCGAAGGTGCAGGGCAGCACGCATCCATGCACCGTGGCATGTCCCACGCGCTGGCCGTGCAGCGCGTGCACCAGCTGTTCGCTGGAATTGACGGGATCGCCGCCGAAGGGTTCGAAGCCGCTCAGGAGGATGCGAAGTGGAGCCGTCATGGGACCCGGGCACCGTACCCGCCGCCGCCGGGGGTCTCGATCACGATCATGTCGCCGGGCTCCATGAGCGCACGGCCCAGGTGTCCGAGCGGCTCCAGACGGCCGTCGGCGCGTTCCACACGATTGGCTCCCGGCAGGCCCGCGTGGCCGCCGTGCAGGCCGAACGAGCCGTGCACCCGACCGTTGCTCAGGATGCACGCCTGCATCCGCTGCAGGAAACGGATGGCCCGGATGGCGCCGTCGCCGCCGTTCCAGCGGCCCTGCCCGCCGCTGCCCGCGCGGATCTCGAAGCGCTCCAGGCGGACCGGATGACGCAGTTCCAGCACCTCCGGATCCGTCAGCCGCGAGTTGGTCATGTGCGTCTGCACCGCCGGCTCGCCGTGAAACCCGGGGCCCGCACCCGAGCCGCCCGCGATGGTCTCGTAGTACTGATGCACGGCGTCGCCGAAGGTGAGGTTGCTCATGGTGCACGGGCTGGAGGCCGCGACGCCCAGCGCCCCCAGCAGCGCGTTCACCACGCACTGCGACGTCTCCACGTTGCCCGCCACCACCGCCGCGGGCGGCGCCGGATCCAGCAGGCTGCCGGTGGGCACCGTGATCCGAAGCGGTCGAAGGCATCCGGCGTTGAGCGGAATGTCGTCGCCCACCAGTGCGCGGAAGGCGTACAGCACCGCCGCGGTGGTGATGGCGCGCGGCGCGTTGAAGTTGCCGGACACCTGCGCGCTGGTGCCCGTGAAGTCCAGGTCGGCCGTGCCCGCGGCGGCGTCCACCCGCACCGCCACGCGGATGCGTGATCCGTCGTCCAGCGTCAGCTCGAACGCGCCGTTGCGCAGTCCGGCGACGGCCCGGCGCACGCAGGCTTCGGCGTTGGCCTGCACCGCGGCCATGGCCTGCGCCAGGGTGTCGGCCCCGTGCAGGCGCGCGGCGGCGGTCAGCTCCTGCGCGCCGCGTTCGTTGGCGGCCAGCTGGGCGCGCAGGTCGGCCAGGTTCTGCGCCGGATTGCGGGCGGGATGCGGTCCGGCGGCCAGAGCCTCCAGCAAGGGCCGTTCCAGCAGCGTGCCGCCGCGCATCACCTGCAGGTTGGCCACGCGGACGCCCTCCTCCTCGATGGAGGTGGAGAACGGCGGCATCGATCCCGGCGTGATGCCTCCGATGTCCGCATGATGGCCGCGCGAGGCCACGAAGAACGCCGGTCGGGCGTGGTCGGGCTGGAGGAACACCGGCGACACCACGGTGAGGTCCGGCAGGTGCGTCCCGCCTGCGAACGGATCGTTGATCGCGAACGCGTCGCCGGGGCGCATCCCGGGGTTGTGCGCGATCACGGCCTGCACCGAGGCGCCCATGGATCCCAGGTGCACCGGAACGTGCGGCGCATTGGCCACCAGCTCGCCGTCCGCGTCGAAGAGGGCGCAGCTGAAGTCCAGCCGCTCCTTGATGTTCACGCTGGTGGCGGTGGCCTGCAGCCGCGTGCCCATCCGCTCGGCGATGGACATGAACAGGTTGCCGAACAGTTCCAGCTCCACCGGCCCCATGCGGCGCGCGACGCGCGCGGTCTCGGGTGGCCCTGCGCGCTCGAGCGCGAGCATGCCGTCCGCCCGTCGGCACGCGGTCCAGCCCGGATCCACCATCACGGTGGTGTGCGGCTCGGTCACGAGCGCCGGGCCGGCCACGGGCGCGTCCACCTGCAGCGACGCGCGCTCCACGCAGGGGATCTCCAGGACCGTGACGCCGTGGCGCGATGCCGCGTCGTCCACCCAGACGGACACGCGCGCGGACGCCGCGGTCGGGCCGGGCGCGGGTGGCGGCGCTTCCTCGATCACCTCGCCAGGTTCCACGGCCTCCGCGGTGGCCGCGTCGATGCGGATCGCACGACCGGGCATCCGGAACCCGAAGTGACGCTGATGGGCCGCCTCGAACGCCTCGCGGAGCTCGTCCGCCGGCGCTTCCGGCACCGGCAGCGGCGTGTCGGTTCCGTCGTAGCGAAGATGGAGCGTGCGATGCACGCGCACGGGCGCAGCGCCCTCGCCAAGCTCCTGACGCGCCTCCCGCTCCAGCTGATCCAGCGTCCGCGCGGCGGATCGGCAGGCGTCCTGGTCCAGCGCCACCTCGATGGATCGTTCGCGGAGGGCGGTCCGATCCGCCAGCCCCATCCCGTAGGCGCTCAGCAGGCTGGCCATGGGATGGATCAGCACGCGGGTCATGCCCAGCGCGTCCGCCACGGCGCAGGCGTGCTGCGCTCCCGCGCCGCCGAAGCACTGCAGCGCGCAGGCCGCCGGATCGTGTCCGCGCGCCAGCGAGATGCGACGGATGGCCTGCGCCATCCCGTCCACGGCCACACGCAACGCGCCCCATGCCAGCCGCTCGGCGGTGGCGTCCACGTCGCCCGCCTGCCGGACCTGCGAGGCCAGCGCCTCGAATCGATCGCGTGCCGCGGCCGCGTCGAGCGGCCGCGTGCCGCACGCACCGAACAGCGCAGGGAACCGGTCCGGCCGAAGCCGGCCCAGCACCAGGTTGGCGTCGGTGACCGTGGCCGGTCCGCCTCGTCCGTAGCAGGCCGGTCCTGGCTCCGCGCCGGCGCTCTGCGGGCCCACACGCAGTCGGCCGCCCTCCACCCGGACGATGGATCCGCCGCCCGCCGCCACGGTGTGGACGCGCAGCATGGGCACACGGACGCGCACGCCGGCCACCTGTCCGTCGTGCGAGCGCTCGAACGCGCCGTCGAAGTGGCTCACGTCGGTGGAGGTGCCGCCCATGTCGAAGCCGATGGCTCGCGCATGGCCGGCGCGTTCCGCGGTGCGCGCCATGCCCACCACGCCGCCCGCCGGGCCGGAGAGCACCGCGTCCTTGCCATGGAATCGCGACGCGTCCGCCAGTCCACCCGAACTCTGCATGAAGAGCAGGGGGATCCCCGGCAGCTGGGCGCGCAGGCGCTCCACATGGCGACGGAGGACCGGCGAGAGGTACGCGTCCGCCACGGTGGTCTCGCCGCGGGGGACCAGCCGAAGCATGGGGTTGGTCCGGTGGGACGTGCGCACCTCCCGGAAGCCCGCCTCCTGCGCCAGCGCCTCGGCCACCTGTTCGTGTGCCGGGAAGCGCCACGCATGCAGCAGCGCGATGGCGCAGGCGCGCACGCCCGACGATCGTGCGGCGCGAAGGTCCGCGCGCAGTCGCTCCGTGTCCAGCGGCCGCACCACCGTGCCATCCGCGCCCAGCCGTTCGTCCGCCTCCACCACGGCCGCGTGCAGCGGCGGCGGGCGACGCACCTCCAGGTCGAAGAGTCGCGGGCGCGCCTGATGCCCGATGCGCAGGGCGTCCCGGAATCCGCGCGTCACCACCAGCAGCGTGGGTTCGCCGGCCCGCTCCAGCAGCGCGTTGGTGGCCACCGTGGTGCCCAGCCGCACGCATGCCACTTGATCGGGGGAGATCGGTTCGAGAGCCTCCAGGCCGAGCACTCGACGGATGCCGGCCACCGCCGCGTCCACGCCGCCCTCGTCACGCGAGGGCACCTTGACCGCACGCAGCGATCCATCCGGTGCGCGTCCGATCACGTCGGTGAAGGTGCCGCCGCGATCGATCCAGAAGTGCCAGCGCGGCGCACTCACGATCGAAGCGGCGCCAGCCCCACTTCGGCGCGTCCCTGGTTCACCTTGGCGAAGGCCGCCTTGTCGTGGCGGATGAGTCGGCTGAGCTGGCTCATGGTGACGCCCAGCAGGCCCGCGGCGCCCGCCAGGTCGAATCGGCGCGCCACCACCAGGTCCAGCGCCTCGGCCAGCAGCGCCGGGTAGTCCTGGTGGTCCGGGTTCACGCTCAACTTGTCGCCTTGACGACGCGAGCGCCACAGGTCGCTCGCCTGATGGCGGTCACGGCTGGCCACCGTGCGAACCTCCACCGCCAGGCGGCGGCGAAGTCGCTTGAGCGCCATGTGACGGTTCTGCGCCTGGCTGCGCCGCTCCGTGGCCTGCGCCTCCACCTGGGTGGGAAGGTGCTGCACCCACACCGCCGTGTCGCGGCGGTTGCGGTTCTGGCCGCCCGGTCCGCTCACGCGGCCGATCTCCACCGTGCACGACTTCAGCAGCTCCGCCTCCTCCAGCGTGGCGGGGTGCGGCGACTCGGCCATGGTGAAGCGTCCGCTGGTGTAGGGAGGGCGGTAGGTCATGCGTGGGCCAGGCTGGACTGGGGCTCGGCGGGAAGGTCCAGCGGATCGCTCTCTCCAGCGGCCATCCGCAGCGCGGCCAGCGCGCCGATCATGGCGGCGTTGTCGGTGCAGTGGCGCGCTGCGGCCAGGTGCAGCGAAAGTCCGTTGGAGGACGCGAAGCGCTCCAGCATGGCGCGCACGGCGACGTTGCGGATCACGCCGCCACCGGCCAGCAGCGACTTCGGCCGCGTCTCGGATCCTTCGAGTGCGCGCTCCAGTCCTCGCTGAAGCGCCTGCACCACCGCGTGCTGGAATCCCGCGCAGAGGTCCGCCACGCGCTCCGGCGTCAGCGGCGGCGGCGCCGGACGCGCGGGCCGGTTGGGCGCGGGCGGCACGCCGCGCACCGCGTAGAGCAGCGCGGTCTTGAGGCCGCTGAAGCTGAAGTCGGCGCTGCCCGGGAAGCGGCCGGCCTCGAACGGACACGCGTCGGCGTGGCCCGCCTGCGCCGCGCGCTCCACGGCGGGCCCTCCCGGCCAGCCCAGCTGCAGCAGCGAGGCCGCCTTGTCGAAGGCCTCGCCGGCCGCGTCGTCGCGCGTGCGCGCGATCACCGTGGCGTGCAGCGGATCGTCCATGCGCAGGAGATGCGTGTGTCCGCCGCTGGCCACCAGTCCAAGCGCGGGGTAGGGCGGCGCGTCCGCGTCCAGATGGCACGCCGCCAGATGCGCCTGCACATGGTCCACGCCCAGGAAGGGCTTGCCGATGGCCCACGCGAAGGCCTTGGCGGCGCTGGTTCCCACCAGCAGCGAGCCGATCAGTCCCGGTCGGTTGCCCGCGGCCACGGCGCAGAGGTCCGAGGGGCCCACGCCCGCCGCGGCCAGCGCCGCGCGGATGGCCGGCGTGAGCTTCTCCAGGTGCGCGCGGCTGGCCAGCTCCGGCACCACGCCGCCGTACTCGGCGTGCACCTCGTCCTGCGTGATCACCGACTCGCTCCGGGTCACCAGACGGTGACCGTCCCAGGCCACCACCGCGGCGGCGGTCTCGTCGCAGCTGGTCTCCAGCGCCAGCACGCATCGGGGGCGGCTCATGGTGGGCATCCTAGAATCCGCGTCCCATGGAAACAGGGCTGGCCCAAGAGCGCATCCTGTCGGAGCGCACCGTGCTGGTGCAGGTTCGCCTGCCCTCCAGCGAGGTGGACGAGCGAGATCCCATGGGCGAACTGCGGGCGCTGGCCGAGACGGCCGGCGTGACCGTGGTGGGCGAGATGGAGCAGAACCTGAAGGTGCCCCGCGGCGCCACCTACCTGGGCAAGG
>CAZKHO010000032.1:0-21474 GCA_964552505.1 uncultured Bifidobacterium sp. | reverse complement strand
GCTGGATCCTGGAAGCCACCCGCGAGGAGAAGGGCAAGCCCATGCACCTCAAGCTGGCCGGCGAGCTCTTTGGCGCGGCCAAGGGCGAAGGCAAGGCCATCCAGACCAAGGAAAACACCCACCGCATGGCCGACGCCAACAAGGCGTTCGCGCACTTCGCGTGGTGAACTGACCGAGCTGTCCAAGGCTCGCATCCAAGCGCCCGCGGTTGTCGGACCGCGGGCGCTTCTCTTTTTGCCACGGCGCCGCGGGCTAGCATGCGCGCATGACCACCACCGCCACCCAGACCACGATCGGACCCATGATCGCCGCCGGCCTCCGCATGGCCATCGGCTACGGCCAGAAGCTCTGCGCCGACGCCCCGGCCGAGACCTTCGGCCACATGCCGCCCAAGGGCATGAACAGCGCGCTCTTCAACATGGGCCATCTGGCCATCTATCCCGAGCGCGCCTTCGCGATGATCGGCAGGCCCGAGCTGGCGAAGCCTCTGCCCGAGAAGTGGGAGGAGCTCTTCAAGAACGGCGCGCCGTGCGTGGAACAGGACGGCCGCTATCCCGCGAAGGACGCGATCGTGCAGCGGTTCGTCGAGCGCTACACCGCGCTCGCCGACGCGCTCGAGCAGGTTCCCGACGAGCTGCTGCAGCGACCGAACCCCATGGGCGGCCGCATGGCCGAGATGCTGCCCACCATCGGCGCGGCCGCCATGTTCCTGTGCGGCAGCCACCTGCAGATGCACCTGGGCCAGATCAGCTCGTGGCGTCGCGCCATGGGCCTTGGAAGCGTGATGTGATCGCCGCGCCGGCGTCCGCGCCGGCGCACGGAACACACGATGACCGCACGCCACATCCTTGCGCTCGATCAGGGCACCACCAGCTCGCGGGCGATGGTGTTCGATCCGTCGGGTGCGGTGTGCGGCAAGCTGCAGCGTGAATTCGCCCAGCACTTTCCGCAGTCGGGGTGGGTGGAGCACCAGGCGGAGGAGATCTGGCGCACGCAGCTGGACACGGCGCAGCAGGCGCTGCGCGCGGCGAAGGTGGCGGCCTCGGACCTGGCGGCCGTCGGCATCACCAACCAGAGGGAGACCACCGTGGTGTGGGAGCGCGCCACGGGCCGGCCCGTGGCCGACGCCATCGTGTGGCAGGATCGCCGCACCGCGGACGTGACGGAGCGTCTGCGCGCGCAAGGTGCGGAGACGGAGGTGGCGCGCGTCACGGGGCTGGTGCTGGATCCGTACTTCAGCGCCACCAAGATCGCGTGGCTGCTGGACCATGTTCCGGGTGCGCGGGCCCGTGCGGCGCGTGGCGAACTGGCCGCGGGCACCATCGACACCTGGCTGCTCTGGAACCTCACCGGCGGCGCGGTGCACGCCACCGACGTCACCAACGCCAGCCGCACGAGCCTGATGGACCTGCGCACGGGCGAGTGGAGCGAGGCGATGCTGAAGCTCTTCGACGTGCCGCGGGAGGTGCTGCCGGAGATCCGCGCCTGCGACGCGGACTTCGGGACCACGGCGGCCGGACTGTTCGACGCGCCCGTGCCGGTGCGGGCCATGATCGGCGACCAGCAGGCCGCGCTCTTCGGGCAGCAATGCACGGCGCCGGGCATGGCCAAGTGCACCTTCGGCACGGGGTGCTTCCTGCTGATGCAGGTGGGCGATCGGCCGGTGCCCAGCCGCAACCGCCTGCTGGCCACGGCCGCGTGGCGGCGCGAAGCCGCGTCCAGCTTTGCGCTGGAAGGGAGCGTGTTCGTGGGAGGCAGCGCCATCCAGTGGCTGCGCGACGGACTGGGGCTGATCCACTCCGCCCCGGCGGTGAACGAACTGGCGGCCGAGGTGCCGGACAGCGGCGGCGTGGTGGTGGTGCCCGCGTTCACGGGTCTGGGCGCGCCGCACTGGGATCCGACCGCGCGTGGCGCCATCGTGGGGATCTCGCGCGGGACCACGGCCGCGCATCTGGCCCGCGCCACGCTGGAGGGGATCGCGCATCAGGTGGACGACCTGGTGCAGGCCATGGTGGACGACGCAGGTCGACCCATCGACCGGTTGCGCGTGGACGGCGGCGCCGCGGCAAGCGACCTGCTCATGCAGATGCAGGCCGACCTGACGGGCGTGACGGTGGAGCGACCGAAGGCGCTGGAGAGCACCGCCCTGGGCGCCGCGTTCATGGCGGGACTTGCGGCCGGCGCGTGGACAGGTGTGCAGGAGGTGGAGGCGCTCCGCGTGGTGGATCGCGTGTTCGAACCGCGCATGCCGGCTGCGCAGCGTGAGGGACTTCGCGATCGTTGGCGTGAGGCCGTGGCTCGCGCGAAGGGCTGGGAGCGGGGAACATCCACCCCATGAGCGCCTTCACGCCACGGGCCGTCGAGTTGCTGGACGCCGCGCGGCGCGCAGGCGAGGCCGCTCGTGCCGAGCAGCTGGCACGCCTGGAGTCGGAGGCGTTCGAGGTGCTTGTGATCGGCGGTGGCGCCACCGGTCTGGGTGTGGCGGTGGACGCGGCCAGCCGTGGTCTGCGGACCGCGTTGGTGGAGGCGATCGACTGGGCCAAGTGCACCAGCAGCCGGAGCACCAAGCTGGTGCATGGCGGCGTGCGCTATCTGGAGCAGCTGGACTTCGGGCTGGTCACGGAGGCGCTGCACGAGCGTGGGCTGCTGCATCGCAACGCGCCGCACCTGGTGCACCCGTTGCCGTTCGTGGTGCCCAGCTACAGCTGGTGGGAGGGGCCGTTCTACGGCGCGGGCCTGAAGCTGTACGACGCGCTCGCCGGACGCCTGAACCTGAAGCCCAGCCGATTCCTCAAGCATGACGAGGTGGTGGCGCGCATCCCCAACGTGCACCTGGATGGGCTGCACGGCGGCGTGGAGTACTTCGACGGACAGTTCGACGACGCACGCATGGCGGTCAGCCTGCTTCGCACGGCGCTGCAGCACGGCGCCGCCGCCGCCAACGCGGTCCGCGTGACGGGCCTTCGAAAGGCCGACGGTCGCGTGTGCGGCGTGGACGCTCACTGTGGCGCCACAGGGCGAACGCTCCACATCCGCGCCAAGGTGGTGGTGAACGGCACCGGCATCTTCGCGGACGAGGTGCGCCGGATGGACGACGCCGCCGCCCGCCCCATGATCGAGCCGGCGCAGGGGGTGCATCTGGTGCTGGACCGAAGCTTCCAGCCCAGCGACACGGCCATCATGGTGCCCCACACCGACGACGGCCGCGTGCTCTTCGTGATCCCGTGGCACGGCCACGTGGTGGTGGGCACCACCGACACCCCCATGCCGCGGGCCGAAGTGGATCCGCGCCCCACCGAGGAGGAGATCGGCTTCATCCTCACCAACGCCGGGCGCTACCTGCAGCGGGTGCCGCAGCGAAGTGACGTGCTGGCGGCCTTTGCGGGGATGCGGCCGCTGGTGCACGAGGGTGGCAGCGACGGCACCGCCAGCAAGAAGGTGAGCCGCGAGCACGTGGTGCACGTGAGCCACGCCGGTCTGGTGAGCGTGATGGGCGGCAAGTGGACCACCTACCGGAAGATGGCGCAGGACGGCGTGGACCGCGCGCTGCAGGTGGCGGGACTGCCGCCGCGGCCCTGTGTGACGCAGGACCTTCGCGTGCACGGGGCGCTGGAGCGGTCGAGCGCCGCGTGGCCGTCCGAGGAGTGGCTGCAGGGCTACGGCACCGAGGCCGCCACCCTGCGCGACTGGATGCGCCGTGAGCCGGAACTGGCGCGTCCGCTGCACCCGGAGCTTCCGTACACCGCGGCGGCGCTGGCCTGGGCGCTGGAGCACGAGCAGGCCCGGACCGTGGAGGACCTGCTGCATCGACGCACGCGCATGGCGTTCCTGCGACAGGCCGCCACGGCGTCCGTGGAGGCGGAGCTGCGCCGCGCGCTGCCTGCGCTGGACTGAGGCGCATCGGCGGAACCGACGAGGGAGGCGGACCGATCGTGGTCATGGGGAGCGCCCGTCGGCCGCGGAGCGCCGTGCTGCCCTAGATTTGCGGCCATGCATCACCGTCTTGTCCGCGGCGTCGCCCCGGCACTCCTCGCACTGGTCGCCATGGCCGCCGTCGCCGGAGAGGTGGCGCCCCCCGTGCCCCCGGGTGCGGCGCACGCCTTCGACGCGTCCGCGAACGCCGCCGTGAAGGCCGCGGTGCAGCAGCGCAAGGAATGGATCTTCTCCGCCGACGGCAACACCATCACCTTCGACAACCAGTTCAGCGGCGCGCG
Organism: uncultured Bifidobacterium sp.; assembly: GCA_964552505.1. Classification (GTDB taxonomy): domain Bacteria; phylum Planctomycetota; class Phycisphaerae; order Phycisphaerales; family SM1A02; genus SYAC01. The sequence goes on along the minus strand of CAZKHO010000032.1, from coordinate 17,260 downwards.
CCTGAACGGCTGCTCCATGAGCGGCCCCAAGGACTTCGTGGCGCTGGTCACGCCGGAGAACGAGCCGATCAATCCCAGCCCGTGGTACGCGTTCCGCGTGAAGGCCGCCAAGCCGGCGGAGATCAGCGTGCACATCCGCATCGCCACCGCCAAGTCCCGTCCCCGCGCGCGTCTCAGCGACGACGGGGTGCACTGGAAGCGCGTGTCCGACGCCGACTGGCAGGGCGGCAGCGGTGCGCCCGAGTGCGTGCTGAAGCTCAAGGTGGGGCCCAGGCCGGTCTGGGTGGCCAGCAACCACATGATCGGCGTGGAGCAGCTGTGGGCGTGGACCGACGAGCTGGCGCGCAAGCCGTGGGCCAAGGCGTCGGTGATCGGCCAGAGCGTCGCGGGTCGGCCCATCCGCATGGTGGAGCTGGACCAGGGGGCGCCTCCCAACTACGTGATCGTGATCGGCCGTCAGCACCCGCCGGAAGTGGCGGGCAGCGTGGGGCTGATGCGGTTCATGGAGCAGGTGACCGGCGACTCCGATCTGGCCAAGCGCTTCCGCTCCAGGTTCCGCGTGGTGGTGGTGCCGCTGGTGAACCCGGACGGCGTGCACGAGGGTCAGTGGCGCAGCACGCTGGGCGCCGTGGACGCCAACCGCGACTGGCACGACTTCAGCCAGCCCGAGTCACGCGCCGTGCGCGACATGATCCTGGAGGTGGCCAGGCGACCGGACGCGCGCCTGTTCCTGCTGCTGGACTTCCACGCCACCGACCGGGACGTCTTCTATCTGCCACCGGACGACGCGAAGACCTTCCCGCCCAACTTCGCCAGGCGCTGGGTGGAGGCCATCCAGAAACGATTCCCCGACTACACCGTGGAGTCCAACGGCATGCACAACGTGGACCAGTGGACCTTCAAGCGTTGGGCGTACGAGACCACCGGCGCGCCCGGCATCACCTACGAACTGGGCAGCGCCACGCCGCACGACCGCATCGATCGCATCGCCACGGGCGCCGCGGACGATGCCATGACGCTGCTTCTGGAGAGCGCCGACGCGCCGCGCAGCGAGGGCCCGTTCCCGCCGAAGCCTGGCGTGGACTACAAGCCGCGAAAGCCCAAGGGCGCTCCCGGCGAGCCGCAGCCGGCCGGGGCTGGTGCGGGCGGCTGAAATCCAGAGGGCGCGCGCATGCGGGTGCTTCCGATCGACGTGGGCTACATGGAACTGCCGGGCGCCGCGGCCGCCTTCCTGGTGGAAGGACCGGACGGCGACGTGCTGGTGGAGTGCGGTCCCGCGGCCACCTTTCCGGCGCTGGAGGCGGGACTGCGTGCACACGGTCGGTCACCGGGCTCCATCCGTCATCTGCTGCTCACGCACATCCATCTGGACCATGCGGGGGCCGCCGGTCATCTGGCCAGCGCGGGAGCCGTGGTGCACGCGCATCCGTTTGGCGCGCCGCATCTGGCGGATCCGGCGAAGCTGATCGCCAGCAGCCGCCGTGTGCATGGCTCGGCCTATGACCGCTTCTACGGCGACCTTCGGCCGGTGCCCGCGTCGTGCCTTGCCGTGGCGGAGGATGGAGCGCTGGTGGACGCCTGCGGCCTGCGCTTCCGCGGCATCCACACGCCGGGCCACGCGCGCCACCACGTTGCGTGGATGCTGGAGCATGGCGAGGAGCGGCACGCGTTCATGGGCGACCTTGCCGGCATTCTGGTGCCGGGAAGCCGGTTCATCGCCGTGCCGACGCCTCCGCCGGAGTTCGACCCGGAAGCGTGGGCACACAGCCTGGCGCGCGTGATCGATGCCGCTCCCACGCACGTGTGGCTCACGCACGGAGGGCTGGCCGCCGCCGACGCCGCCTGCGCCACGGCATTCCTTGGGCGTGCCGTGGATCGGCTCCGCCAGGAGACGGCCTGGCTCCGCACGCTGGTGGCGCGGCATGGGGTCTCGGGGGACGCCGTGCCGGACTATCGAGCCCTGGAGATGCCGTGCGCCGCGCGCGACGGCGTGGATGCGGAGCGGCAGGCGCAGTTCCTGGACGACGCGTTCTTCCGGATGAACCTGGGGGGAGCCCGGCGCGCGTTCATGCCGCGGCCGCCGTCGGTCACCGCTGGGTGACGTCCACCACGCGTGCGCCGCCCGTGTTGCCGATGACGCGGCTCTTGAGCACCTTCATCACGCCGTCCTGGAAGTGCATGTAGAGCACGATCAGGCGGCCGCCGCCGCCTTCGCTCACCAGCAGGTCGTCGCAGCCGTTGCCGTCCCAGTCGCGGACGGCCTCGATGCGCCAGCGGCCTCCATCCAGGCCGGTGTCGCGCATGTCCACCAGGCCGCCCTTCTTGTCCAGCCGCCAGATGGAGAGCTCGCCCGACTCCGGATCCCGCGTGACCATGTCGTCGGTGCCGTTGCCGTCGAAGTCGCCCAGGCCCTCGATGCGTGCCGAGGGCGGCGGCGATGGGAAGGGCTTGGAGGCGATCACGCCCGTGAGCGGATCGCGGGTCATGCGCACCACCTCGCCGCTGCGGTCGTGGCGCAGCAGCAGGCCGCTCTCGAGGCGGTGGGGGACCACCTTCCAGTCCAGCGTGGGGAGATTGACGTCCCACTCGGTGGTGGGCGTGCCGTTGCGCATGCGGAGCACGTGCACCTGCTTGGTGCCGGTGTCCCGCGTGATGACGTCCTGCACGCCGTCGCCGTCGAAGTCCACGCTGCCCACCACGCTCTCCGTGGCGGCCAGCGCTCGAAGCGTGTTCTGCGCCACGTACTTGGTGCCGTCACGCAGCCAGACACGGATGTTGCGGGTGTCGTCCTCCCAGATCAGGTCGCCGCTGGCGTCGCCGTTGCAGTCGCCGGTGGCCGCCAGCTTCCACGCCGCGGGATACGTGGCCAGCACCTTCATCTGCGGCTCGCCGGCGCGTTGCACGCCGTCGGTCTGAAGCCCGATGACGGACTGCAGCGCGCCTGCGTCCACGATCACGGTGTCCGTCACCTTGCCGAACGACGCCGTGAGCGGTGGAAGCGGCTGCAGCGGGCGCGGCCGACCGCCCTGACCGAAGTTGCCGTTGGGATTGCCGGGATCGCCGGTGGAGAGGCCGCCGCCGGAACTTCCGCCCGAGCCGCCGCCGGAACTCCCACCACCGGAGCTGCCACCCGTGCCGGTGCCGCCCTGATCGCCGGAGCCTCCGGCGCGCGTGGCCTGTGATCCGGTGGAGATGGGCAGCCACTGCACGGGGAAGACGCCGCCGATGGAGCCGCGCGGCAGTTCGCTTGCCAGCGCCACCATCAGGCCGTCGCTGGAGGCCGCCAGCTGCTTGCCGGCGAACTGGCCCGAGATGGCCTCCTTGCACCAGAGGTCCGTGTCCTGCAGCTGCCAGCCGCCGGGTTTCAGGGAGTAGGCGAAGGCGACGCCGGAGTCGGCCGCAGGCGCGTCGAAGCCGGGCGCGCTCGCCACCAGCATGGGGACACCGCCCGGTCCCGAGGCGCAGGCGGCCAGCGCGTAGCCGAAGTTGTCGCCGGGGCGCGGCGAGTCGAGCGCCAGCGTGGCGGTCTGGCGCCACGTGCCGCCGCTGCTGGTGAAGATCACCACCGCGCCCACCTTGGACATGCCCAGATCGCCGGGCCTGGATGGCGCGCCCACCGCCACGAAGGATCCACCGCTGGCCACCGCACTGCCGAAGCCGTCGGTGGACTGGAAGTCCGCATCCTGCAGCGTGCCTGCGGCGGCCCACACGCCGGCCTCGCGACGGAAGAGCGCGGCCACGCGTCGACGCGCGATGCCCGCCACCACCGTTCCGTTGCGGACCGACACGTTGGTTCCCAGCTGGTCGCCCGCCACCGGCTCGGGCAGCGTGAGCTTCTTCACCTGCTGCCAGTCGGTGCCGTCGAACTCGAAGACATAGAGGGCGCCGAAGCTCTCGGTGGCGTCATTGGGGCGACCCACCACGATCACGGGCGGGGCGTCCGACGGCGTGTCCAGACTGAGGCTCCACCCAAAGAGCGCGGGCTTGCCGGGCTGCGGATCGGCGGGAGCCAGGGTGGCGGTGAGGTTCCAGACGTCGTCCACGCCGCGCGTGAACACCATCACGCGGCCGGCGAATCCCGACGATCCCCAGGATCCCACCGCCAGCGTGCCGCCCCGAAGCGCCACGGCGTTGCCGAAGGCCTGGAAGGCCAGCGGGCTGTCCTGCGTGAGCGACTGCTTGTAGACCCACGCGCCGTCCACGTTCCGGAAGAGATGCACGGCCCCGGTGTTGCGGGCCGCGCCCACGGTGCTGTCGCTGGCGCCCACGGCCATCCACTCGCCGTCCACCGCCACGCTGCAGCCGAACTTCTCGTTGAGCAGTGGCGGGTTGGCGTTGATCTTGCCCATGGAACCCCACCCCGCATGCGCGGGCGTGGCCACGCACGCGATCGCGGTCAGGGCGATGCGGCGCAGCAGGGACGTCAGGGCCAGCCTCATGGAAGGCATCATCGTTTGTTTCTAGAGCGGACCTGCCCTTGCCGTGTGGAAATCCACCGCTGAAACCCGTTGAGACTGAGTGACGTCACTCCGGAGGGGCACGTCCAAGGCGATATCCCAGATGAACGCGTCTGTTATAAGACGTTACTCATAAAACCTGCATCCCCTCGACCCTGTTCGAATATCCCTTTGGCATGCGCGTTGCCCACCCCATGCGAATTCGCCTCACCGCCTCGATCCTCCCGCTGCTCCTCTCGTGCGTGGCGTTTGCGCAGTCGCCGCCGCAGCCCGCGCAGGGTGGCTCCGGCGCTCCGGCGCAGGGTGACGGCCAGGGTGGTCGCGGTGGCCGCGGCAATCGGCAGGGCGGCGGCCCCGGTTTCATGTTCGGTCGTGGCGGACCCGGCGGTGGTGGCCGCATGTTCGGACCCATGGGCCGCTCGCTGGACTCCGTCACGGAGCTTCGCGAGCAGTTTCAGCCCTACGTGCTCCGGCGCGACGTGCCGCTCATGCGCGAACAGCTCACGCTGGACGACGGTCAGGTGACGGTGGTGGAGACGCTGGTGGGCGACTACGAGACGCAGTTCAACGAGGCGAGCGACAAGGCGCAGCAGGCGCAGCGCGACGCCATGATGCGGATGTTCGAGAGCTTCATGGGCGGCGACACGCGCGAGCGCTTCCAGCAGGCGTTCGAGAAGATCCAGGCGGACCTGGAGCAGATGGCCGTGGAGGCCGGCGGCGAGCTGCCGCCCGACGCGCGCCGCAAGTACTTCCGCGAGCAGATGCAGAAGATGGGCGAGGAGATGGCCAAGGAGCGCGAGGCCAGCGGCGCGGCGGCCGAGACCCGTCGCATCGCCTCGGAGATGGCGCAGGCCGCCGAGAAGTGGCGGCGCGAGAAGGCCGACATGGACGGCAAGCTGCTGGAGGCGGTGAAGTCCACGCTGCTGCAGCCGCAGGCCGCCAGGTGGGCGTCGTTCGACCGCTTCCTGCGTCGCGAGAAGACGCTGCCGCGCGGTCGCCTGAGCGGCGAGAGCGTGAACCTGTTCGCCGTGGTGGACGAGGCGGGCATCTCCAAGGAGAGCCTGCCCAAGCTGACCACGCTGCTGGACGAGTACGAGCAGCGGCTGGATGCCGCCCTGGCGCGCCGCAACGAGTACCTGGCCCAGAACGAGTCCAAGGCGCTGAAGGCCATCGTGGAGGGCGACGCCAAGGCCATGGAGCAGCTGGCCGACCGCATGATCGACCTGCGCAACGGCGTCCGCAGCGTGAACGAGGAGTCGCGCGCGGCCATCGTGGCGGCCCTGCCCGCGGACGAAGGCAGGAAGGTGGAGCGCGCGGCGCTGGAGGCGGCGTATGGCCGCGTCTACCGCGCCACCCGGACGGATCGCTCGTTCAAGGCGGCGCTGGAGCTGCCGGACCTTTCGGACGAGGCCCGCAAGGCCGTGGAGGATCTGCAGGCGGTCTACGCCACCGAGATCGACGCCATGAACCAGCGCATCGCGCAGGCCATCCGCAAGGGCGAGCCCGAGCAGCTGAAGCAGGAGGCGGTGCGGGCCACCTCGCTGCTGAGCGGCGGAGCGCCCGGCTTCGACGGACCGCAGAACGACGCCGCCGACGCGCTGCTGGAGAAGCGCGGCGAGATGGGCGACGGCTACGTGAAGCGCCTGGCCGCGCTGCTCACGCCCGAGCAGGCGGAGAAGCTTCCGAAGGGAAGCGGCCGCGACGACGGTCGGCGTCAGGGACCGTTCGGCAGCTGGACCATCTCGGAGATGCCGGAGGAAGTCCGCGCCGCCGCCAAGACCGCCGACAAGGACGGCAACGGCGTCCTGGAGGGCGAGGAGCGCCGGCAGTTCTTCCAGAGCATGCGTCCGCAGGACGGCGCCCAAGGTGGGCAGGGCGGACCGCCGCAGGACCAGGGTGGCGGCAACGGGCGCGGCGGCCAGCGCGGTCGCCAGCGCGGCGGCAATTCGAACTGAGCCGGTGCGTCCGCACGGGCGCGTGCGTCACTTGGCCGGGCTGGTCGACGGAGCCGTGTTTGGTGCCGTGGGCCCTCGGCTCTTCACCGCCTCCGCGAACTTTCCAAGGCACTCCGCAAGCGCCGCGTCCCAGGCCTGTACCGCCGATGCGGCGTCGGTGGATCGCATGGGCGCGCACGCCTCCGCGTGCACCACCAGCGGCTCCACGTCGCGACCGGTGAGATAGAAGGTGATCGCGATGGACGCGCACGGAGGCTTCGCGTCCAGATCCGCGGCCAGTCGCGTGACGCTGGCCTCCAGGGTGCGATCGGTGGTCAGCGTCAGCCCGTCGCGCTGCACGCGCGAGAAGCATCCCGAGCCCCCCAGCCACGCCACGGACGCGTCGGCCAGCATGTCCGCGGGCCGCGCCAGCCAGCCGTGGTAGGCGTCCTGCTGCCACGCGCCGTCGCGCCGCCACACCAGATCGAAGCCCGCGAAGCCCGACTCCACGGCGAAGGCGCGCACGCGCAGCGAGGGTGCGACCGGTGCGGCCTGGGTGGGGGGCGCCGGCGCGATGAGGTGCAGCGGGCGCGTGGTGCCCGGCGTGTCGAAGGTGCTGCAGCCGGCGAAGGCCGTCAGCGAGAGGGCGAGAAGGCGCTTCACTTGGAACCTCCTTGGATCACGGGCTGCGGGGGTCGGGCGAAGAACAGGCGCGCCGGATCGTCGCGCAGCGAGCCGACGAGTCGATCGAGGTTGTCGATGGTGGTGCGCAGCGAGTTGAGCAGATCGGAGAGCATGGGCGCGTCGGCGCGGAGGATGTCGTCGAAACGGTTCAGCACGGAGTTCGCGCGATCGACGGTCTCCTCCAGCTTGAGCGACTCCACCTTGCGCAGCACGCTGCGGAAGTTGTTCAGCATCTGGTCCAGCGTGCTCGACTCGCTGGGGATGTAGAGACCGTCCGGCGTCCAGTCCAGCTGCATCTGGGGCGCGGCGTGACGGTTGACCTCCATCTCGATGTACTGGCCGCCCGTGATGCCGGCCATGGCCAGGCGTGCCCGCAGTCCGCGCGGGATGGCGTTGTGGATGTACTCCAGCACCTGCGCCCCGTTCAGGCCCGTGTTGTCCACCACCAGCTGCATGTCCACGCGGATGAGCGAGCGACCGGTGGGGGCCGTGGCCGCCTTGGCGCCCAGCGCGTCCACGCTGGCGAAGGAGAGCCGCGTGACCTGGCCCACCTCCACGCCACGCATGCGCACGGGACTTCCCACCGAAAGGCCCACCACGTTCTCGTCCAGGATGGTGTAGGCCGCGATGCGGTCGCTGAACAGGCTGCGACCACCCAGCACCAGCACGCAGGTCACGGCGATCGCGGTGGCGGTCACGATGAAGAGTCCCACCTTCACCTCCAGGGATCGTCGCGTCATGGGGTGGCTCCCGGGGTGGCCACGTGCGTGGCCGAGGCTTCGCTGGCGGATCGGTTCATGAAGCGCCTCACTTTCTCGTCAGGGGATCGATCCCGCAGTTCGGCGGGAGGGCCGTTGGCGATCATCGTGCCCGCGTCGGCGTCGAGCATGATGAAGCGGTCGGCGATGGTGAAGATGCTGGGCAGCTCGTGCGAGATCACCACGAAGGTGGTGCCCAGCATGCGGTTCAGGCGCAGGATGAGCGCGTCCAGGTCGGCGCTGGTGACCGGATCCAGGCCCGCGCTGGGCTCGTCCAGGAACAGCACCTCGGGATCCAGCGCCATCGCCCGCGCGATGGCGGCGCGCTTGCACATGCCGCCCGAGATCTCGCTGGGCAGCTTCATGGCGCTGTCGGCCAGCCCCACCAGCGAGAGCTTGGCCATGGCGGCCGCGCTCATGGCATCGTCGGGCATGTCGGTGAACTCCTCCAGCGGCAGGCGCACGTTCTGCAGCAGCGTCTGGCTGCCGAACAGCGCACCCGACTGGTACATGACGCCGATGCGCCGACGCAGCGACTGCAGGGCCTCGCCGTCGGCCGGCAGCCGCATGCCTGCCACCTCAACCATGCCCGCCACGGGCGGGTTCAGCGTGACAAGGCAGCGCATCAAGGTGGACTTGCCGCAGCCGCTTCCGCCGCCCACCACCACCACCTCGCCCTCGCGCACCTCGAAGGTGAGTCTGGACTGCACCGCGACGCCGCCGTATCCCACCGCCGCGTCCTGCAGGCGGATGATGGAGGGCCCCAGAGGTCGGCGCGTGCTGTCGGGAAGGGGTGCCATGGATCAGATGCCCAGCGTGTAGAAGACGGTGTCGAGCACGCCGTCGGCCACCACCACCAGCACGATGCCGCTGACCACCGCGCGCGTGGTGCTGGCACCCACGGCGCCCGGGCCCTCCAGCGTGAGAAGCCCGCTGTGACAGCCGGTGCCGGTGACCAGCACGCCGAAGATCACCGCCTTCACCAGCCCCTGCAGGAAGTCGTGCACCTGCAGGTTGTCCACGATGGTCTGCACGTAGATGCCCAGCGAGAAGCCGTCCGCCGACATCACCACGAAGCCGCCCACCAGCCCCAGGAGCGTGGCGAACACGCTCAGGAACGGCATGAGCAGCGTGACCGGCGTCATGCGCGGCACCACCAGGAAGCGCACCGGATCCAGACCGAAGGTCTTCAGTGCCGCGATCTCCTCGGTGACCTTCATGGTGCCGATCTCGGCGGCGAAGGCGCTGCCCGTGCGTCCGGCCAGGATGATGGCGGTCATGAGCGGCCCCAGCTCGCGGATCATGCTGAAGCCCACGATCTGCGCCACCTGCAGCTGCGCGCCGTAGCGCGCCATGGGCGACATGGTCTGGAAGGCGATGATGGCGCCGATCAGGAAGCCCAGCAGGCACACCACCGGCACGGCGTCCACGATGGCGCGGCCCGCCACCTGCAGCATGTCGCCCAAGCGGAAGAGGCGCGGCCGCACGAGCGCTCGCAGCAGGCACAGCGTGACGGCGCCCGCAAACTCCACCTGCGCCATGAGCGCACCCAGCAGGACCAGCGTGGCGTGACCCACCTCCGCCAGGAAGCCGCGCTGCTCCGTGGCGCGCTGCCCGGCCAGCGAGGTCCGGGCCAGCGCGATCAGCCGATCCAGGTCGCCGCCCGCCGCCTGGATCCGCACGGTGCCGCCGGCGTCCTGCACCGCGTCGCGAAGGTGCGCCACCAGACCCAGGCCGGTGGAATCGCACCGGGTCAGGCCGCCCAGGTCCAGCGTGAGAAGACGCGGTGGCGTGGGTCGAAGACAGGCCACCGCCTGGCCCCAACACGCCGCCACGCCGGCCTGGTCCAGCACGCCGCGAAGGCGGAGGGTGACGCCGCCGTCCGCGGCACGCTCCAAGGAGATGGCGGCCGGATCGGGCACGGGCGGAGTGTACGGATGGTTCGGTAGGCTCCCCGCATGAAGCGGAACCCGAGAAACGACGCCGTGGCCCCCGCCTCCGCCCAGGGCCCCTCCCTCTCGCGACGAGATTTCGTGCGAACGGCCGCGGCGCTGGCCGCGTTGCCGCTGATGCCGCGCCTGGCGTTCGGTCGGCCGGCGTCCGCGAACGGCAAGCTGCAGCTGGTGAAGGTGGGCGTGGGAGGCATGGGCGAGAGCGACCTGGGCCAGCTGAGCGCGCACCCCGACGTGCGCTTCGTGGGCCTCTGTGACGTGGACGCGCGCGGCAAGGCCAAGCTGGCGTCCAAGTTCCCCGACGCGGCGTGGTTCGCCGACTGGCGCGAGATGTTCTCCAAGCTGGGCGATCGCTTCGACGGCGTCTCCATCAGCACCCCGGACCACATGCACGCACCCATCGCCATGACGGCCATGCGGATGGGCAAGCACGTCTACTGCCAGAAGCCGCTGGGCCACTCGGCGCTGGAGAACCGCAGGCTGGCGGAGTTTGCGGCCTCGCATCCCAAGGTGGTCACGCAGATGGGCACGCAGCGCTCGGCCATGATCGGCCGCCGTCAGCAGCTGCAGCTGCTGCGCGAGGGCGCCATCGGCAAGTTCCGAGAGATCCACTGCTGGAGCGACCGGCCCGCTGGCTGGTGGCCGCAGGGCGAGCCGCGACCGCCGGGAGGCCAGGCGCCGCCGGAGTGGCTGTCGTGGGACCTGTTCCTGGGCGTGGCGCCGGAGCGGCCGTTCCTGCCCGATCGCTACGCGCCCTTCAACTGGCGCGGCACCTACGACTTCGGCTGCGGCGCGCTGGGCGACATGGGTTGCCACATCATGGACTACCCGTTCCTGGCGGCGGGCCTGGGCCTGCCGACCGGTGTGCGCTGCGATGCGGCCGACGCGACCGACGACGAGTACCCCACCAAGGAGACCATCACGCTGCAGTACGCGGCCACGCCCATGACCACCGGTCCGCTGAAGGTGATCTGGTACGACGGCGGACTGAAGCCGTCGCTGAAGGCCATGGGCATTCCCGAAGGCACCGACATCCGCAGCAACGCCATCGTGGTGGTGGGTGAGAAGGGCACCATGCTCTGCCCGCTGGATCCGGAGTACGACAAGGCAGGCAAGGTCACCAAGACCGACGAACCGCAGGCGTGGGATCCGTCAGGCAAGCCCATGGCGCTGAAGCTGCCGGCGCTGGAGAAGCGCAACCACTGGCATCACTGGGTGGACGGCTGCTTTGGCCGCACTCGACCGGAGGCGCACTTCGCCTTCGCCGGCCTGCTCTGCGAGAGCCTGAGCGTGGGCGCGGCGGCCAGCCGCTTCGCCAACCGGGACCTTGCGTACGACGCCAAGGCGATGATCTTCACCGGCGTGCCGGAGTCGAAGGCGATCCTGCAGAAGCCGTACCGGAACGGATGGGCCGTCCCAGGTCTGGAGGCATGAGCGCGTGAAGCGGGGGATCAGCGCTCGCGGACGCGCTCCGGCAGGGTGCAGACCAGCCCCACCAGCGGGCTCTTCTCGTCGGTCTGCATCTGCATGAGCACCACGCGGGTGGGCACGTAGAACCGGAACCAGCCTCCGGTGTTGGGCGTCTCGCCGCGCTCATCCCAGAACTGGTCCAGCGGAATGTCCAGCGTCTGCCCGCTCTCCAGCGCCGCCACATGGGTCATGTAGCGGCGGTTCATCCACAGGTCGAAGTCACGGAAGCTGGCCGCGGTGGCGTTCACCAGCTGCACGCTCTTCTCCTGCGGGATCGCCTGCACCTGCACCACGCTGCCCTGCGCCAGATCCGCCGGGTATGCGCGGGTGGCGTTGCCGGGCTCGTACGGGGCCAGCCGACACGCGGTGGGCGCGGCCAGGAGCAGGGCAAGGGTGATGCGAGCGCCGCGAAGCATGGCGGGAAGGATAGCGGTGCGCCCTATGCTGCAGGCTGCATGAGCGTGGAACTCAACCAGGCGCCCCGCATGGAGCGGGCACTCTCGGCCAGCCCGGCGGAGATCGCGCGACGCACCGTGGTGGATCCGCGCATCCCGGCGCTGGTGCCGGGCTTCGACGCGCCGTTCTTCCAGGCGGGACTGGCCGGATACAGCGACGGGGCCATGCGGCTGGTGGCTCGGGCGCATGGAGCGCCGTTCTGCATCACGGAGGCGCTGCTGGATCGCACGCTGCTGCTGGGGGGCAAGGGCCGGCGCAAGGAGGACCCCGACCTCATCGCCGCCGAGTGCGGCCTGGGCGAGGTGGAGGACAACGCCGTGGCCGGCACCCACGACCATCCGATCGCCGGGCAGATCATGGGGACCCTGCCCGACGAGATGGCGCGCGCGGCCGACCTGCTGGTGCGGATGGGGTACGACGTGGTGGACGTGAACATGGCCTGCCCGGTCAAGAAGATCCGCAGCAGCCATCGGGGCGGACACTTCCTGCGCGAGCCGGATCTGGCCGTGGAGGTGCTGAAGGCGGTGCGGGCGGCGGTGCCGGACCACGTGCCGTGCACCGTGAAGCTGCGTCGCAGCTGGGACGACGACCAGGCCATGGTGCGGGCGTTCGAGCGCATCTTCGACGCGGTGTACGAACTGGGCTACGCCTGGGCCACCGTGCACGGCCGCACCGTGGTGCAGAAGTACGAGGGGTACGCCAAGTGGGAGACGCTGCGCGACATCGTGCGGCGGCGGCCAGATCGGCTGGTCTTCGGCAGCGGCGACATCTGGAGCGCCCAGGACATCTTCGCCATGATGGACTTCTGCGGGGTCCACGCGGTCAGCGTGGCGCGCGGCTGCATCGGCAACCCGTGGATCTTCCGGCAGGCACGTGACCTGATGGCCGGCCGCGAGCCGTCGCTGCCCACGCCGGCCCAGCAGCGTCAGGCGCTGCTGGATCACTGCCGCTTCGCCGAGACCATCCACGGCGAGCGTGGCACGGGCCGGCGCATGCGGAAGTTCGGCATCAAGTTCGCGGCGCACCATCCGAGTCCCGCCCAGGTGAAGGCGGCGTTCATCGCGTGCGAGACCATGCCGGAGTGGCGCGCCGTGATCGATCGCTTCTATCCGGCCGAGTGAGTCGTCCGCCCCTCAATGCGGCGCACCCGCGGGCGTGGTCGAGGACGAGGGAGTGGAGATGGCGCCGGACATCCGAAGCAGGTTGACCTGGCCGGGCGCCGGATCGGCCTCGGGATCTCCCAGCCTTCCCACCGCCAGCCAGGCGCCGTCCACCGCCAGGCCGTGACCCACCAGCGAGCGGGGCGCGGCGTCCGTGATCTCCAGCCGCTGTCCCTGCCATGCGCCGCCCGCGGGACGCTGGAACGCGAACGCCGCGCCCGACAGATCGCCGGTCACGCTGTCGGCGGTGGCGCCCAGCAAGATGGTGCGGCCGTCGGTGGCCGCGGCGCATCCCAGGCTCTCGCCCTGCGCCGGATCCGCCGGCACCAGCGCGTGCTGGCAGCTCCAGGTGCCGTTGCGTCGTGCCAGTGTCCATGCCGCACCTCGCGCGCCACCGACCGACGCCTGCTGCTGCGGCCGAAGTGCGCGCGGCGCGCCAGCCACCGCCACGCCCTGCGAGGCCGCCACGGAGGCACCAAACCATCCACGCGGACCCGTGGGACAGCCGATCGATCCTTCCCACGCCCAGCCGCGGCTTCCCTTGCGGAACACGTGCACGCGGCCCGAGATGGGACCGTCCGTGTCGTCGCCGGGCGCACCCACGAACAGGCATGGTCCGTCCACCGCCACGGCGATGCCGAAGAAGCTGCCCACCTGCGGCGTGGGCGGTGTGAGCGTGGTCACATGCACCCAGGCGTCGTCGTGCTGTTCGAACACCTCCACCGCACCGGTGTCCAGTCCACCTTCGTCCGCCTTGGGCACACCCATGGCCAGCGTGCGGCCCTGCATCGCCACCGCACTTCCGGACAGGTCGCCCGCCATGGGACGAGGTCGGTGCAGCGAGGCCTGCGGCACCCAGTGGTCGCCGCGACGCGCGTAGACGAAGGTGGCGCCCGCCTGGAATCCGTGCACGCCGTCGCGTGGCGAACCCACCGCCAGAAGCGGTCCATCGATGGCCAGCGACGCGCCGAAGTGCGCGTGCGGATCTCCTGCGGGGTGCAGGATCTGGCCGCAGGCGTTCCAACGAAGGCCTTCGCGCCCGAACAGCCTCACGCCGCCGCGGTCCTCGCCCAGATCCCAGTCGTGCGCCGGTCCCACGGCGAGCAGGCCGTCCTGCATGGCCACCGTGGATCCGAGCGTCCACGATGCATCCGTGGGCGGCCGAAGTTCCGTGACGCGCTGCCAGCGTCGCGCGCCCGTGCCACCCGCGGTCCCCGGCGAGCCGTCCGTGCCCGCCGGGGACCACGCCACCATCGCACCTGCCGCTGCGCAGACCACCACCACGCGCGCCAGCGTGGCGCGACGACCCTTGCCTTCCATGGCTCCTCCTTGCCGCGTGCGCGGCGTCGATCGTTGCTCGACGCACGGTAAGGGCGTGCCACACGAGTTCACCGAAGCGCCGCCGTTTTTCCTGTCGATTTCCTCACGCTGTTCCATGCGTGGCCGCAGCCATGGGTTCGCCCGGCAGCGTTACGATCTGCCGCATGGAGACCACCTTCACCGACTACGCCGACGGGACGCTCGCCTGCGAGGCCTATGTGGCCCACGATTCCGCGGTGCGCGGCCCACGTCCGGTGGTGCTGGTCTTCCATGCCTGGGGCGGCCAGGACGACTTTGCGCGCGCGAAGGCCGAGCATCTGGCTCGACTGGGGTACCTGGCCGTCTGCGTGGACATGTACGGCAAGGGCGTGCGCCCGAGCGGTCCGGACGCGTGCGCCGCGGCGATGACGCCCTTCGTGAAGGACCGTTCGCTGCTGCTGCGGCGGGCGAGCGCGGCGTGGAACTTCGTGCGGCACCATCCGCTGGCGGACACGCAGCGCATGGGTGCCATCGGCTTCTGCTTCGGCGGCATGTGCGTGCTGGACCTGGCGCGCGCCGGCATGCCGGGACTGCAGGGGGTGGTGAGCTTCCACGGCCTGCTGGGCGCGCCGGCAGGCGTGACGCCGGGAGCGCGTCCCATGCACGCGCGCGTGCTGGCGGCGCACGGCTGGAACGATCCCTTCGCCAAGCCCGCGGACTTCGACGCCTTCGCCTCCGAGATGACCGCCGCCGGTGCGGACTGGACGGCGCTGGTGCTGGGGCAGCGCGGCCACGCGTTCATGAACCAGGGCGCGGCCGATCCGGCGGCAGGGATGTGCTTCTGTCCGCGCGCGGAGCGGCGCGCGCTTGCCGCCATGGCGGACTTTCTGGACGAATGTCTGCGCGGCGACACCAAGACGCCCATGGGCGCGTGCCCGATGCCGGCGTGACGAACGCCTGACGCCACGCGAAGCTTCCCGGCGCGGACGCTGCGGTCGACACGCGATCGCACGAGGTTTGGCGCCCACAGCTGCATGAATGCCGCTTCATGCAGGAGCGTTGTGGCATGAACACGCTACAGGCGTCTGGAAACGGTCGCGGGTCGTCCGGGTCAGGCGCGTGGGGCGATCCGGGCAGGTCTAGAAGTGCGTGGATGCCTCAGCACGCGATCGACGTTCGCGAGACGGGAGTCTTCGAGCTTCTGCTCGACGCCCGCGCGATGTCGCTGTGGGAGCTGCTGCGCCGCGTGGGCAAGCCGTGCACCGTGACGGAACTAGCGGAATGGGGAAGCTGGACCACCGCTGGCGTCCGGTCGGCGCTCGACCGCCTGTCCCGGTTCGGTCTGGTGGAGTCCGTTCCCGCGGGCGGTCGTCGGAGGACGGTGGCCTTCCGCGTGATGCAGGAGAGGATCGTGCTGGCGGGTTCGCCCGGCGATCCGGTGGACCGCGCCCTGCTGAAGCGCTTCTACGAGGACAGTCAGGAGGTCAACGACCGGAACTTCGGCAGCGGCGCCGCGTTCGACCGCTCGTGGCACTCCGGCGAACTGTTCGAGTTTCTCTGCGCGCCGATCGCGCTCACCCAGATGGAGGTGCGTGAGATGCGGCGTCGGATGGACGACCTGCTGCAGTTTGTGCGGCTGGTGCGATCCAAGCACAACGGTCTCCGCGTGCTGCCGCCGCCATCCTGCAACCACTATCTGACCATCCGCATCCAGCCGCTGGCCCGGCCCGTGCTCCCGCAACCGGACATCACCGTGGCTCCGCGGGGTCAGGTGCCGCCGCCCGCCTTCCCCGAGCCGTCCGGTGGATGGACCACGTTGAGCGCCCGCGAGCGCGAGGTGGCCATCGCGCTGGCGGGTGGATTCACGCTGCCCGAGATCGCACGGCATCTGGGACGGTCGCGCCACACCGTCGGCACGCTGACCCGGCGCATCTACCGAAAGCTGGACATTCGGCGCCGCGCGCAGCTGGTGAACCGACTGCGGATCGTGGACGGACCGCCGGTGGCGTGATCAGGGGGCCACTCAGCGGCTCTTCCGCCCGCGTCGGCCACGCTTGAATCCCCGCTTGTGGCCCTGCGTCCACGCGGTGTGCTCGCGGCCCAGCAGGTCGCGGCGCGGATCGCGGCCGTCGCGGTCGGGCGCGCCGCCCTTGTCCGCCGCCTTGGCGCCGCCCTCGCCGGGCATGGTCGGCGCGCGGCCAAGCCTGGTGATGGAGAGATCCATGGTGCGGCTGGCCAGATCGATGGTGAGGATCCCCACCTTCACGCGGTCGCCCAGTCCCACGCTTGCGCCGCTTCGCACGCTCACCAGACGGCCCGTGCGCTCGTTCACGGTCCAGCGATCGGGCCTGTCGCGCGACGAGGGCAGGGCGTTGAACCGCACCAGCCCGTCCACCAGGTACTTGGAGATGCTCACCCACACGCCTGCCGGAGCCATGCCCGTGACCACGCCTTCCAGCTCCTCGCCCATGTGGTTCTGCTGCAGGTACTGCAGCACCAGGAAGGTGCGAAGCTCGCGCTCGGCCGCCTCCGCGTTCACCTCGGTCTCGCCGCAGTGACGACCGATGTCGGCCAGCGCGCCCTCGGGGGGGCAGCGCGGATCGCTCTCCAGGCTGGACTTCACCTCGCGCCGCCGCCGCCCGCCGGGCGGATTGCGTCCATTGTCGCTCAGCTCCAGGTACGCCTCCAGCGACCGGTGCACGGTCAGATCCGGATAGCGCCGGATGGGGCTGGTGAAGTGCGCGTAGTGCTCGCTGGCCAGCGCGTAGTGGCCGATGAGCGCTGGCGCGTAGGTGGCCTTGGACAGCGTCTTCAGCACCGCAAAGTGCACCGCGCGCGCCGAGTCGGTGCCGCGCGTGTGCTCCAGCAGCTGCAGCAGGTCGGCACGCTCCGGCTCGTCCGGAAGTCGGAAGCCCACGGTGCGCGCGAAGGCGCGCAGCTCCTCCATCTCCTTGAAGGCCGGCGGGGGATGGATGCGGCGCAGCAGCGGGATCTCCAGACTGGAGAAGAGCCGTGCCACGGCCTCGTTGGCCTCCACCATGAACATCTCGATGAGCGTGTGCGTGAAGGCGTCGTCCTCGGGCACGGCGT
>CAZKHO010000031.1:0-21735 GCA_964552505.1 uncultured Bifidobacterium sp. | reverse complement strand
GTAGGTCCAGCGCACGTCCTCGGCCGTCACCGGCTCGCCGTCGCTGAAGTGCGCGGCGGGATGGATGTGCGCGCGGATCCACAGGCCGTCCGGATCGATCTGCCACCCGTCGGCCAGCTGCCCCACCATCTTCAGGGTCTTGGGATCGAAGGTGCCCAGGCTCTCGCAGACCCGGTCCATCACGCGGGTCTGGTAGACGTCGCTGCTGATGTAGGGCACCAGCTTGGCGGGCTGCGCCTCGAACAGCTCCGTGAACTCGCCGCCCTGCGCGTACCCGGGCAGCTTGGACGGCTCGGTGGCCGGCGCCGGCGGCCCCCAGCGCTCGATCTTCACGCCCGGGCGCGCCCACGCGTCGTCACGCGGCGCCGCGGCCGCGCTGGCCGCACCGGCGGGCATGGCCGGCGCCACGCGGATCTGCTGGATGCGCTTCTCCAGGTCGGCCAGCCGGCCGTCCACCTTCTGCAGCAGCTCCCACTGACGGTCCTTCTGCACCATCGAGAGCCACACGCTGACCGCCACCGCCAGCAGCAGGGCGATGGTCACGAGATCCTTGAATCCGAAGCCGTTTCGCATGGGAGGCGCAGGGTAACGCAGCCCGCCGGCCGGCGCGTCAACCCGCCGAGGCTGGATCGAGGCGGTCCCGCAGACGGTCCGCCGCGAAGTTCAGCGACAGCAGCGCCAGCGCGATCACCCCGCAAGGCGGCGCCAGCAGCCACCAGCGTCCCTTCACCAGGTTCAGTTCTGGCAGGCCGTCCGAGGCCAGGTTGCCCAGCGTGGGCAACGGATCACGCACCCCGATGCCAAGGAAGCTCAGGAAGCTCTCGCCCAGGATCGCGGCGGGCACCGCCAGCGCGGCGTACGCCGCCACCGGTCCGGCCAGATTGGGCAGCAGGTGCCGGCAGAAGATGTGCATGTCGCCGGCGCCGGCCGCGCGCGAAGCCTCCACGAAGGCGCGCTCCCGGATGGACAGCACCTGCCCGCGCACCACCCGGCTCATGGTCAGCCACCCCACGCCCGCGATGGCCACCAGCATGGTGAGCAGGTTGATGCAGATGCGGAGCCCGGGCGAAACGTCCCGCAGGAAGCGCTCGGCAAGACCGTCCACCGCCACGCCCAGCAGCGTGGCGAGCAGGATGCTGGGCAGCGCGTAGAGCACGTCCACGGTCCGCATGAGCCACGCGTCCGCGCGCCCGCCAAACCACGCCGCCGCCGCGCCCCAGAGCACCCCCACCGCCGTGGCCACCACCGCCGCCGAAAGACCCAGCGCAAGCGAGATGGCGCTTCCCGCCAGCAGCCGGGCCAGCACGTCACGACCCAGGCGATCGGTGCCCAGCAGGCGCCCGGGCACGAAGCGGCCTTGGGACACCGCCATCTCCACACGCGCGTCGGCCGCGGCGTCCGAACGCCACATGGGTGGCAGCAGGCTCAGCTGCAGGTTCTGCGCGGACCAGCGAGGCTCCAGACTGCCGTCGGGCAGACGCACCCCACCAAACGACCACGGCGCCGAGAGCGCCACCAAAGCGATCAGCGCCATCAGCATCCACGCGCCGGCGCCAAGCCCCGCTCGGGATCTCCCTCGAACGAGGATGTCCGGTGCTTCGTCCTGCGCCACGTTGGGAATGTAGGCCCTGACAGGCGGAAGCACGGAGGACGACACGCCCTCGGATCCGGTCAGTTCCTGGGATCAGGCTCCGCGCCGGGCGGCTGGCCGGACCCCGGCCGAGGACCGTCGCCCTCGCCGCGGCGCCACCATCCGCCTTCGCCACCCTCGCCGCCACGCCCGAAGCGCGGCATCTCGCCACGCTCCACCGCCGTCATCACCTCCGCCACGCGGGCGTCCCGATCGGCGATGTCCGTCTGGAGCCGCTTGCGCGCGTCCTTGAGGGCCTTCTCCATGGCCACCAGCTCGTAGGCACGCGCCTTCACGTCCAGCTCGAACTCGCGCGCAGCCGCCTGCCGGGCCTCGTCCAGCGCGGCGCTCTCGGCCGCGGCGTCCCCGTCGGTCCGCGCCTTCTGCAGGCGCTCCACCGCGGAGCGGATCTGACGCTGCACACGGAAGTTCTCCACGCGTGCGCGATAGAGATCCGGCTGACGATCGCGAATCATGGCCAGGCCGATCAGCATCCGCGCCTGCGAACCCAGGCGCTGCCGAAGCGCAGCGATGTCCTGCGCGCGGAGCGCGTCCAGCCCGTCACCCCACGCGGGATCGATGTCGCGCGCGGTGGCGATGATGCGGTCGATGTCCTGATCCGTGAGCTCCCGACGCGGCCCCCCGCGCCCTTCGCGCGGACCCTGCGGGCGCGCGGCGCCGTCCGGCCTGGGCTTGGGAGGCGCGTCCGTCTGGATCGGAGCCTGCGACGACCGATGCGCACCCGATGCGGTGAAACCGGCGAGCGCCGCCAGCGCCACAGCGAACGCCACCGCGGCCACCCGTCGACCCGTCCGTGGCACCGCGCGCATCAGCGACCCACCCGCCCGGAGCCCAGGATGCAGCTCATCTCGTCGTCCAGGTCGGCGAAGCGGGCGCCGTGCATGGCCTTGAGCGACGGAAGCTCGTCACCCAGGTTGGCGTCGTCCGAGACTTCCAGCACCACCGCCAGCGAAGTGCCCGACGTCTCGTCCGACTCGCCCGACGCGCTCCAGCGAAGGGCCAGCCCCGCCACCAGGAGCAGCGCCGCGGCGGCGGCCAGCCAGCGGAAGGAGATGCGCGCAAGGATCGCCGGCGTCTCCTGCGACGCAGGCAGCATGGTCACGCTGGCCCGGAACACGCGCTCCGACAGTCCGGACGGCACCGGACCGGTCGCGCGAGCTTGAAGGAGGCGCTCCAGGCGCGGGTCATGGATCGGATCAGGCTCTGGATGCATGGCTTGAGGGCTCCGAACGGGTGCGGGAACGGGACTTTCGGGGGGCTCTTGCAGGGCCTTTCCCGGATTTCGGCGGTATCGGACGGGAGGTCATTCCGGATCCCCCTGCCCCAGGCGACGGCCCAGGATGTCACGGAGCTTCCGAAGGGCCCTGTGGTGGCGCGCCAGAAGGGTGCCGAGCGGTTCCTCCAGCAGTTCCGCCATCTGCTGGAAGGCCATGCCACCCTGATGACGGAGTTCGATCACCAGACGGTCGGCCTCGGGGAGCTGCTCCA
This sequence comes from uncultured Bifidobacterium sp., assembly GCA_964552505.1. Taxonomy (GTDB): domain Bacteria; phylum Planctomycetota; class Phycisphaerae; order Phycisphaerales; family SM1A02; genus SYAC01. Next base: position 18,596 of record CAZKHO010000031.1, on the reverse strand, counting down.
TGGCGTCCCGCAGCGCGTCCAGCTCCTCGCGGCTGGCGCGCTCCTCGGTCCGGGCCGCCGGCCCCACCCCCTCCATGACTTCGGAGTCCATGGGGCGGGCGTGCTTCTTGCGCCGCCGCATCTCGTCACGGAGTCGGTTCAGCGCGATCCGGAACAGCCACGCCTCGAAGCGACCCTGCTCCACGTACTCGGGCAGCTTGCGGGCCACCGTGCAGAACACGCTCTGCGTGATCTCCTCGGCCAGTTCGGGATTGTTCACGTAGCCACGGAGGAACCCGAAGACGCGCGGACTCCATCGATCCACCACCTCGCGCCACGCGGACGCCTCGCCCTGGACGGCGCGTTGCAGGAGCCTGGTCACCTCCTCGGGCTGCGTCATGGGCGAAGCGCAATCTACAGCGACCCAAGGGGCGTCGTTCGAAGCCCCCGACGGTTTGGCGACGAATCGGGGAGCCGGATCAGAGCGGCAGGTCGTCGGGCGGACGCACCGCGCGCAGCCTGGGTGCGGCCTCGAAGCCGCCCGGCGGCGTCGCGTCGGTGAAGTCGCGGAAGCGCGTGAGACGGCCGTCCCACGAGAGGCGGCAGACGCCCGTGGGACCGTTTCGCTGCTTCGCCACGATCAGTTCGGCCAGCCCGCGCTTGTCGGCGTTGGCCTCCATCCAGTCGTCGTCGCCCTGGTGGTAGTACTCCTCGCGGTGCAGCATGAGCACCACGTCGGCGTCCTGCTCGATGCTGCCGGACTCGCGAAGGTCGCTCATGCGCGGCTTGTGCCCCTCGCGCTGCTCGGCGGCGCGGTTGAGCTGGCTGAGGCAGATCACCGGCACCTCCAGCTCGCGCGCCATGGCCTTGATGCCGCGGCTGATCTCGCTCACCTCCATCTGGCGGCTCTCCACGCGGCCGCCGCTGGACATGAGCTGCAGGTAGTCGATGAAGATGGCCTCCACGCCGTGCTGCTCCTTCAGGCGACGCGCCTTGCTGCGCATGCTCAGGAGCGTCAGGCCCGGCGTGTCGTCGATCCAGATGCGGCAGTCCTGCAGCGACTCGCAGGCGGCCAGCAGCGCGCGGTAGTCCTCCTTGCGGAGCATGTTCCGGCGCAGGCGCTGGCTGTCGATGCCGCCCTTGGCGCACAGGATGCGCTGCACCAGCTGCTGACGGCCCATTTCCAGGCTGAACATGGCCACCGGGTGCCCGGTCGCCGCCACGTTCTCCATCATGTTCAGCGCCAGCGCGGTCTTGCCCATGCTGGGACGCGCCGCCAGGATGACCATCTCGCCCTTCTGCAGGCCGCTGGTCATCTCGTCGAACTCGGCGAAGCCCGCGGGCACGCCCGTGAAGGGCTTGCCGTCGCTGGCGTCGATCACCTTCAGCGTGTGGTCCAGCAGCTCCTGCAGGCTGCTGAAGCGCGCGCCGTCACGACGCTGCGCGATGGCGAAGATCCGCTGTTCCGCGGCCTCCAGCACCTGCTGCGGCTCGTCGCCCGAACCCTGCGCCTGCGCCAGGATCTCGCCGGCGGCGCGGATCAGTTCGCGCATGGTGGCCTTGTCGCGGACCAGGCGCGCGTACTCCGTGGCGTGCGCGGCCGTGGGCGAGCTCTCCGCCAGCTCCACCAGGTACGCCGTGCCGCCCACGTCCTCCAGCAGCCCCTTGTCCAGCAGGTGCTGATTCAGCTGCACCACGTCCAGCGTGGCGGTGCGATCCCAGATCTGCACCATGGCGTCGAAGATGGCGCCGTGCGCGGGCCGGTGGAAGTCCACGCCGCTGGGCACCACCTGGATGACGTCGCCCACCACGCGCGGATCGATGAGCATGGCGCCCAGCAGGCTCATCTCCGCCTCCAGCGCGTGCGGCGGCGCCGCGTCGAGCAGCCGCCTGGTGTCGGCCGCGTCGATGCGGGACCTGCCCCGCGCGGCGGAGCGGCCCGATGGCTGGTTGGGTTCCATGAAGCGCGTCGCGATCAGCGGGCGGCGACGGCGGCACCCGCGCCCACGGTGGCCACGGCCTCGCCCTGCTCGCGCATCAGGCGGCCGGGCTTGAACCGCACCGTGCGCTTGGCGGGCACGTGCACGGGCACCAGCGTCTTGGGGTTCTGCGCGCTGCGGGCCGCACGCTGGCGGACCTCGAACACGCCGAAGTCGCGGAACTCGAGGCGGTTGCCCCGGCCCAGCTCCTCCACCACCGCGTCCAGGAAGCCCTGCACCACCGTCTTCACGTCGTTGCGCTGCAGGCCGGTCTCCTGGGCGATGCGTTCGACGAGTTCCTTCTTGGTGACGGTGGTCATCATCTTCTCCGGTTGGGTTGTGCGATCGGTCGTAACCGCGCCCGCGGAACGACTTGCGTCAGTATGGTGGGGACGGGGGCGGCGAGTCAAGCCGCGGATTCATCCACGGATCGTCCCCGCTTCGCGGGTGCGCATCCGGTGGATGGCGGCGGTCGTGCTGACCCCCTCCACCAGGCCAAGGAGCCGAAGCTCGATGCCCAGTTCCTGCACCAGCGCGAACTCGGACACTTCCTCCGGCGCCCGGTAGTCACCGCCCTTGGCGTAGACGTCGGGGTGGATCGAGCGGATCACCTCGTGGGCGGTCCGCTCCTCGAAGACGGTGACCAGGTCCACGCACTCCAGCGCCGCCAGCACCTCCATGCGCTGCTCCTGAGGGAAGACCGGACGGTCCGCGCCCTTGAGCGCACGCACCGAGGCGTCCGCGTTGACGGCCACCACCAGCACGTCCCCCAGTTCGCGCGCCTGGCGCAGACTGGCCACATGTCCGGCGTGCAGGATGTCGAAGCATCCGTTGGTGAGCACGATGCGCTGGCCGGCCGCACGCCGCGCCTCCAGCTCCACGCGAAGCGCCTCGCGATCGCGAATCTTGCCCGCCATGTGTCCGGCCTGGGCCAGCACCTGACGGCGGACCTGCGCGAACGGGATGGGCCGGGCGCCGAAGACCTCCACCTCCAGGCCGGCGGCCACGTTGGCGAAGGCCACGGCCTCCGGCCACGGGAATCCGTTGGCCACCGCGGCGGCCAGCGCCGCCAGCACCATGTCGCCCGCGCCGGTCACGTCGTACACACGGCGCGCCACGGTGGGCACGTGCACCGGCTCCACGCCGGCCCGCTCCAGGAACGAACCATGCCGGTCCAGCGTGAGCACCACCGCGTCCAGCTGGAACCGCTCGCGCAGGGAGCGCGCCAGCTGCCGCACTTCACCGGCGTCGAAGTCCGGCATGGGCTTTCGACCCGCGGCCAACGCGGCCTCGGTGCGGTTGGGTGTGATGGCGGTGGCGCCCCGGTAGCGCGCGTAGTCCGCGATGGCGGCAGGATCCACCAGCACCGGCTTGCCCAGCCGGCGACCGATCTCGATCACGCCCTGACACAGCGACGGCGTGCAGACGCCCTTGGCGTAGTCCTCCAGACAGATCACCTGGCACGTGGCGGCGGCGCGCTCGATGGCCGCCAGCAGCGCACGCTCGATCTCCGGCGAGACCGGATCGCGGCTCTCCACGTCCACGCGGAACATCTTCTGCGGATGGCGATGCTGCGCCAGACCCACGATGCTGCGCTTGACGGTGGTGGGACGCGAGGCGTCCTCCAGCAGGCCGTCCGCCTGACATCCGCCTTCCTTCAGCAGCCTGCGGAGCGTGTGGCCCTCGTCGTCCGTGCCCGTCACGCCGAAGCAGCGCACCCGCGCACCCAGGGCCGCCGCGCAGAGCGCCACGTTGCTCGAGCCGCCGGCGGTCTCCTCCAGGTCGCGCGCGCCACGACTCAGGAGCACAGGCACCGGCGCGTCGGGGCTCAGGCGGTCGGCGGAACCGTGCTGCGCCTGATCCAGCATGAAGTCCCCCACCACCAGCAGGTCGGTGGCCTTCCAACCGGACAGCAACGGGACCAGCGCTTCGGCGTTTCCGCTCATCCGCGCAGTCTAGCGGCGGGTTCGTGCATCCCCTCGCTCCAACGCAGCCCGGAGCGCCTGAGACAGGGCGTCCTCGCCCCGGACGAACGAGAGCCGGAGCTCCGGGCGCGCCACCGGGAGCGCGTCCGGTGGCAGCGTGCCCACCAGCTTCGTCCAGTCCTTGCCGGTGCAGACGATCGCCTCGGCACCTTCGGCGCGTGCTTCGCGCAGGAGACGCCGCACGCGCTCGCCGCCGTAGGCCTGATGGTCACGAAGTCGGGGCGCGTGCACCACGCGCGCGCCAGCCCCGGCCAACTGATCCAGGAAGGCTTCCGGGTGGCCGATGCCCGCCCACACGGCCACCGGTCGGCCACGCAGCCAATCCAGCCCTTCGCGCAAGTCCCGCCCCGCCGCCTCGATCTCCAGACCGGCCCAGACATGATCCGTCCACGCCATGGGCGGATCGCCGTGCAGACGACGGATCTGCTCCCCCAGTCCCGCGGCCGCCCGCGTGGCGCGGGTGACCACCACGGCGTCCGCCCGACGAAGTCCGCCCGCCGGCTCACGCAGCCATCCGGCCGGAAGCAGCGCACCGTCGATGGCGGGCCGCGCCGCGTCCACCAGCACCAGATTCAGGTCCCGCGCCACGCGGCGATGCTGGAAGCCGTCGTCCAGCACCAGCGCGTCCACCTGGGGCCGCTCCGCCAGCAGCCGCTCGATGGCCTGCCGGCGATCGGCGCTCACCGCCACCGGAACCGCCGGCCTGCTGGCGCGATGCTCCAGCACCTCGTCCGAGCGTTCGCCGCCACCATGCCCGCGCATCACGATGGCGGGGCTGCGGCCCGCATGCACCAGGGTGTCGCACACCCAGCGCACCATGGGGGACTTGCCGGTGCCTCCGGCGGAGATGTTGCCCACGGAGATCACGGGCCGTGGAGCGCTCCACGGGGCTCCGGCCCATGCGGCATGCACACGCACGCCCAACCCGTAGGCCAGCGAGAGCGGCCATGTCACGGGAAGTAGGCCGAGCGGCACCGGCCCGCTCATGGCGTCCACTCCCGCAGGCGCGCCCCCACCAGTCGCCACGGAAGGCCACCCACCGTGTCCACGTCCCCTTCGCAGTGCACCACCCATCCGGCCGCGCGTCGTTCGCCGATGTCGTACGCCCCCGCCTTGCCCTGCCAGCGTCCGGAGCGCAGATAGGCCTGAAGCGCCTCGCGGCCGGGATTCTCCAGCCGCACCAGCGCCTCGTCCGCGAACGTCTCCACACGCCCGTCACGCGCCAGCGCAACACCCGTCACCACGCGATGCGACCCATCCATCATCCGATGCAGGATCTGATCCGCCTCGTCGACGGACTCCGGCTTGCCGATGGAATGGTCGCCATGACGGCAGATGGTGTCGGCGGCCACCACGAAGCGACCCTCGCAGCGCGCGGCGTGCGAAGCCTGGACCGCGCGCGCCTTCGAGAGCGCCAGCGCCGTGGCCACCTGGACCGGATCACCGGTCGGTGGCGCCGAAGCGTCGTCCACGCCGGCCTCGATGCTCTCGAACACCACGCCATGCCGGCGAAGGATGGCCATGCGTGCCGGAGAGCGGCTGGCCAGGATGAGCGGCGAAGGGGCGCTCACCACCGTGGCCCTCGGCGCATCTGGTCGTCCAGCCGCTCGCGCACGGCTTCGAGGGGCACCAGTTCCATGCGCATCGCAAGGTGATCGCTTCGATAGGCGTGCGGATCCGTCGGAGCCGGTCCGGGCGGCGAGACCACGGAATCCGGACGCCCGAACGGCCCCACCGACGCCGGATCCGTGGCGCCGTAGATGGCCACCAGCGGACGACCAAAGCCCACCGCGGCATGCGTGGCCGCCGAATCGTTGGCGATCACCGCCGCGCTCCCCGCGATCGCCGCCATCCATTCGGAAAGTCGCATGCGCCCGCACAAGTTGACCGCACCAGAGGCGGGCATGGCGGCCTGCACCTGTTCCATCTCGCCTGGAGCACCCAGCATGGCCACGGGCACGCCACGACGGATCAATCCCTCGGCGAGCGCCTTCCATCGCGCCGCCGGCCATCGCTTGCTCGCCCATCGGCTGGTGGGCGCCAGGGCCACGTAGCCCTCGCGCAGGCCGCAGTCGGCGCGGAGCGTCTCCCATCGCTGCGTGGCTCCGGTCGGCAGGTGCATGCGCGGATCCCGCACCGGGGCGACGCCCGCATCCTCCAGCAACGCAAGCATCATCTCGGTGGCGTCCGGGCCAGCGCGGCGCGCATGCCGCTCGTTGGTGCCAAGCCACGCCAACTCCCGCGCGTCGAGCCATCCCACGCGGCGCGGCGCGGCGGTGGCGCGCACAAACCAGCCACTGCGGAACAGTCCCTGCAGGTCGATCGCAAGCTGGTACCCGCCTTGGCGGAGGCCCCGCGAGAAGCTTCGCGCCTGCAGCAACGAGGCCGGAGACCACCAGCGACGCCAGGCTCGCCGCGGAAACTCCACCACGCCCCCCAGCGCCGGATGCCCACGGACGGCGTCGGCGAAGTCGTCCTGCACCAGCCAGTCGATCCGCGCGTCCGGGAAGGCCGCCCGAAGGCTGGCCAGGGCGGGCATGGTCCGACACACGTCCCCCAATGCGCTCGGCTTCACCAGAAGGATGCGGCTGTCGGACGCGGCCATGCGAATGGTGACTGTATAGTCCGCCCCTCCTCAGCGCGGGACCGCCCTTGACCGACGCCCCCAAGTCCAACCCAGAGCCCGCCCGGGTCCCCCCCGGCACCGCCGCCGGCGACAGCGCCTCCGGGCGATCGGGCGGCGACACCATCGTGGGGCGGGCCGTGGTCGACCGGGGCTGGGCCACCCGTGAGGAAGTGGACAAGTGCCGGGAGATCCAGTCCCGTCTGGGGCCGGGAGCCAAGCTCTCCGACGTGCTCGTCCAGAAGGAAGTGGTCACCCGTCGCCAGCTCGCCCGCCTGCAGCGTGAGCTGGAGGCCGACAAGGGCCAGGGCGCCATCCCTGGCTACCAGATGATCCGGAAGCTGGGGGCGGGCGCCATGGCCACGGTGTATCTGGCCAAGCAGCTCTCGCTCGACCGACTGGTGGCCATCAAGATCCTGCCTCGCAAGTACAGCAGCGACACCAAGTTCATCGAGCGGTTCTACAAGGAAGGTCGGGCCGCCGCCAAGCTGAACGACCAGCACATCGTGGGCGCGCTGGATGTGGGTCAGGCCGGCGAGCATCACTACTTCGTGATGGAGTACGTGGACGGAGACACCGTGCACGACCGCATCCAGGCGCTCCGTCGCATCCCGGAGCGTCCGGCGCTGCTGCTGGTGCAGCAGGTGGCCAAGGCGCTCAAGCACGCGCACGAGAAGGGCTTCATCCACCGGGACATCAAGCCCAAGAACATCATGATCTCCAAGGCCGGCGTGGCCAAGCTGGCCGACCTGGGCCTGGCGCGCGCGGTCAGCGACCGGGAGGCCGCCGAGGCGGAGGCCGGAAAGGCCTTCGGAACCCCCTACTACATCAGCCCCGAACAGGCGCGCGGGGTGCTTGAAATCACGCCGGCCGCGGACATCTACGGCCTGGGCGCCACCTTCTATCACATGGTGACGGGGCGGGTGCCGTTCGAGGGCAAGGACCCCACCGAGGTGATGAAGCGGCACCTCAAGGATCCGCTCACGCCGCCGGACCATCTGGTGCCGGAACTCTCGCAGGGAACCGCGCTCGTCATCGAGATGATGATGGCCAAGGACGCACGCGACCGCTACCAGAGCGCCAACCAGCTGCTGGAGGATCTGGAGGCGGTGCTGGCCGGCAGCGAGCCCGTCCACGCTCGCCCCAGCGGCGCGTTCGTCTCCTCGCTGGCCACCGGCGAGCCCAAGCCCGACGAGGACACGCCGGTGCCGGAGCTTGCAGGAAGCGGCTCCGCCTTTCCATGGATGCCCGTGGCCCTGGGCGCGCTGCTGCTCATCAGCCTGCTGGTGAACGTCTGGCTCTTCCTTGCCCGCGGCGGCAAGGCCTGAGACTCACTCCACCTCGGCCAGCAGCTCCACCTCCACGCAGGCACCCAGCGGCAGCGCGATGTTGCCCACCGCCGCGCGCGCGTGACGCCCTGCTTCGCCGAAGACCTGCTGGAGCAGTTCGCTGGCGCCGTTGGCCACCTTCGGCTGATCGGTGAAGCCGGCCTCGCTGCACACGAAGACGCCCACACGCACGATGCGCTTCACGCGATCCAGGCCACCTGCGGCGTCCGCCAGCACCGCCAGACCGTTCAAGGCCGCCTGGCGTGCGGCCGCCGCGCCCGACTCGACGCTGACCTGCCCTGGGAGGGATCCCTTGGCCAGCACCCCATCCTTCATGGGCAGCTGGCCGCTGACGAAGACCAGATTGCCGGTCCGGACGAACGGCACGTAGGCCGCCACGGGCTTGGGGGCCGGCGGAAGGGAAAGTCCGAGAGCCGAGAGACGGGTGGAGGGGGATTCGCTCATCCGGGCATCTTCGCGGAACCCCGGGGAATCCGCCACCGAAGGTTCCCACCGGATCGAGCCCCATTGGGCTTGACCCGTGTTCACACTCGGTTAACTTGCTCGGTTCACTGCTGGTCGCCTCAGGTCATTCGACGGGTTCATCCCGCCACCATGCCCTGATTCCGCCGGACTCCGGCGACTCATTCCCCTGACGCGATCGACATCCCACGACGCCCGCGCTGGAAGCGCCCAAGGCTCCTGCGTCGGGCAACCGCCGTCTCGAGGGCTGTTCGCCCCCGTCCGGCTCCGTCGGATCTGGATCGATCCTGTCTCAGCGTCAGGACCACCCACTTCTCGACACACGCTCCGCCCCTGCCGTCCGCAGGATCGGAGCACGCGTCCTTCCCCGCCTGGCGAGCGGGGACCACAGGGCTCTCAGGACCCCAGCGGTCCCGAGGCCCGTCACCCGCAGCCCTGCCACGGCTGCCCCATCCTGTTCGGGACACGGTCCCGGAGATCAGACACCATGCGAAAGCTTCGCGGTTTCACCCTCATCGAGCTGCTCGTCGTGATCGCCATCATCGCCCTGCTCATCGGCCTGCTGCTGCCGGCCCTCAGCAAGGCCCAGCAGAACGCCCGCGAGACCAAGTGCTCCGTGCAGCAGAACCAGATCTGCAAGGCGTTCCTGGTGGAGGCCAACAACGACACGCAGAAGCGCCTGCCCACCCCGGGTCTCATCGACCGCGTCGGCACCGAGCCCGGCAAGGGCGCCGAGCACGACAAGATGAACAACACTCGCAACTACTTCTCGCTGATGATCGGCAACGAGCATTTCAACCCCGACATCTGCATCAGCCCTTGCGAGAAGAACCCGGTCGTGACCGAGATGGGCAAGATGGGCACGCCGGCGTACGACTACTCCAAGCGGAGCATCCCCAAGGACATCTGGTGGGACTTCAACTTCGGCGACAAGCTGAACATCGGCGCGATCGATCTCAGCAAGACCGGCAGCAAGAAGGGCAGCCTCAGCGGCGACGGCTCCGTGGCGCCCAACTGGTGCAACGTGTCGTACGCCCTGCTCGCCCCGGTGGGCCAGCGCAAGGAGGCCAACTGGCGCGCCAACAGCGACTCCACCAAGCCGCTGATGGGCACCCGCGGCCTGGATCCCACCAAGCGCAACGTGGAGGACTACTACAAGAAGAGCTATGCCACGGCCCTCTACGGTCCCAAGGACGTCTGGGAAGGCTTCATCGTCTTCGGCGACGCCCACGTGGAGCGCGTGAAGGCCTTCAAGCCCGAGTCCGTGACCTTCGAGTGCGGCGGCGGCAACGTTTCGCCCGACGACCTCTATGACGCCGACACCGGCTTCAACGGCACGGGCTGCGGCATCCAGGCGAACACCAAGCGTGGTGGCGACACCTGGCTCGGCATCTTCAGCAACGAGTTCTCCAGCACCACGGCTCCGGTCGCAGAGTTCGACTGGAGGAACGACGGCACCGCTCCGTGATGCCAGCGAACCGAGAACCCCGAACCATCCAACCAACCGACACCCTCAGGAGAAACCAAACCATGTCTCGCCGCAAGGGATTCACCCTCATCGAACTTCTGGTCGTCATGGCCATCATCGCCCTGCTGCTCGGCATCCTGCTGCCGGCACTCAACAACGCCCGCGCGCGCGCCCGCGTCCTCAAGGACTCGACGCAGCTCAAGGGCATCCACCAGGCGTGGGTGGTGAAGTCCATCGACTATCCGAACGAGTACCCCACCAACCCGCTGCCCACGCCGGGCCTCATCAACCGCGTGGGCTCGACGATCGGCCGTGGCGAGGAGGACGTGACCAAGAACGATCACGCCAGCCTCTATGCCGCCTCGATCGCCCAGAACATGTTCTCCGCGCCGCTCTGCGTCAGCCCGTCCGAGGTCAGCTCGAACGTGTCGGTGTGCTCCAACTACGACATGACCCAGTACGACCCGGCCAACGACAAGTACTGGGACGGCGACAAGAAGGGCGAGGGCGTCTTCACCGACAGCAGCCCCGGCAACTTCAAGGGCAACCTGAAGAACTCGTCCAACATCAGCTACGGCACCATGCCGCTGATCAACCCGGCCAGCACTTCCAGCCTGGCGGCCACGCGCCGCACCAAGGGCTGGAAGAACGGCGGATCCAGCTCGCTGGCCGTGGTGGGCAACCGCGGCGTGCAGGACGGCATCGACGGCTCGGTGGCCGGCACCGACGTGGAGACGTTCAAGAAGAGCAAGACGCTCGAGATCCACGGCCCGAAGGGCTCGTGGGAAGGCAACATCGTGTTCGGCGACAACCACGCCGACTACGTCAACACCTTCTACTCGGGCTCCTGCACCAAGCTGACCGACATGGGTGCCCGCGTGGTGGACAAGAACTCCAACTGCGGCGCCTCGGAAGGCCTGGACAACTACTTCCGTGAGGACGACACCACCGGCTACTCCGACATGTGGATGCTGGTGGTCCCCTTCCTCACCTCGACCGGCGCGAACAAGGTGGCCCTGCCCACCGACAAGACCCTGCTCTACGACTGAGCCAGGGCCTTGCGCTCGAAACGAACCGGACGGCGGCGCCTTGGCGCCGCCGTCCTTTCGTTTGGGGATAGGCTGCCTCCATGCGGTTCGCCGTCCTGATCGCGACGATCGCCCTGGGGATGCCGACGCCGGACGCCCCGCCCCCGCTGCCACCCAGTCGCGCAGCGCACGTGGTGGCCATCCTCCCCATGGAGGGCGAGATGGACGCCATCTCCACCGAGAGCCTCACACGCCGGGCCCGCATGGCGTGCGAGGCCGGTGCCGACGCGGTGGTGATCGCCTTCGACACACCGGGTGGCGAGATGATGTCCACGCTGGAGCTGTGTCGACGGATCAAGGGCGAGTTCCCTCCCAACACGGTCGCCTGGATCCGGCCGCGCGCCTACTCCGCCGGCACGATCGCGGCGCTCGCCTGCCGGGAGATCGTGGTGACGCCGGACGCGGTGTTCGGCGACGCGGCGCCCATCGCGGTGCTCCCGGTGGTGGGTCTGCAGTCGCTCCCTCCGGCCGAACGGGCGAAACTGGCGGCGCCGCTGCTCTCGGAAGTCACGGACAGCGCCCGCCGTCGAGGTCATGACGAACGGCTCTGCCGAGCCTTCGTCGATCCCTCGGAGGAACTCTGGCTTCTGGAGGACCAGGCTCGCGGCGAGCGATTCATCGTGGACGCCTCCGAGTACGAAGCGGTGTTCGGGGGGACGCCGGACGAGCGGGCTTCTGAGGCGATCCCGCGAACGCCGGGCAACGTGCTGCCGTGGATCACCGACGCCCTGCGTCGCCCAGGAGCGCGCCTGGACGCCGCACCGCAGGACCTGCCCCCGGGAAGAGCGCCCCTGACATCGAGCGACCGCGAGCGCCTTCAGGTGGTGTCCCGGCTTGACCGCGCAGACGAACTGCTCACGCTGCGTGCCGACGAAGCGCGAGCCCTTGGCATGGCCGCAGGCACCGTGGCGGACGAAGTCCAGCTTCGGGCCTTCCTGGGCGCTGAACGCAGCTTCACCCTGGGTCCGCGGTGGAGCGAGGGACTGGCCAGACTGCTCACAAGCTGGTGGGTGCGAGCCCTGCTCGTGATCGCCCTGCTGGCCTGTTTCGCGGGCGAGATGACGGCGCCAGGGCTGGGCTGGTTCTCCATCGCGGGGCTGGGAGCCGCGTCACTGCTCTTCGCTGGACCGCTTCTGGCGGGCCTTGCGGACTGGTGGCCCGGAGTCCTCCTGCTGGCGGGCATGGCGCTGGTGGCTGTGGAGCTGCTGGTCTTCCCCGGTTCGATCTTCCTCGGCGCGATCGGCGGGGTGGCCATCGTGGCGGGCACCGTGGGACTCTTCGTGGTGTCCGACCCTTCCCCCGATCCCACCCAGGGCGTGATCCGCGGACTGGGGACGCTGGTCGCGGCGATGACCGCGGCCGCCGGGACCGCCTGGTGGATGGGACGCTCGGACGGAGGCCTGCTCGGTCGCGCCGTCCTGCGCGCGGAGATCGGAGGCCCGCCGGTGGATTCCGTCCTCCCTCCGATCGGAGCGCTGGGCGTCGCCCAGACCGACCTTCGCCCGGTGGGCACGGTCCAGGTGGGCGGCCGGACGCTTCCGGCTCGATCCGACGGGTGGATCGAACGCGGGATGTCCGTGCGCGTGATTGGATGCGACGGGATCGAAATCCGAGTGGAGGCGGCGCCGTGACTGCGCTTGTGCTGCTCGCGCAGTCGGCACCTCCGGGCGTCGACGCGCCGTTGATCGCGGGCTTCGCGCTCTTCGGCGTGGCGCTGGTGCTCTTCGCGCTGGAGTTCGTGGTTCCGAGTGCGGGCCTGCTGTCGCTTCTCTGCACGCTGTCGATCGCGGCAGGCGTGACCTGCTTCTTCATCCACTCCACGCTCTGGGGCGTGGCCTCGCTGGCGACCGCTCTGGGTGGGGCGCCATTCGCGATCGGCTACGGACTTCGTCTCTGGAGCGGGACCTCCATGGCACGCCGAGCGGTGCTGCATGCCGAAGTCCGTGAGAGATCGCCGCGAACCTCACCGCCCGCGGATGGCGCGATGGGCGTCGCACGCACGGGCCTGAGGCCGATCGGCCGGGTGGACATCGACGGCGCGATGCACGAGGCGCTGGCGGAGGGCGGCTTCATCGAGGCGGGCTGCCCGGTCCGGGTCACCGGCCGAGACGGCACCACGTTGCGTGTCCGGCTCGTGGGCGACCGGGGCGACGGCCCGGCGTTACCCTCCCCGTCATGAACAGGACGCACCTGCTTGCATCGGACGCCCTCACCGTGCTCGGCATGGTGGGCCTGGGCGTGATCGCCCTGATCGGCCTCATCCTGCTGATCATGATCAGTCAGTACCTGCAGCTCTGGCTGCAGGCCTTCCTGAGCGGCGCCAAGGTCAGTCTTCTCGACCTCATCATGATGCGTCTTCGGAAGGTTCCGCCCGCCGTGATCGTCCTGAATCGGATCACGGCCAAGAAGGCGGGCCTGGAAGTCCCCACCAACCTGCTCGAGGCCCACTTCATGGCGGGCGGACGCGTGGACCGCGTGATCCGGGCGATGATCGCCGCGGAGAAGGCCCACATCGACCTGGGATGGGATCGCGCCACCAGCATCGACCTGGCGGGCCGCGACATCCTGGAGGCCGTGAAGACCAGCGTGGATCCCAAGGTCATCGACTGCCCGAGTCAGGTGAGCAACAAGGAGACCGTCGACGCCGTGGCGCAGGACGGCATCCAGCTGCGCTGCAAGGCGCGCGTGACCGTTCGGACCGCCATCGCCCGCCTGGTCGGCGGCGCCACCGAGGAGACCATCATCGCGCGTGTGGGCGAGGGCATCATCGCCACCATCGGCGCCGCCGAGAACCACAAGGTGGTGCTGGAGCAGCCCGACCGCATCAGCAAGACCGTGCTGGCGAAGGGCCTCGACTCGGGAACCGCGTTCGAGATCCTCTCCATCGACATCGCCGAGATCGACGTGGGAGACAACATCGGCGCCAACCTGCAGACCGCGCAGGCCGAGGCGGACAGCAAGCGCTTCCAGGCCATGGCCGAGCAGCGCCGCGCGGCCGCGGTGGCGCAGGAGGCCGAGTACCAGGCCGAGGCGCAGAAGAACCGCGCGCTGGTGGTGCTGGCCGAGGCTGAGGTTCCGAAGGCGATCGCCGAGGCGCTGCGCGGCGGCAAACTGGGCGTGATGGACATGTACCGCATGCAGAACATGCAGGCCGACACCGACATGCGCAAGTCGATCGGCACCTCGGGCGGCTGAGCCCGCGTGCCCACGCTGTTCGTGGTCATCCCGGTCTTCGAGGAGCCGCACACGATCGAGCCGTGCGTCCGGCGTGCGGCCGTGGCGGCGCTGCCACACGGCTGGTCCCGAAGGCTGCTGCTGGTGGACGACGCCAGCACCCGCGCCACCGCAGAGGCGGCGGATCGTCTCGCTGCAGAACTGGGCGGGCCTGCGGGCATGCTGCAGCTGCTTCGCCATCCCACCAACCGGGGCAAGGGCGCTGCGCTGCGGACGGGATTCGATCGGGCGCTGGAACAGGCGAGTCCCGAGGACGCGGTGCTGACGCAGGACGGCGATCTGGAGTACGACCCTGCTGACTGGACCGGACTGCTGGCCGCCCTGCCGCCAGGCCCCTTGTCCGCCGTGATCGGCGACCGCTGGGCCCACCCGCACGACGGCAGCGCCTGGCGGCGGCTTCACACCACGGCCAACCGCGCACTGACCGGAATGAGCAACCTGCTCACCGGCCTGCGCGTGAACGACATGGAATGCGGCTTCAAGCTGCTGCGCGTCCCGTTGCTGCGGGCGGTGCGACCGTGGCTCAGCGAGGACCGATTCGGCGTGGAACCTCAGCTGGTCGCGGCGCTCTCCCGGCTGGGTGCGGACGTGGCACAGGCGCCCGTCACCTACGACCCACGCGACCGACGGCGAGGCAAGAAGATCGGTCCGCTGGACGCCGTGCGAGCCGTCTGGGTGATCCTTCGCGAACGGACGCGCAGGCGACCGCCGCTCAGCTGAGCGCCCGCACCGCACGACGGATCGCGTCGGCGTCGCAGAGCCAGCGCACGCGCAGCCGCTCACCCCGCGAACCAAGCCACGGCGCGCGTCCGCTGGCCCGGTCCACTCTGCCGATCGCCTGGCCCACGTGGTCCAGCCGAACTTCGCCTTCGCCGGCGGCCGCGGCCCTGGCGCACGCCAGCCAGGCCACGCACGCCGCGTTCAGCGCCACCAGCGCCACGCCTTCGGCCACCGGCAGGCCGTAGAGGCCCGACCCCCACGCGCGTCCGCCCAGCACCGTCACGCGCAACCAGCGTCGCAGCAGTTCGTCGATGGCCACGGCGTCCGCGCCGGCGAAGAGTCGCGGCGCTGCGACCATGTCGTCGAAGCGCATGACCGGCCACCCATGGATGGCTGGCACCTCCCCGCCACCACGCGACCATGCACGACTGCGACGCCACTGGGCCAGGATGCCCCGCACGCGACCCTGTCGCTGCAGCGAGGCGATCTTGGGATCCTCCACGCGGGCGAACACCGCCTGACGCAGCAGTCGCCATGCACGCGCCTGCGGCGGATCCACCGGCAGCATCGGAAGCTCCGCAGGCGCGGCCTCCACCAGCGTGTCCAGCAGTTCCTCAAGACGCTCGCCCCGGACGCGTGCCAGGCGCGCTCCGCACAGCGACTGCGCCAGCCACGCGAAGCCCTGCAGCCGGGTCGCTCCGGAGACGGCTCCGTCCGAGAGCCACGCGTCCAGGGCGCGTGCCACCGCATCCACCTCGCGGGGCTCGGCCGGAACGCCGGCCTCCAGTTCGGCCAGCGGCGCCGGCTCGCACGCTTCCGGCACCGCCGCCTGCAGACGGCCAAGTTCGGACCGGTGCGACGCCAGACCGGCGCCGGCGCTGCGCCGCACGCTCACGCATGCGAAGTTCACGCCCACTTCGGCACCGCCGGGTGCCGGCGCAAAGGAGAACGGGAACAGCTGGCAGGCCACGGGCTTGGCCTCCAGCCCGTGGCGCGCGTGGATCCGGCATCGGCCCTCCGGTCCCAGGAAGACGCACGCCCCGTCCTCGCGCTGCCTCAGCCAGCGCCGTCCGGCGAACGCCACCCAGAACGGCCCGCCCATCTCCGACTCCCAGCCCTGGGCCCGCAGCCGGTCGAAGTCGTCGCCTCGAAGCTCGATGGTGAAGTCGCGGCAGCAGTCGCCGCAGCCGTGGCAGCTGTAACGCTGCTCGGACACACGGGGCATGAGCACGGGAAGCCGCATGGTTCAGCCCATGGCGCGGATGGCGGCGGCCATCGCGCGCGCCGCATGGCCCCGATGACTGCGAGCGTTCTTCGCCTCCGGCGGCAGTTCCGCGCTCGAGCAGCCGGCGTCGTCGAGCCAGAGCCACGGGTCGTAGCCGAAGCCGTGGCTGCCGCGCGGAACCTCGCCGATGCGGCCCTCGAAGGTGCCGCGCGTCTCGGCCAGCACGCGGCCGCTCGCGTCGGCCAGACACATGCAGCACACGAAGCGCGCGGCGCGTCGGTCGGCCGCCACGCCGCGCATGCGCTCGGCAAGCTTGGCGTTGTTGCGCGCGTCGCGTTCGGCACGCGCCCCGTGCGAACCCGCCCAGACCGCGCTGTCCACGCCTGGCTCGCCGCCCAATGCGTCCACCTCCAGGCCCGAGTCGTCGGCCAGCACGGTTCGCCCCGTCGCGCGCGCGTACGCCACCGCCTTGATGCGTGCGTTCGCTTCGAAGGTTCGCCCCGTCTCGTCGGGCTCGGCGAACGGCCCGCCCACCTCGTCGAGCGAGCGCACCACAAGCCCCGTCGGCCCAAGGATCGCCCGGATCTCCTCCACCTTGTGGGGGTTGCCGGTCGCCACCACGATCTCGCGCGGCGCGCTCACGTCTGGATCACGCCGGTTCGCAGGGGCGCGTCCATGGGCGCCATGTGCGCCAGCGCCAGTGCAAAGGCCAGCTCCTCCCGCGTCCGGGCCGGCTCGATGATGCGGTCCACCCAGCCGCGGCTGGCGCCGTAGCGGATGTCCTGCTGCTCGCTGTAGCTGGCGGTGATGGCCTTCAGCAGCTGCGCACGCATGGCCTCGTCCACTTTCTCGCCCTTGCGCTCGCGCGCCGCCAGGTCGATCTGGAGGAGCGTGCCCGCCGCCTGCGCCGCGCCCATCACGCTGCATCGCGCACCCGGCCAGGCCAGCGTGAGGAACGGGTCGAAGGCGCGCCCGCACATGGCGTAGTTGCCGGCGCCGAAGCTTCCGCCCACGATCAGCGTGATCTTGGGCACCACGCAGTTGCTCATGGCGTTCACCATCTTGGCGCCCGCGCGGATGATGCCCCCCTGCTCGCTGTCACGACCCACCATGAAGCCGGTGGTGTCGTTCACGAAGATGATGGGCACGCGCCGCTGGTTGCACTCCAGGATGAACCGCGCGGCCTTGTCGGCGCTGTCGTCGTAGATCACCGCCGGCATGTTCATGGCCTTGCTGGGTCCGGCCTTGCCGCCCGGCATCTGCCGCTCGGTCATCTTGCGCTGGTTGGCCACGATGCCGCACGCGAAGCCGCCGATCGACGCGTAGCCGCACACCAGGCTGCGGCCGTGCTCGGCGCGATATTCGTCGAAGGAGCCGCCGTCCACGACGCACTTCAGCAGCTCCACCATGTCGTACTGCCGCCCCGGTTCACCGGTGAACACGTCCTGCACCTCGGACTCCGGCCGCTCCGACGGCTTCACCGCCAGTTCCGGTTTCGCCAGCTTGCGCGCGGCGCCGTGCTTGGCCATCAGGCTGCGAAGCCGTGCGATGCACGCCGGGTCGTCCTTCTCGCGAAAGTCGATGGTGCCGCTGATCTGCGCGTGCATCTGCGCTCCACCCAGCTCCTCGCTCGACACCTCCTGACCGATCGCCGCCTTCACCAGCGCGGGGCCGGCCAGATAGAGGCCGCTGCCCTCGGTCATGAGCAGGGTGTCGCACAGCACCGGCAGGTAGCCGCCGCCGGCCACGCAGTTGCCCATGATGGCGGAGAGCTGCGGAATGCCCTCCGCGCTGATCACCGCGTTGTTGCGGAAGATGCGTCCGAAGTCGTCGGTGTCGGGGAAGACGTCCTCCTGCAGCGGCAGGAACACGCCGGCGCTGTCCACCAGGTACAGCAGGGGAAGCCGCGCACGCTGCGCCACCATCTGCGCCCGGATGATCTTCTTGCAGGTCATGGGGAAGAAGGCTCCCGCCTTCACCGTGGCGTCGTTGGCCACCACCATGCAGGGCCTGCCCTCAACCACCCCCAGCACCGTCACCACGCCCGCCCCGGGCGCGCCGCCGTACTCGCGGTACATGCCCCAGGCCGCGAACAGGCCGCACTCCAGCCGCGGCGAGCCCTTGTCCAGCAGCAGTTCGATGCGCTCCCGGGCGGTCAGCCGACCGTGCCGGTGCTGACGCTCGGCACCGCTGGGGCCGCCACCCTGCTCGATCTTGGCCGCCTCCGCAAGGTAGGCGGCAGTGGCTTCCCGAAGGCTGCTCTGGGTTGCGGTGGCGGTCATCCCCGGCAGAATAGGCCGTGGAGCGCCAAAACGGCGGGTTCCGGAGCGCGGGACCCGACGCAAACCCCCACCGAGCAGTGCCTTGCGGGGCATGGGGGGCTTCGGCTACGATCTCCCCTCCAAAACTTCACCCAAGAGACGAACCGAAAGACCATGATCTCCACCGCCGCCAAGAAGAAGGCCATCACCTCCGCCAAGCGCC